>JBFGFQ010000037.1:0-18623 GCA_041579495.1 Nocardioides sp.
AGCAGCCGGTGCAGCGCGGTGGTGCCGGTGCGGGGCAGGCCCATCACGAAGACCGGCCGCTCGAGGCGGACGTCGGCGTGCTCGGGCCGCGCGTTGAACTGCGCCTGGGTGAGCAGCCGCCCGACCAGCGCGCTCTTGACCTCGGAGCGCTGGAAGTAGTTGCCGCGCCCGGTCAGCCCGGCCTCGGGGCTGTTCAGGTCCTCGACGAGGACCCGCAGGCCCTCCTCGTGCGCGTCGCCGCCGAAGTCGTCCATCCCGGTGGTGCGTACCGCGGCGGCCGCGATGTCGTCGTACGACCCGACGTCGGCGCGCTCGCGGGTCATCACGTTGTCACCGCTCACGAGTGGAACTCACCGCAGTCGACGTTGAGGGTCTGCCCGCTGACGGCCGAGGCGAGGTCGGTGGCCAGGAAGAGCGTGGCCCGCGCGATCTCCGCCGGCGAGGCGAGGCGCCGCAGGTCGGTCGGCGCGGCCTTCTCGGCGTACACCTCGGCGTGGGTGCGCCCCGACTCCGCGGCGATCCAGTCGAAGTAGGCCTTGTTGACGTCCTCGTAGATGTAGGACGGTGCGACGCTGTTGACGCGGATGCCGCGCGGGCCGAGCTCGGTGGCCAGCGACGACGCGAGGTGGGCCAGCGCCCCCTTGGAGAGCTTGTAGCCGGAGAACTCCGGCTGCGAGGAGTACTGCACGCACGAGTTGAGCATGATGATCGACCCGCCCGGCTTGCCCGGCGCCGCGGCCAGCGCGTCGGCGAACGCCGCCGAGAGGCGCAGCGGGGCGAAGACGTTGGTCTCGTTGGCGGCGCGCAGCGCGTCGAGGCCGATGGTGCTGATCGGGTCCATCGGCGGGATCGCGAAGGCGTTGTTGACGAGGCAGTCGACGCGGCCGAACTCCTCGAGCGCCCGCTCGACCAGCGCCGCCTGCGCGGCCCCGTCGGTGACGTCGGTGGGCACCACCAGCGCCCGGCGCCCGTGCGAGCGCACCACGTCGGCCATCTTCTCCAGCCGCGAGGCGGTGCGCGAGACCAGCACGAGGTCGGCGCCCATCCGGGCGGCCTCCTCGCCCAGCGCCCGCCCCAGCCCGGGGCCGACGCCCGAGAGCACGACCACCTTGCCGGCCAGCAGCGGCAGCGGCGCGTACGCCGCGTCGATGGCGTCGTGGTCCGGGACGTCGGGGGTGTCGGTCGCGGGCGCGACGGCGGTGGTGCTCAACTGATCATCCTCCGGGCTATCGAGCGCTGCCGGGCGGTGATCCGCTCGGCGTACTGCTCCTGGGTGAGCGGGGTCAGGTGCGGCAGCAGCGCCGGCACCTCCGTGAGCGGCACGACCTGCACGCGCGGGCCGTCGTCGGGGCCGAGGTCGCGCTCGAGGCGCTGCCAGCGCAGCATCATCGAGCCGGTGCGGTGCCCGGTGGTCTCCAGCCAGTTCGCCAGGTACGGCGCCTCCGCGTGGCCGCTGGGCGGGTGCTCGCTGACCACGAAGCGCATCAGCCCGTCGGGGTCGGTGACCGCCTGGGCCTTGGTCAGCGACGTCTGGTGGGTCTCGTAGTCGGTCGAGGCGTACCAGTCGGAGCCGACCTGGATCGCCTGGTAGCTGCAGTCGTCGCAGCGCGGGACCGTCACCACCATCGCCTCGTCCTCGGCGAGCTCGTAGTGCCCGATCGAGGAGCGCTGCGAGGCCAGCCCGCCGGGGGTCTGCTGCGGGACGGTGAGCGTGTTGACCGGCTCGGCGTACTGGAAGAAGTGGGGGAAGGCGAACCAGGTGCGGATCGAGCCGGTGAGGGTGCGCGCGGCGACCTCGTACTTCCTGGCCAGCAGCTCGCGGGTCAGGTCGCGGGCCGGGCGCCCGAGGGTGTCGGTGCGCTCGATGGTCAGGGTGCCGCGCTCCTCGGTGTCCCAGTCGTTGAAGACCTCGCGCACGATCAGCGTCTTGGCTCCGGGCTCGGCGGTGTAGGTGAAGTCGAAGGACCCGTCGGGGCGCACGTCGAGCTCGCGGTCGTCGAAGGCCATCAGCGAGGTGGCGGCCGAGTCGGCGGTGTAGGCGCCGCCCATCACCTGGAACGACAGGTCGGCCGAGCTGCCGCGGCGTCCGCGCACGACGTACTCGACGCCCTCGCGCAGGTAGGCGCTGAAATAGACGGCGTCGGGGTTGTCGAGGCCCTGCCGCGAGAACTGGTGGGTGGAGTTGATGAACAGCGGCCGGTCGAGATCGTGGTCGAAGGCCATCTGCATCGCCATCCGGATCCGCCCCGACAGGTAGTCGTAGCCCTCGAGCCGGTCCTGCTCGGTGCGGATGAACGGGGCGGTCGCGACCAGGCGCTCGCCCTCGGCGATCGCCTCGCGCAGCGGTGCGGTGAGGTCCCAGCCGGGGTCCTCGGTGGGCTCCTGCGACGGGGCGCGCCCCTGGGCGGGGGCGCTCACGCGCCGACCTTGGCG
Organism: Nocardioides sp.; assembly: GCA_041579495.1. GTDB lineage: Bacteria > Actinomycetota > Actinomycetes > Propionibacteriales > Nocardioidaceae > Nocardioides. The sequence continues at coordinate 2,434 of JBFGFQ010000037.1, forward strand.
ATGATGTTCTCGGCGTACTGCTCGAGGTGCTTGATCTTCGTCTCCAACGGCTCGGTGTCGGGGCCCTTGATGTAGGGCACCCGGAAACCGACGATGCAGTCGGTGACGCCCTTGTCCTCGAGGCGCTTGATGCCGTCGAGGTCGTAGGCGTCGTACGAGATGACGTGCACCTCGAAGTCGTCGCGGGTGTCGCCCTCCTCGCGGCGGATCTCGGCGAGCCGGGCCAGCAGCCGGTCGAGCTCCTCGCCGTCGCCGCCGGCGTGCATCCAGCCGTCGCCCTTGCGCACCGCACGGCGCAGCGCGGCGTCGGCGTGCCCGCCGACCAGCAGCGGGACCGGCCGCCCGGGTGCGGGACGCTGCTGCATGGACTCGATGGAGAAGAACTCGCCCTCGTAGGAGAAGAACTCGCCGGAGGTCAGCCCGCGCACGATGTCGAGGCACTCGTCCATCCGCCTGCCACGCCGCTCCCACGGCACGCCCATCGCGGTGAAGTCCTCGGGCCAGGGCGAGAGGCCGACGCCGAGGCCGAGCCGGTCACCGGAGAGCGCGGCCAGGCTGGAGGCCTGCTTGGCGACCAGCACCGGCGGGCGCACCGGCAGCTTGAGCACGAACGGCGTCAGCCGCAGCGTGGTGGTGAGCGCGAAGAGGTGCGCGCACATCACCATGGTCTCGACGAAGTCCTTGCCCTGCAGGAACTCCCGGTCGCCGGTGTCGGTGTAGGGGTAGGTCGAGTCGGAGACCTCGGGGTAGATCAGGCTGTCGGCCACGGTCATCGAGGTGTAGCCGGCGGCCTCGGCGGCCCGGGCGAGCGGGGCGTAGAGCTCGAGGCGGGTCATCGCCTCGGCATAGGTGAAACGCATGGCGCCACACTAGAACGTGTTCCAGTTCTGTGCCAGAGTTCGGCCCGTGGACCTCCAGGAGATCAGCGACCGGCTCGAGGCGGCAGACGTCCTGACCCGCTACACGCGGGCCATCGACACAGGCGACTGGGACCTGCTCGACACGGTCTTCACCGCCGACGCGACGATCGACTACACCCAGTCCGGCGGCATCACGGGCGGGTACGACGTCGTGAAGCCGTGGCTGGCCGAGGTGCTGCCGGCCTTCTTCCTGCGTCGCATGCACATGCTCGGCCAGGTCGAGACCGTGCTGGCAGGGGACACCGCCACCACGTCGGCGTACTTCCACAACCCGATGGTGATGGCCGACGGCGCGGGCGGGGAGAAGGTCGTCGAGCTCGGCGGGATCTACCACCACGAGCTGGTGCGCACCGCCGACGGCTGGCGCAGCCGGCGCCTGCACGAGCAGATCGTGTGGAAGCGCGGTCTCTGACCCTCCGGCCGCGTCGCGGCTTGGTTCGGGCTCGGCTCTCCGCGACAATGAGCGGTGAGCGCACGCTCGTACCGATCCTGCACCGCGCCGAGACGACGGAGGACCCCGTGGCCCTGCACGACGAACGCCCCGTGCTGACCGGGATGCTCGCGCTCGTCGGCGTCGGCCTCGCGGTCGGGCTGGTGCTCGGCGGTGGCGCCCTGGCGGTGACCCGGGTGCTGGGCATCGACGGCTCGTCGGCCACGACCGCCGCCACCGACGCCGCGTCGCTCTACCTGCCGCGGCCCTCCGAGACCACCGGGCCCTCGGGTCCGCTGCTGACCCTGGCGCCCGCGCCGGGCGGGGGCGCCGCGAGCCAGGAGCCCTCGGAGGAGCCGTCCGAGACCAAGGCCCCGAAGAAGCAGATCTCGCTCTCCGCCGGCCAGACCCAGGACGCCCCGATGGGCCAGATCGACCTCACCGGCGTCTACCCCGGCGGCGAGGGATCGGTGCTGCAGGTGCAGAAGTTCGTCAGCGGCGGCTGGCAGGACTTCCCGGTCACCGCGGTGGTCAGCAACGAGACCTTCGCGACGTACGTGCAGACCAGCGCGCAGGGCGTCAACCGCTTCCGGGTCGTCGACAACGACTCCAAGACCGCCTCCAACGAGGTCAAGGTGACGGTCGGCTGAGCGAGCCGACGCACGTGCCGCGCGTAGGCTCGGGCCATGCGTACGACGCTCCTGGTGGCCCTGCTGCTCGTGGCGGCCGCTGCCGGCGGGTGCTCCGACGAGGGCGCGGTGCCCTCGGAGCCGACGCCGGGGGCGGGCGTGGCGCCCAGCGGGGCGGCCGCGCCGGCGACCTTCCAGGCCCGACCGGTCCTCGCGGTCCAGGGCCGCAGCCCCGAGGCGCTGGACCCCGCGCTGGTGGGTGACCTCGAGTCGCTCGACTGCTCGCGCGAGCCGCCCACGACCAACGGGCCGACGGGCGAGGCGATGCTGGCCTGCGACCCGCGCGGCGCCGGCTTCCTGCTCGGCCCCGCCGGGGTCGACGGCGGGGTGCGCGACGTCGAGGTCGTCGAGGTCGCCGACGGGTACGCCGTGCAGGTCGGTCTCGACGAGACCGCGGCCGCCGCGCTGGGCGAGCTCGTCGCGGGGCTGGTCGGCTCGGAGGGCCGCTTCGCCGTCGTCGTCGACGGCACCCTGGTGGCGATGCCCCGGGTGGCCGACGGGATCGGCTCGACCCTGCAGGTCGGCGACGGCTGGACCCGCGCCGAGGCCGACGACGTCGCCGCCCGGCTCACCTGAGGCGGGCCGGGCGGCGTACGGGCTCAGCCCGGCACGTAGTCGAACGTGTCGGGGTCGGGGCCCCGGCGGCCCTCGGCGCCACGGTCGAGGGCGGCGATCCGCTCGACCTCCTCGACGGTGAGGGAGAAGTCGAAGATGTCGAAGTTCTCGCGCATCCGCTCCTCGTGCATCGACTTGGGGAAGACGATGTCGCCGCGCTCGACGTGCCAGCGCAGGGTCACCTGCGAGACCGACTTGCCGTGGGCGGCGGCGATCTCGCCGATCACCGGGTCGGAGAGCACCGCGCCCTGGGCGATCGGCGACCAGGCCTCGACCTCGACGCCGTGGCGGATCGAGGCGGCGCGCGCCTCCTCGTTGGTGAAGTAGGGGTGCACCTCGATCTGGTTGACCGCGGGCACGACGCCGGTCTCGGCGATGATCCGCTCGAGGTGGGCGGGCTGGAAGTTCGAGACGCCGATGGAGCGGGCGCGGCCGTCGGCCACGAACTCGGCCAGGGTCCGCCAGGTCGAGACGAAGTCGCCGTCGTACAGCGTCGGCAGCGGCCAGTGGATGAGGAACAGGTCGATCTGCTCGAGCCCGAGTCGGCTCATCGTGTCGTCGAAGGCGCGGCGCGCGTCGTCGGGGCGGTGGAAGCCGTTGTTGAGCTTGCTGGTCACGTAGAGCTCGTCGCGCGGGATGCCGGAGTCGGCGATCGCGACGCCGACCTCCTGCTCGTTGCCGTACATCTGCGCGGTGTCGATGTGCCGGTAGCCCACCTCGAAGGCCTTGGTCACGGTGTCCGCCGTCTGCTCGGGCGGCACCTGGAACACGCCGAAGCCGAGCTGCGGGATCTGCGTCTGGTCGTTCAGGGTGATGGTGGGAACGCTCATGGTCTCCACAATGCCCCCGAGGCCCTGGGTCATTCCTGCCGACGGGGTGGGGAGAGGATGCTCACGTGCACTACACCGAGTACGACACCCGGCTGGCGGCGTACGCCGTCATCACCGACGACCAGGGGCGCGTGCTGCTCGCGCTGTGGAACGAGGGCTCGCGCCGGCAGTGGACGATGCCCGGCGGCGGCGTGGAGATCGACGAGAGCGTCGAGCAGGCCGTGGTGCGCGAGGTGCGCGAGGAGACGGGGTACGACGTCGTGGCCGGCGCCCTGCTGGGCGTCGACACCTACGTGCTGCCCCCGCACCGTCGCCTCAACGACAGCGACCGGTCGCTCAAGGCCGTGCGCACCGTCTTCCGCGCCGAGATCGTCGGCGGCGAGCTGACCCACGAGCGGGACGGCAGCACCGACGAGGCGCGCTGGTTCACCCTCGACGAGGTGCGCGACCTCGACCGGGTCTCGATCGTCGACATCTCGCTGCGCCTCGCCGGGCTGCTGTGACCACGGCTCAGGGTCGCGTCGGGACCCAGTAGCGCCGCTTCGCCGCGACCGACTCCCCAGCGGGGGCGACCCCGTCGGGCACGCCGCCGCAGGCCTCGATGACCGCGGCCGAGCCGACGTTGTCGACGTCGCAGGTCACCAGCGCCTGCTCGATGCCGAGCCCGCGGCACACCTCGAGGCAGCCGCGCAGGATCGCGGTGGCGTGGCCGCGCCGGCGGTGGGCGGGACGCACGCCGTACCCGACGTGGCCGCCCCAGGTGGCCAGGAAGTCGTTGAGCTCGTGGCGCACCGAGGCGCGCCCGACGATCTCGCCGTCGACCTCGGCGACCAGGAAGGTGGAGGCGACCATCCAGTCCTCCAGGCCCACGCCGTGGCGGTGGCCCTCGATGCGCGCGACGTACTCGGCCCAGGGCTCGCCGTCGCGGGTGGCCATCAGGAAGCCGAACCCGTCGGCGGCCAGCTCGGTGTGCGCGGCGCGTGCCTGCGCCTCGTCGCCCGGGCCCAGCGGTCGCAGCAGCAGGTCGCTCATGCGGCGCAGCCAAGCACGGGAATGGAACCGGTCGCCATTGCATTGCACCGAGTGAGCAAAGTTGAGTTGAACGGACTCAGGTAATTTGCCAGACTGTCGGCAGCGACGCAGCATGGTCGCACCGGACTTCCCCAGCACGTCCCCCTAGATGGAGGTAACACCATGGCCCGAGCGGTCGGAATCGACCTCGGCACCACCAACAGCGTCGTGTCGGTCCTCGAGGGTGGCGAGCCCACCGTCATCGCCAACGCCGAGGGTGCCCGCACGACCCCCTCGGTCGTCGCGTTCGCCAAGAACGGCGAGGTCCTCGTCGGCGAGGTCGCCAAGCGTCAGGCGGTCACCAACGTCGACCGCACCATCCGGTCGGTCAAGCGCCACATGGGCACCGACTGGAAGACCAAGATCGACGACAAGGACTTCACGCCGCAGCAGATCAGCGCGTTCGTCCTGCAGAAGCTCAAGCGCGACGCCGAGGCCTACCTCGGCGAGACGGTCACCGACGCGGTGATCACCGTCCCGGCGTACTTCTCCGACGCCCAGCGCCAGGCCACCAAGGAGGCCGGTGAGATCGCGGGCCTCAACGTCTCGCGCATCGTCAACGAGCCCACCGCGGCCGCGCTGGCCTACGGCCTCGACAAGGGCGACGACCAGACCATCCTCGTCTTCGACCTCGGTGGCGGCACGTTCGACGTGTCCCTGCTCGAGATCGGCGAGGGCGTCGTCGAGGTCAAGGCGACCTCCGGCGACAACCACCTCGGTGGTGACGACTGGGACTCCCGCGTCGTGGAGTGGATGGTCAAGAAGTTCAAGGACAACAACGGCGTCGACCTCGCGGCCGACAAGATCGCCAAGCAGCGCCTCCAGGAGGCCGCCGAGAAGGCGAAGATCGAGCTGTCCTCGAGCTCCGAGACCACGATCCACCTGCCCTACATCACCCACGGCGAGTCGGGTCCGCTGCACTTCGAGGAGCGCCTGACGCGCTCGGAGTTCCAGAAGATGACCGCCGACCTGCTCGACCGCACCAAGGCCCCGTTCCAGGCCGTGCTCAAGGACGGCGGCGTCGCGATCGACAAGATCGACCACGTCGTGCTCGTCGGCGGCTCGACCCGGATGCCCGCGGTCACCGAGGTCGTCAAGGACCTGCTCGGCGGCAAGGAGCCCAACAAGGGCGTCAACCCCGACGAGGTCGTCGCGATCGGCGCGGCCCTGCAGGCCGGCGTCCTCAAGGGCGAGGTCAAGGACGTGCTGCTCCTCGACGTCACCCCGCTCTCCCTGGGCATCGAGACCAAGGGCGGCGTGATGACCAACCTCATCGAGCGCAACACCACGATCCCGACCAAGCGCTCGGAGATCTTCACCACCGCGGACGACAACCAGCCCTCGGTCGAGATCAAGGTCGCCCAGGGCGAGCGCCAGATGTGGGCGCAGAACCAGCCGCTGGGCAACTTCGAGCTCACCGGCCTGCCCCCGGCCCCGCGCGGCGTGCCGAAGATCGAGGTCACCTTCGACATCGACGCCAACGGCATCGTGCACGTCTCGGCCAAGGACCAGGGCTCCGGCAAGGAGCAGTCGATGACCATCTCCGGCGGCTCGGCGCTGTCGAAGGACGAGATCGACCGGATGGTCAAGGAGGCCGAGCAGTACGCCGAGGAGGACGCCAAGCGTCGCGAGGCGATCGAGGTCCGCAACCAGGCCGACCAGCTCGTCTACACGACCGAGAAGTTCCTCTCCGAGAACGGCGAGAAGCTGCCCGACGACGTCAAGACCGAGGTCCAGGCCGACGTCGACGCCCTCAAGGCCACGCTCGAGAAGGACGACGCCGACGCCGACGAGCTCAACGCCGGGCTGACCAAGCTCAACGAGTCGAGCCAGAAGATGGGCGCCGCGATGTACGCCGCCGCCGAGGCCGACCAGGCCGCCGCGGGTGGCACCACCGGGGCGACCGGCGAGGGCGACGACGACATCGTCGACGCCGAGGTGGTCGACGACGAGCCCGGCACCGACGGCACCGACGGTGCCGACGGTGGTGAGAGCAAGTGACCCAGCCCCGCGACGAGGAGAACATCCCCCCGCCCGAGGGGGCCTTCCCCGACGAGGCGGCCGAGATGGTCAGCGAGACCGACGTCGAGGCGGGTGCGGCCGGCGGTGACCCCGCCGCGGCCGACCCCGCCGTCGACGCGGCGGCCGCGGGCGAGGAGGCCGGTGCTGGTGACGGTGCTGGTGACGGTGCCGGCGCCTCCGACCCGGCGGACGACGAGCTGACCCTGGCCCGCATCGCCCTGGAGGAGCGCACGCTCGACCTCCAGCGCCTCCAGGCCGAGTTCGTCAACTACAAGCGCCGCGTCGAGCGGGACCGCGACCTGATCAAGGAGAACGCGACGTACGCCGCGCTCGCCCCGATCACCGAGGTCCTCGACACCATCGACCGGGCCCGCGAGCACGAGCCCCTCGAGGGTGGCTTCAAGGCCGTGGCCGAGCAGCTCGAGCGCACCGTGGGCACGGCGGGGCTGACCCGCTTCGGCGCGCCCGGCGACCCGTTCGACCCCAGCCTCCACGAGGCCCTCTCCCACATCGGGGAGGATCCCGAGGTGAGCGTGACGACCTGCAAGGTCATCGCCAAGGCCGGCTACCGCATCGGTGACCGGGTGGTGCGGGCCGCGCAGGTGCTGGTGGTCGACCCGGCCGAGGGCGACGCCCAGGCCGGCCAGCAGGACCAGCAGGACCAGCAGGACCAGTAGCACTCGCACGACCCGCTGCGGGCCGGCCCCGGGCCGGCCCGCAGCACCCGCACGAGACCAGGGATCGAGGTGAGGACCACGTGAGCGACACCGACGGCATGCGCGCCGACTGGGCGGGCAAGGACTTCTACGCGGTGCTCGGCGTCAAGAAGGACGCCTCGGCCGACGAGATCAAGAAGGCCTACCGGCGCCTCGCCCGCGCCAACCACCCCGACACCCACCCCGGTGACACCGCCAAGCACGACACGTTCAAGAAGGTCGCCGAGGCCTACGACGTCGTCGGCGACCCCGCCAAGCGCAGCAAGTACGACGAGATGCGGCGCCTCTACGGCTCCGGCGGCTTCCCCAGCGGCGGCGCCGGTGGCTTCGGTGGCTACGGCGGCCAGGGCGGCGGCGTCAACCTCGAGGACCTGCTGCGCGACGGTGGTGGCGCCGGCGGCTTCGGCGACATGTTCGGCGACCTGTTCGGCGGCGGCGGTGGCGGGCGGCGGCGTACGACGCGGCCGCGCCCGACCAAGGGCGGCGACGTCGAGACCTCGGCCACCATCAGCTTCACCGACGCCATGGACGGGGTCACGGTCTCGCTGCGGCTCTCCTCGGAGGCCGCCTGCACCACCTGCGGCGGCTCCGGCGGCAAGCCCGGCACCAGGCCGCACATCTGCACCACCTGCGAGGGCGCCGGCTTCGTGGTGGCCTCGATGGGCGGCTCGTTCTCGGTCAACGAGACCTGCCCGGCCTGCGGCGGCCGCCAGCTGGTCTACGACGAGGCGTGCCCGACCTGTCGCGGCAGCGGGCGCGGCACCTCCGCGCGCACCATCCAGGCCCGCATCCCCGCCGGCGTCAAGGACGGCCAGCGGATCCGGGTGCGCGGCAAGGGCGCGCCCGGCGAGAACGGCGGCCCGCCGGGTGACCTCTTCGTCACCGTCAAGGTCTCGCCGCACCGGGTCTTCGGCCGCAAGGACGACAACCTGACCATCGACGTGCCGGTCTCCTTCGACGAGCTCGCGCTCGGCGCCGAGGTGCGGATCCCCACGCTCGGCGGGGCGCCGGTGACGCTCAAGCTGCCGGCCGGCACCCCCAACGGACGCACCTTCCGGGTGCGCGGCAAGGGCGCGAAGAAGGCCGACGGCTCCCACGGCGACCTGCTGGCCACCGTCGAGGTGCAGGTGCCGGCCGTCCTCGACGCCCCGGCCCGCGCCGCCGTCGAGGCCTACCGCGAGGCCACCGCCTCCAAGCCGCTGCGCGCCAACCTCTTCGAGCAGGCAGGTGCCTGATGGCGGGGCGGTCGGGCAACCCCTTCGGTGACGCCCACCCCGACGCCGCCGTCTTCGTCATCTCGGTGGCCGCCGAGCTCACCGGACTGCACCCCCAGACGCTGCGCACCTGGGAGCGGCTGGGCCTGATCACGCCCGGACGCACCGGTGGCGGGGGGCGGCGCTACTCGCTGCGCGACATCGAGCGGCTGCGCGAGATCGCCGAGCTCTCCGGCGCCGGGATCGGCATCGAGGGCGTGCGCCGCATCCTCGACCTCGAGAACCGGGTCAGCGCCCTGTCCGCGCGCAACGAGGAGCTCGTGGCCGAGCTCGAGGCCACCCGCGCCGCGCTGCGCCAGGCCGTGGCCGTGCGCCGTGGCGACCTGCCCCCCAACAAGCTGCCGGTCCTGCGCCCGCCCGACGCCTCCGGCTCGGTCGTGGTCTGGCGCCGCCCCCGCTGACCCGTCCCAAATCCCCCGCCGACCCGGCCCAAATCCCCCACTGACCCGGCGAAGATCTCGCGCTGACCCGGCCCGGATCGCCGGCCGCGCGGGACGGGCCGGCTCGGCGCGAGATCTGGGACGACTGGGCCGAAGGTCCAGGCCGGGTGGGCGGGAGATCTGGGACTGCTCGGCGGGAGATTCAGGCCGGGTCGGTGAGCCAGGCGACGGTGTAGGGCGCCAGCAGGACGTGGCCGTCGGCGGCGCGGACCGGGCCGCCGGCGAGGTGGTCGTGCACCGGGGCGCCGTCGCGGCCCAGGCCGACCTGCTCCAGCAGCCACCACGGCACCCGCCGCTCGGTCGCGGTCATGTTGTGCAGCGCCAGGAACGGGCCCTCGGGGTGGCGGCGCAGCACGTGGAAGACGCCGGTGTCGGGCGGGTCGAGCACCTCGGCGGGCGTGGCCGCGTGCAGGTGCGGCAGCGAGCGTCGTACGCCGACCAGGTGCTGCAGGCGCGGCAGCAGCCCGTGCGGGTCGGGCACGCCGCCGTCGGCCGCCCACGGCATCCGGGGCCGGTGCACCCACCGGTTGTCCTCGGCGTGCTCGGGCTCGGCGTCCCAGTCGGGGTCGTTGAGCAACCCGACCTCGTCGCCCATCCAGATCACCGGCACCCCGCCGAAGCCGAGCACCACCGCGTGCGCCAGCAGCACCCGGTCGAGCGCGTGCGGGTCGCCGGCCTCGAGCCCCGCCAGCGACGCCAGCGAGCCGGAGATCCGCTTGTCGCCGGTGGCGGGGTTGGACTGGAAGACCAGCCCGCGCGCCCAGGAGCCGGGGAACGAGCCGTCGTAGAAGTCGGAGAGGAAGCGGCGGTGCGCGAAGCCGTCGAGCCCGGCCGCGGCGGCGTCCTCGTCGGAGACCGCCCACCCGATGTCGTCGTGGCAGCGGGCGTAGGTGATCCATGCCGTCGTCGAGGGCGGGGTGGGCAGCGAGGCCAGCGCGTGCGACGACATCCAGGTCTCGCCGGTGGCCAGCATCGACCACAGGTGCACCATCAGCGCGTTGTGGTAGGCGAGGTCGCTGACCTTGCCGTGGTGGCGGCCCTCGCCGAGGTAGGCGACCAGGTCACGCGGGCCGACGATCGCCTCCGCCTTGAAGGCCACCGCCGGGCAGGCGATCCGGGCCACCGCCCGCAGCGCCTGGGTCAGCGCGTGCACCTCGGGCTGGTTCTGGCAGTCGGTGCCCAGCCGCTTCCAGGTGAAGGCGATCGCGTCGAGGCGGAAGACCTCGCACCCGGCGTTGGCCAGGTCGCAGATGATGTCGGCGAACTCCTCGAGCACCGCCATGTTGGACCAGTCGAGGTCCCACTGCCAGGCGTTGAAGGTCGTCCACACCCACCCCTGCAGCTCGTCGTCCCAGGTGAAGTTGCCGGGCGCGAAGTCGGGGAAGACCTCGGGCAACGTCTCCTCCCACCGGTCGGGCTCGGTGCGGTCGGGGTGGACGTGGAAGAAGTCGCGGTACGCCGCCTCGCCGGCGCGCGCCCGCGCGGCCCACTCGTGCTCGCGGGCCACGTGGTTGAGCACCAGGTCGAGGCACAGGCTCATCCCGGCCTCCCGCAGCCGGGCGGTCAGCGCGCGCAGGTCGTCCATGGTGCCCAGGTCGGGGCGCACGCTGCGGTAGTCCATCACCGCGTAGCCGCCGTCGTTGGGCGCCGGCCGCGGCCGCAGCAGCGGCATCAGGTGCAGGTAGGTGACACCGAGGTCGCGCAGGTGGTCCAGGCGCTCGCCGACGCCGGCCAGGGTGCCGGCGTACCGGTCGACGTACGCCGCGTAGCCCAGGACGCCGGGCCGCTGGAACCAGTCGGGGGCCAGGGTGCGCCGCTCGTCGAGGTCGTGCAGGTCGTCGCTGCGCTCGGCGAAGCGCCTGGCGGCCACCCGCAGCAGCCGCTCGGCGACCCCCTCGGGGTCGTCGGCGACCTCCTCGAGCGCCGCGACCAGGTCGGGGCGCCAGCGCTCGACCCGGGCGGCGAAGGTGCGCCGGCGGTGCTCGGGCAGGTCGGCCAACAGGTCGGCCACGTGGTCGGTCGGCAGGTCGGGCGCGGGACCAGCGCTGTCGAGAGGCACACCACAACGCTACCGAGCCCCTGTCGCGGCCGGGGGCGCGCCGCTAGTCTCGCCTGGTCAGCCCGGGTGCCCGGCCCCCGGGGCAGGCTCCGGGGAGGGCCGGACGAAGGGCGAGGCAACCGGTGGACTGGTTCGTGGGCTGGTTCGAGGGCTGGGTCGCGGGCATCGACTGGGTCCACTTCCTGACGATCCCGGTCTTCACCGGCGTCGTCGGCTGGCTGATCAACTGGTCGGGCCTGTTCATGCTCTTCAGCCCGCTGCACTTCAAGGGCGTGCGGATCCCCGGCATGCGTGAGCTGGCCGGGGTGCTGCCGCGCAAGCTGCAGGAGGTGCCCGGCATCCTGCAGGGCGGCATCGGGTGGCAGGGCATCGTGCCGGCCCGGGCGGCCAAGATGGGCTCCATCGCCGTCGACAAGGCGATCTCCAAGCTCGGCACGCCGGCGGAGTTCTACCAGCAGCTCGAGCCCGAGCGGATCGCCGAGCACATCGTGGAGTCCTTCCGGCCCGAGGTCCCCGACCTCGTGGAGGCGGTGATGCGCCGCGAGCACCCGCGGCTCTGGCGCGACCTGCCGCGTCCGATCCGGCAGGCGATCGTCGAGCGGGTGCAGTCGCAGCTGTCCGGGGTGGTCAGCGGGATCACCACCGAGATCGGGGTGCACATCGACCAGCTGCTCGACCCCAAGATCATGGTCATCGACCACTTCCGCGACAACCCGTCGCTGGTGGTGCGGATCTTCCGCGACTTCGGCCAGCGCGAGCTCAACCTGATGGTCGCGTTCGGTTTCGTCTTCGGCTTCGCCCTCGGCGTGCCGGTCGCGGTCGTCGACAGCGTCTTCGGGCAGTGGTGGCTGCTGCCGGTGATGGGCGTGGTGGTCGGCTGGATCACCAACGCCCTGGGCATGTGGCTGATCTTCGAGCCGCCCGAGCCGCGGCGGATCCTGGGGGTCAAGGTGCACGGGCTCTTCCTGCGCCGCCAGGAGGAGGCCGCCGAGGTGTACGCGCGGATCATCGCCGAGGACGTCATCACCCTCGAGCGGATCGGCGACTTCCTGCTCGACGGCCCCAGCGGCGACCGGACCCGACAGATGCTGGCGCACTCGCTGCGCCCGGCCATCGAGCGGGCCGTGGGCCCGGCGCGCGGCGCGGTGCGGGTCGCGGTCGGCACGCGGCGCTTCGACACCATCCGGGACCAGGTGGCCCAGGAGGCGGTGGGGCGCACCCTGACCCCGTTCCGCGACCCGGAGTTCAGCCGCCAGCAGTCCGACCGCATCCAGGTGCTGATCGCCCGGCGCACCAAGGAGCTGCCGCCGCGCGACTTCGTGGAGATGATGCGCTCGGCCATCCGGGAGGACGAGTGGATGCTCTACGCCCACGGCGCCATCATGGGTCTCGGCGGCGGGTTCCTGCACCTGTGGGTCTTCGGCGTCGCATGAGCCGTCAGGAGGGCTGGTCATGACCGATCTGCACGACGAGGTGACGCCACCGGCCGGTGCGCCGCTGCCCCCGGAGCCCGCAACCGCCGACGACCACCCCGCCCACGACGGCACCGCCCCCCACCGGACCGACCTGCACCGGCCCGCCCACGACCGGCTGGCCCCGGCGGTCGAGGCGCTGCCCGGTCTGGCCCGGGTCGCCGCGTCGGCCGCGTGGCACACCACGGGCTGGGGGGTGCGCCAGTCGCTGCGCAGCACCGCGCGCCTGGCGCGCGCGGTGACCGACCCCGACGAGGCGGCCGCGCTGGCGCACGAGGCCACCGAGGCGGTCCAGGTGGTCAGCGACCTGGCCCGCTCGGTCTCGGCGGGCATCCCGATCTCCTCGGCACTGGTGCGGGCCGGCGAGACGCTGGGCTCGTTCTCCGAGCCCGTCGAGCGCCCCGCCCGCGGCGCCCGGCGTGACGGCGAGGAGGCCCCGCGGCCCGACCCGCGCCGGCCGTCGCTGCGCGAGCGCGGCGCCGAGCTCCTGGAGCGCTCGCGCGACGTGTGGAGCGAGCGCGACGGGCACCCGGCGTACGAGCGGATGCTCGGCGAGCTGGCCCCCGACGAGGCGCGGGTGCTGCTGCTCCTGCTCGAGCACGGCCCGCAGCCCAGCGTCGACGTGCGCACCGGCGGCCCGATCGGGATGGTCAGCAGCCAGCTCATCGCCCCGGGCCTCACGATGATCGGGGCGCGCGCGGGGTGCCGGTACGTCGACCAGGTGCCGGCGTACCTCAACAACCTGTTCCGCCTCGGGCTGGTGTGGTTCTCCCGCGAGCCGCTGCGCGACCCGATGGACTACCAGGTGCTGGAGGCGCAGCCCGACGTGCTGGAGGCCTGCCACCGCGTGAAGTTCGCCAAGGTGGTGCGGCGCAGCATCCACCTGACGCCGTTCGGCGAGGACTTCTGCCGCACCTGCCTGGTCGACGAGGCGACCGCGGTGCGGTCCTTCCCCGAGCACCAGGCCCCGCCCGAGGCCGAGAGCGGCGAGCCGTCGGCGCACCGCGGCTCCGAGTGAGTGCCGGTCCCCGGCCCGGTGCCGGGCCGGGGACCGCTCCGCTGACGGGTCCGGCGCCTACTCGGTCGAGCCGCCCGCTCCCTCCACAGGCGAGTCGGAGAGCGGTCGCCCCGGGACGGCCGCCAGGGAGATGGTGAACACCGAGCCGCCGTAGCGGCCCGGCGCGTAGGTCACGGTGGCCTGCTGGGCCTCCGCGAGGGTGCGCACGACGTACAGGCCCAAGCCGGTGCCGGTCGCCACGGTGCCGCTGGCGCGGGTGAACTCGCGGAACAGGTCGTCGCGGAAGTCCTCGGGGACGCCGGGCCCACGGTCGACGACGTCGATGCAGACCCGGTCGCCCTCGCCCCGCACGTGCACCACGAACGGTGCCCGGCCGTACTTCAGCGCGTTGCTGAGCAGGTTGCCGACCATCTGCTCGAGGCGCACCGGGTCGGCGTGCACCTCCCGCTCGTCGTCGACGCGCACCTCGACCGCCGGGTCGGGGTCGCTCCGGTAGCGGTCGTGCACCAGCGACCGGACCACCCGGTCAGGGCGCACCGGGCGCAGGTCGAGCCGCAGCGTGCCGCGCTGGACCTGGGCGGCGGTGAGCAGGTCGGCCGTGATCGAGTCGAGCATCCGCGCCTGACGGGCCACCGAGCCCATCAACCGGTTGCGCATCGCCGGCTCGAGACCCTCGCCCCACTCGTCGGCCTCCGCGATCCCGCAGATCACCGCGACGGGGCCGCGGATCTCGTGGGCGGTGGTGGCGATCGCGCGGCGCAGCAGACCCACGTCGTCGCTGGTGGAGTCCAGGAAGACCAGCACCGACCAGCCCGTGCGCCGCACCGTCGCGCGCACCGTCAGCCCGTCGAGCCCCACCTCGAACGACGCGTCGGCGTCGAGGCGGTGCTGGGCCACCAGGGTCGCCAGCGGGGCGGCGGCGAAGCCCAGCGGGGTGCCCGGCGCGGCGCCCGGCCCGAGCAGCCGCTGGGCGTGCGTGTTGGCGAAGACGACACGGTAGAGCGGCTCGTCGGCCAGCTCCAGGATGCCGATGGGGGCCGTGCTCAGCGCCTGCCACCACGAGATGCGCGCTGCCGAGGCGGGAGCGGGCTGCGGTTCGCGTGCGGGCTCGGCCGCGGTGGTGGGGGCCGGCGGCGCCACCGCGAGCGGGCGCCGGCCCTGCTCCGGCGCCGTGCCCGACGTCATCTCGCGCAGGTAGTCGAGGATCGAGTCGAGGGAGGCGCCCTTCTGCACGTAGCCGTCGGCGCCGGCGGCCAGCGCGCGCTCCGACATCTGGGTGGCGCCGAAGCCCGACAGCACCACGATGGTGGCGCGCGGCACGCTGCGCCGGATCGAGGGCAGCGCCTCCAGGCCGTCCATCACCGGCATCGACAGGTCGAGGAGCACCAGGTCCGGGCGCTGCTCGCGCACCACCTCGATGCCGTGCCGCCCGTCGCCCGCCTCGCCGACGACGTCGTACCCGCCCCGGCCCAGGACCAGGCGCATCAGGTCGCGCAGGTCGGCGGTGTCGTCGATGACGACGACGCGCAGCGGTGGGGACTCCACGACCGTGCTCACGGGGCGCACCCCTGGGTCTGGCTGGCGCCCGCGGCGCCGATCATGGCCGTCACCGGCCCTCCTCCCGGGCCCCTCCTCCCCAGGCGGGCCCTGCTCCGGGCCCCACGCTATTGCTCCGCGGCGCGGACGTGGTCGGGTTCCGGGAAAAATCTGAACCGGTTAAAGTTGAGCGGAACAGACTCAACTTCTCGATCGTTGAGCCAGTGTCCCCCCACCGACGACCACACCAGAGGAGAGCAGCCGTGAGCCAGTTCGGGGCCGAGAAGTTCACCACCCGCAGCCGCGAGGCGATCGAGACCGCCCAGCGGCTCGCCACCACCTCCGGGCACAGCCACACCGAGCCCGTCCACCTCCTCGTCGCGCTGCTCGGGCAGGACGACGGCATCGCGCGCAGCCTGGTCACCAAGGCCGGCGTCGACGTGCAGCAGCTGGTCACCGGGGCCGGCGCGGCGCTCGAGGCGCTGCCGCGGGCCAGCGGCGCGACCGTGCAGCAGCCGTCCGCCTCGGCCGCCCTGACCCGGGTGCTGGCGGGCGCGCTCGACCTGGCCTCCTCGATGAAGGACGAGTACGTCGCCACCGAGCACCTGCTGATCTCGATGGCCGGCACCGAGTCCAGCGCCCAGAAGGTGCTCGCCGACGCCGGGCTCACCGAGGCCGGCCTGCGCGAGGGGCTCACCGCGGTCCGCGGCAACCGCCGGGTCACCAGCCAGGACGCGGAGTCGACGTACGAGTCCCTCGAGAAGTACTCCGTCGACCTCACCGCGGCCGCCGAGGAGGGCCGGCTCGACCCGGTCATCGGCCGCGACGCCGAGATCCGCCGCGTGGTGCAGGTGCTGAGCCGGCGCACCAAGAACACCCCGGTGCTCATCGGCGAGCCGGGCGTCGGCAAGACCGCCGTGGTCGAGGGCCTGGCCCAGCGCGTGGTCGCCGGCGACGTGCCCGACTCGCTCAAGGGCCGCCGGGTGCTCAGCCTCGACCTGGCCGCCATGGTCGCCGGCGCGAAGTACCGCGGCGAGTTCGAGGAGCGGCTCAAGGCCGTGCTCGAGGAGATCAAGGACGCCGGCGGGCAGGTCATCA
>JBFGFQ010000038.1:0-18515 GCA_041579495.1 Nocardioides sp.
GCTGGGCCCGTCCTCTGCCAGCACGGTGCGGAAGCCGGACTGCGTGAGCACGATGTCGATGAGGTCGCGGACGTCGGGGTCGTCCTCGATGATCACCGCGGTCCAGTCCGCTGTCATGGGTGGAGACTAACAACGCCGGGGCCCTCGGCGGGCGCAGACGCCCAACCCCGGTCAGCCCGGTGGGCCGGCCAGCCGCAGCGCCGCCTCCGGCCACAGCTCCCCGGCCGGTGGCCCGCCCCGGCACGCACCGTCGGACTCCCCCGGTGGCTTCACCCACAGGTAGGCGTCGAGGCCGGTGCCGTCGTCGACGAAGCCGGGCCGCCGCCCCAGCGTGGCCCCCTCGGGGTTGCACCACTCCCGCGACGCACCGCTGCCGTTGCGGCCGCGGTCGACCACCCAGTGCTGCGTCCCGGGCACCAGCTCGTCGAGGGTCTCGGCGTAGGCGACCTCGTCGGCGTCGAGCTGGAAGTTGGACACGTTGGTGGCGAAGCCGCGCACCCGCTCGACCCCGACCTCCTCGAGCAGCACGGCCATCCGCCGGGCCGGCAGCCACCCGGAGTGCCCGGCGTCGACGTACGTCGTCACGCCGGCCTCGGCGAGCAGCCCGACGGCGGAGGCGATCTGCTCGACCCGCGGGGCGCGGCGACCGCACTCCTCCGCGGTGGCCAGGGCGTCGGGCTCGAGGACGACCACCGCCGGGCCGGGGGCCGCGGCCAGGGCGGTGGCGATCTCGTCCACCCACACCGGGTACTCCTCCGGTGACAGCCCGCCCGCCGACAGCAGGCCGGCGCAGTCGCGCTCGGGCACGCCGTACACGACCAGCACCGGCACCTGGTCGAGCTCGTCGGCACCGGCGACCAGGGCGGTGACGTGCGCACCCACCCGGCCGACCGGGTGCCGCTCGGGGGTCAGCCAGATGCCCGAGGGCACCGAGGCGAGCTCCGCGAGCACCTCGGCGAGCGCGACGTCACCGTCGGCGCGCGCCTGCGCGGCGGCGGCGACCGCCCGGGCGCCGGGGTCGGCGTACTGCTCCCGCTCGGCGAACCGGTTGCGCTCCTGCGGCCCGGCCTGCGACCACGGTGGCACAGCGACCAGCGCGACGACCCCGGCGAGGCCCAGGACCAGGGCGGCGAGCAGCAGTCGACGGGGAACGGGCACCGGCACAGTCTGCCAACCCGCTCGACCGAGGGGTCGTAGGGTGGCGCACCGTGACCACCCCCGCCCCCGTGCTCGTCCTCGGCTCCGCCTCCCCCGCCCGCCTGTCGATCCTGCGTCGCGCCGGCATCGACCCGGTGGTGGTCGTCTCCGGTGTCGACGAGTCCCAGGTGGGCGACCTGGCGCCGGACGAGGTCGCCGGGGCCCTGGCCCGGCTCAAGGCCGAGGCCGTGGTGGGACGCGACGAGGTGCCCCCGGGCGCGCTCGTGCTGGGCTGCGACTCGGTGCTCGAGCTCGACGACCGGGCGCTGGGCAAGCCCGGCGGTCCCGAGGAGGCCACCGCCCGGTGGCGGGCGATGCGGGGACGCTCGGGCGTGCTGCACAGCGGGCACAGCCTGCACGACACCGCGACCGGACGGGTGGCCGAGGCGACGGTCTCGACCACGGTGCACTTCGCCGACGTCGACGACGACGAGATCGCGGCCTACGTCGCGACCGGGGAGCCGCTGCACGTCGCCGGCGCCTTCACCATCGACGGCCTGGGCGGCGCCTTCGTCACCGGCATCGAGGGCGACCACCACAACGTGGTGGGCCTCAGCCTGCCCCGTCTGCGGCTGCTGGTGGCCGAGCTGGGTCGCTCCTGGACGGACCTGTGGACGCCCGCGCACTGACCTGCTCGACGGGTGCGCCGGGGTCGACCGGCCAGGTCCGCTCGCCGGGGTAGATGTCGCCGAGGTTGATCGGGCGGCGGAAGACCAGCGCCCGGAAGAGCCAGAAGCGCGCCGCGACCCCGAGGGCCAGCCCGATGACGTTGGCCGAGACGTTGTCGCTGACGGGGTCGTCGAGCCCGAGCACGTCGCGGCTGACGTAGAGGCACAGCACCGGGATCGTCATCGTGGCCACGTTGATGGCCACGAACGCCGAGCGCCCGCCGTCGGCGTGCCGCGGGGGCCGGTCGCGGAAGGCCCACATCCGGGTGCCGCGGTAGCTGATGACCATGCCCACGGTGTTGGCCAGCACGTAGGCCAGGATCGGCCGGTCGTCGAGCAGCGCGTGGTCACCGGTGTTGAACCCGTGGACGAGCAGGTTGAAGAGCACCAGGGCCACGAGCGTGGCCAGGCCGCCGACGGCGAGGAACCGCCCGGCCTCGCCCAGGAGGCGCTGCGCGCGGTGACCCATGCCCGGCAGGCTATCGCCCACCTACTCGACCGGCAGGCCCAGACCCCGGGCGATCAGCATCCGCTGCACCTCCGAGGTGCCCTCGCCGACCTCGAGGACCTTCGCGTCGCGGTAGAAGCGCGCGACCGGGTACTCCTCCATGAAGCCGTAGCCGCCGAAGACCTGGGTCGCGATGCGGGTGGCGGTGACCGCCGACTCGGTGGAGTAGACCTTGGCGACCGCGGCCGCCTGCTTGAACTCCCGGTACGGCGCCCCGGCGTCCTTGAGCGCGGCCGCGCGGTAGGTGAGCATCCGGCTCGCGTGCAGCATCACCTCGAGGTCGGCGATCTGGAAGGCCACGCCCTGCTTGCGCCCGATCGGACCGCCGAAGGTCTGGCGCTCGCCGGCGTAGGCCAGGCTCATGTCGAGGCAGGCCTGGATGCAGCCCACCGAGAGGGCCGAGATCGCGACACGGCCGTCGTCGAGGGTGGCCAGGAACTGCGCGTAGCCGCGGCCCTGCTCCCCCAGCAGGTTCTCGGCCGGCACCCGGCACGACTCGAAGCTGAGCGGGTGGGTGTCGGAGGCGTGCCAGCCGAGCTTGTCGTAGGCCTTCTCGGCGGTGAAGCCGGGCGTGCCGGCCGGCACCATGATCGCGGAGATCTCGGGGCGACCGTCCTCCCGGGTGCCGGTGCGCGCGGTGACCGTGACCAGCGAGGTGATCTCGGAGCCGGAGTTGGTGATGAACTGCTTGGCGCCGTCGATCACCCACTCGCCGCCGTCGAGGGACGCCTTCGTGCGGGTGGCACCCGCGTCGGAGCCGGCCCCGGGCTCGGTGAGCCCGAAGCCGGCCAACCGCTCACCGGCGACCAGGTCGGGCAGCCACTGCTTCTTCTGCTCGTCGGTGCCGTAGGTGAGCACGGGGTTGATGCCGAGCCCGACCGCGGCCTGGAGCGTGATGCCCATCGACTGGTCGACGCGCCCGATCTCCTCGATCGCCACGCACAGGCTGGTGAAGTCGCCGTCCTCGCCGGCGCCGCCGTACTCCTCGGGTGCGGTGAGGCCGAAGAGCCCCAGCGCGCCCATCTTGCGCACGACGTCGACCGGGAAGTGGTGCTCGCGGTCCCACTGCGCGGCGTGGGGCGCGATCTCGGCGGCGGCGAACTCGCGCACGCTGGCGCGGAACTCCTCGTGCTCGCGGGACAGCTCGAAACCGGTGCTCGTCATGTGAGCCATGCTACCCACGTGGTTAACGTTTGTTAACCCGAGAAGAGGTTGGCCGCCCGCCGCAGGGTCTCGACGAGCCCGTAGGCCAATGGGACCCCCACCAGGGTCCAGGCCGCCGCGATCCGGACGGTGTGGCTCTCGGTCTGCTCGCTGCTCATGCGTTGCTCCCCTCCATGTCGCCGGACTTGCCGGCCTCGGGCTCGTGGAACTTGTCGTCGACGGGCCGGATCATCAGGTTGGCCAGGAAGCCGACCACCAGGACGCCGACCATCGTCAGCAGCGCCGGGCGGTAGTCGGCCGAGACCAGGTTGCCGGGCTCGCCCTGGGCGTCGAGGAAGGCGTTGACGATCAGCGGCCCGGCCACGCCCGCGGCCGCCCAGGCGGTCAGCAGCCGGCCGTGGATGGCGCCGACCTGGTAGGTGCCGAAGAGGTCGCGCAGGTAGGCCGGCACGGTGGCGAACCCGCCGCCGTAGAAGCTGATGATCACGCCGGCCAGCGCCACGAAGAGCACCGTGGACGTCGACCCGCCCAGCGCCAGCGCCAGGTACAGCGCGATGCCACCGCCGAGGTAGATCATGTAGATGGGCTTGCGCCCGAGGTGGTCGGAGGTCGAGGACCACACGAAGCGACCGGCCATGTTGCAGATCGACAGCACGCCCACGAAGCCGCCGGCCGCGGCGGCGCTGATCGCCGACGTGCCGCCCTCGCGGAAGAAGTCCTGGATCATCGGCGAGGCCTGCTCGAGGATGCCGATGCCGGCCGTGACGTTGCAGAAGAGCACGGTCCACAGCAACCAGAACTGCGGGGTGCGGATCGCGTTGTTGGCCGACACCGAGGCGTCGGTGACCATCTTCTTCTCCTTCGACTGCGAAGGGTCGAACCCCTCGGGGGCCCAGTCGTCGGCGGGGACCCGCACGATGAGCGCACCGAAGAGCATGAAGGCCAGGTAGACCAGGCCCAGCGTCACGAAGAGCGCCGCGACCGCGCCGCCGCTGGCCACCGAGCCCGGGTCGGAGGAGTCGTAGCCGGAGTCGTAGAGCGCCATCAGCCGCCCGCTGAGCGGGCTGGCGACCATCGCGCCGCCGCCGAAGCCCATGATCGCCATGCCGGTGGCCAGGCCGGGCCGGTCGGGGAACCACTTGATGAGCGTCGAGACCGGGGAGATGTAGCCGATGCCGAGACCGATGCCGCCGAGCACGCCGTAGCCCAGGTAGACCAGCCACAGCTGGTCGGTGCTGATGCCCAGGGCCGCGACCAGGAAGCCCGAGGACCAGAAGACGGCGGCCGTGGCCATCGCGGCGCGCGGGCCGTTGCGGTCGACCCAGGTGCCGAACACCGCCGCCGAGAGGCCCAGCATCACGATGGCCAGCGAGAAGACGAAGCCGATCTGGGTCAGCGAGGTGTCGAAGTGGGAGACCAGCGCGCTCTTGTAGACGCTGGTGGCGTACACCTGTCCGATCGAGAGGTGCACGGCCAGCGCGGCGGGTGGGATCAACCACCGCGAGTAGCCGGGGCGGGCGACGGTGCGCTCGCGGGAGAGGATGGCCAGCACGGGGACCTCCGGGCAGCTGGGCGGCAGGGGACCCCGCATACCTACCCGGGAGGCCGTGTCGCCCATCACACCCCTGGGGAGGGGGGTCCACCCGGTGAGGCACCCGGCCGGCCGCGGCGGGCCTACCCCTAGACTCCGCAGCACCGTGCCGTCGTGAGTCAGGAGCCAGGGTGTCGCAAGTCAAGCCGTTGCAGAAGGTCCTCATCGCCAACCGTGGCGAGATCGCGGTCCGGGTCATCCGGGCCTGCAAGGACGCGGGCATCGGCAGTGTCGCCGTGTACGCCGAGCCCGACCGCGACGCGATCTTCGTGCGGATGGCCGACGAGGCGCACTCGCTGGGTGGGGCGACCCCCGCCGACTCCTACCTCGACATCGCCAAGATCATCGCGGTGGCCCAGAAGTCCGGCGCCGACTCCGTGCACCCGGGCTACGGCTTCCTCGCCGAGAACGCCGACTTCGCCCAGGCCGTCATGGACGCCGGGCTGACCTGGATCGGCCCGCCGCCCTCGGCCATCGAGGCCCTCGGCGACAAGGCCAAGGCCAAGCACATCGCCGACAAGGCCCAGGCCCCGTTGGCGCCCGGCACCAAGGACCCCGTCGCCGACGCCGACGAGGTCGTGCGCTTCGCCGAGGCCGAGGGGCTCCCCGTGGCCATCAAGGCCGTCTTCGGCGGCGGCGGGCGCGGCCTCAAGGTCGCCCGCACCATCGAGGAGATCCCCGACGCCTACGAGTCGGCGGTCCGCGAGGCGGTCAGCGCCTTCGGCCGCGGCGAGTGCCTGGTCGAGAAGTTCCTCGACAAGCCGCGCCACGTCGAGACCCAGTGCCTGGCCGACAAGCACGGCAACGTCGTCGTGGTCTCCACCCGCGACTGCTCGCTGCAGCGCCGCAACCAGAAGCTGGTCGAGGAGGCCCCCGCGCCGTTCCTCACCGAGGAGCAGCTGAGCGAGCTGTACGAGTCGTCCAAGCGGATCCTGCGCGAGGCCGGCTACTACGGCGCCGGCACCTGCGAGTTCCTGGTGGCCCAGGACGGCACCATCTCGTTCCTCGAGGTCAACACTCGCCTCCAGGTCGAGCACTGCGTCTCCGAGGAGGTCACCGGCATCGACCTGGTGCGCGAGATGTTCCGCATCGCCGCCGGTGAGGAGCTCGGCTACGACGACCCGGAGATCCGCGGCCACTCCATCGAGTTCCGCATCAACGCCGAGGACGGCGGGCGCAACTTCATGCCGGCCCCCGGCACCCTGTCGGCCTGGAGCCCGCCGCAGGGTCCCGGCGTCCGCGTCGACGGCGGCTACGAGAACGGCCAGACCGTCCCCGGGTCCTTCGACTCCCTGATCGCCAAGCTCATCGTCACCGGGCGCGACCGCACCCAGGCGATCGAGCGCTCGCGCCGGGCGCTGGAGGAGTTCGTGGTCGACGGCATGCCGACCGTCATCCCCTTCCACCGCGCGGTCCTGGAGGACCCGGCGTACGTCGGCGCCTCCAACCCCTCGGGCGAGGGCTCCTTCGACGTCTACACGCAGTGGATCGAGACCGAGTTCGACAACCGGATCGAGCCCTACTCGGGTGACAGCGCCGAGGCCGAGGAGGCCGGCGAGCGCCAGACCGTGGTCGTCGAGGTCGGCGGCAAGCGGCTCGAGGTCGTCGTGCCCGCCGGGCTCGGCGGCATCGGTGCCGGCGCCGGGGCCGGGGCCGCCAAGAAGCCCAAGCGCGCCAAGGGCAAGAAGGCCGGTGCCGCCGCGAGCGGTGACGCCGTGTCCAGCCCGATGCAGGGCACGGTCGTCAAGGTCGTCGTCGAGGAGGGCCAGGAGGTCGCCGAGGGCGAGACCGTCGTGGTCATCGAGGCGATGAAGATGGAGCAGCCCCTCAAGGCCCACAAGGCCGGCACCGTGACCGGCCTCAAGGCCGAGGTCGGCGCGACCGTCACCAACGGCGAGGTCATCTGCGAGCTGAAGGGCTGATCCCCACGACCGGCCTGCGCCCGCCCCTGCACCGGGTCCACCCGCGGGCCCGCACGATGTGGCTCACCAGCGCGGCGCTCGAGGGCGTCGCGCTGGTGGTCCTCGTGCTGGTGCTCGGGCCGGTGCTGGGCCTGTTCGACCTGCGCTGGTGGATGCTGGCGCCCCTGGTGCTGCTCGACGCGGCGTACGTCGTCGTGGTGCCCGCGTGGCGCTACCGGGTGCACCGCTGGGAGGTCACCGACACCGCGGTCTACACCCAGACCGGCTGGTGGTCGCGCGAGCGCCGGGTGGCGCCCATGTCGCGCATCCAGACCGTCGACTGGCACCAGGGTCCGGTGGAACGGCTCTTCGCCCTCGCCAACGTCACCGTCACCACGGCCTCGGCGGCCGGCGCGCTCTCGATCGCGGGGCTCGACCGGCGCACCGCCGAGGAGCTGGTGGCCGACCTGACCGAGAAGGCCGACGCCGTCGCCGGGGACGCGACGTGAGCAGGACCCGGTGAGCGAGACCTGGCAGCGCCTGGACCGCCGGATGCTCCTGGTCCACCCGGTGCGCGAGGTGGTGCGCTTCCTCCCGGTCGTCGTCGGCGTCGTGGCGTTCGGCTCCGCCTCCAGCGGGGGCCTGGCGATGCGCTGGGAGCTGCTGGGCGTGCTGGTGCCCGTCGCGCTCGGCGTGCTGCGCTGGCTGACGACCTCCTACCGCGTCCACGAGGGGCGGGTCGAGCTGCGCCGGGGGCTGCTGCAGCGCCACCTGCTGGCCGCGCGCCTCGACCGGGTGCGCACGGTCGACACGACGGCCTCGCTGGTCCAGCGGGTGCTCGACCTGGCCACGGTGCGGATCGGCACCGGTGCCAGCGAGCAGGACCTCGACCTCGACGGGCTGCGCGCGGGCCACGCCCGCGAGCTGCGCGCCCAGCTCCTGCGCGAGAGCGCGGCAGCACCCACGCCCCAGGAGCCCGGCGCGGAGCCAGGCACGGAACCCGGCGCGGAGCCCGCCCCGGCGCCGCCGTCCCACCCGGTGCTGCGGCTGGACCCCGCCTGGAGCCGCTACGCGCCGCTGACCAGCACGGGCCTGGCGATCGCCGGCGCGATGCTGGCGGCCCTGACCCAGCTGCCGCTGCGCCTCGACGCCGGCGACCTGGCGGTGGCCGGGGTCGCGGTGGCGGCCCTCGTGCTGCTGGTCCTGGTGGTGGCGGTGTCCCTGCTCGCCGTCGGCGGCTACCTCGTCACCAACTGGGGCCTCACCCTCACCCACGAGCACGGCAGCTGGCACCTGCGCCGCGGCCTCACCACGACCCGCGAGACCAGCGTCGACGACGCCCGGCTGGCCGGGGTCTCGCTCGCCCAGCCGGTCAACCTGCGGCTGGCCGGGGCCGCCCGGCTCACCAGCATCGTCACCGGCCTGGCCGGCGAGGGACAGACGCAGATGGAGCTGGTGCCGCCCGCCCCGCGCCGGGTCGTCGAGGGCGTGGCCGGACTGGTGCTGGGCGACCCCGCGCCGGCGTCCGCGCCCCTGCGCGCCCACGGCCCGGCCGCCGTACGCCGGCGCTGGGTGCGGGCGATGGTGCCCGCGCTGGCCCTGGCGCTGCTGGCCGCGGTCCTGGTCGCCCGCACCGACCTGGGCGCCTGGCTGCTGGTCGTCACGGTGCTGGCGCCGCTCGCCGGCGCGCTGCTGGCGCTGGACCGCTCGCGCACCCTGGGCCACGCCCTTATGGGCGGCCGGTTGGTCGCGCGCAGCGGCAGCCTGACGTGTCGCCGCGACGTGCTCGGCGTCGAGCACGTCATCGGCTGGAACCTGCAGGACTCCTGGTTCCAGCGCCGGGCCGGGCTGACCACCCTGGTCGCCACCACCGCCGGCGGCCGCCAGCAGGTCGTGGTGCCCGACGTGCCCGAGGAGCGTGCGCTCGAGGTGGCCGCCACCGCCTCCCCCGCCCTGCTGGCCCAGTTCCTCGCCTGAGACGGCGAGGCGCGCAGCGCCCTGCCTCGGTAGGTTGCCAGGCATGTTCTCCAAGGTGCTGGTGGCCAACCGCGGCGAGATCGCCGTCCGCGCGTTCCGCGCGGCCTACGAGCTCGGGGCGCGCACCGTCGCGGTCTTCCCCCACGAGGACCGCTGGTCCGAGCACCGCCTCAAGGCCGACGAGGCCTACGAGATCGGCGAGCGCGGACACCCGGTGCGGGCCTACCTCGACCCGCAGGCGATCGTCGACGTGGCGGTGCGGGCCGGGGCCGACGCGGTCTACCCCGGCTACGGCTTCCTCTCCGAGAACCCCGGGCTGGCCGAGGCCTGCGCCGCGGCCGGCATCACCTTCGTCGGTCCCACCAGCCAGGTCCTCGAGCTGACCGGCAACAAGGCCCGCGCGATCGCGGCGGCCAAGGCCGCCGGCGTGCCCACGCTGGCCTCGGTGGAGCCCTCCACCGACGCCGACGCGCTGGTGGCCGCCGCGGAGGAGCTGCCCTACCCGCTGTTCGTCAAGGCCGTGGCCGGCGGCGGCGGGCGCGGCATGCGGCGGGTCGACGACCCGACGAGGCTGCGCGAGGCGGTCGAGACCTGCATGCGCGAGGCGGAGGGCGCCTTCGGCGACCCGACGGTCTTCATCGAGCAGGCCGTGGTCGAGCCCCGCCACATCGAGGTCCAGGTGCTCGCCGACGCCACCGGCGACGTGGTGCACCTCTTCGAGCGCGACTGCTCGGTGCAGCGCCGGCACCAGAAGGTCATCGAGATCGCCCCCGCGCCCAACCTCGACCCCGACCTGCGGGAGCGGATGTGCGCCGACGCGGTGCGCTTCGCCCGCGAGATCGGCTACCGCAACGCCGGCACCGTGGAGTTCCTGCTCGACCCCGACGGCAACTACGTCTTCATCGAGATGAACCCGCGCATCCAGGTCGAGCACACGGTGACCGAGGAGGTCACCGACGTCGACCTGGTGCAGGCCCAGATGCGGATCGCCTCCGGCGAGACCCTGGCCGACCTCGGCCTGTCGCAGGACACCCTGGTGCTGCGCGGTGCGGCGCTGCAGTGCCGCATCACCACCGAGGACCCCGCCAACGGCTTCCGCCCCGACACCGGCCGGATCACCACCTACCGCTCCCCCGGCGGCGGCGGGGTGCGCCTCGACGGCGGCACCGTCTACACCGGCGCCGAGGTCTCGGCGCACTTCGACTCGATGCTGGCCAAGCTCACCTGCCGCGGCCGCACCTTCGACAAGGCGGTCGAGAAGGCCCGGCGCGCGGTCGCCGAGTTCCGGATCCGCGGCGTCGCCACCAACATCCCCTTCCTCCAGGCCGTGCTCGACGACCCCGACTTCGCCGCCGGGCGGGTCACCACCTCCTTCATCGAGACCCATCCCGGGCTGCTGTCGGCGCGCAGCTCGGGCGACCGTGGCACCAAGCTGCTGACCTACCTGGCCGAGGTGACCGTCAACCAGCCGCACGGCCCGGCGCCCGTGAGCCTCGACCCGGCCACCAAGCTGCCCCCGACCGACCTCGACGTGCCGGCTCCCGACGGCACCCGCCAGGCGCTGCTGCGCCTGGGGCCCGAGGGCTTCGCGCGGCAGCTGCGCGAGCAGCGCGAGGTCGCCGTCACCGACACCACGTTCCGCGACGCCCACCAGTCGCTGCTGGCCACCCGGGTGCGCACCCGCGACCTGCTGACCGTGGCCCCGCACGTCGCGCGCACCACCCCCGGGCTGTGGTCGCTGGAGTGCTGGGGCGGGGCGACGTACGACGTCGCGCTGCGCTTCCTGTCCGAGGACCCGTGGGAGCGGCTGGCAGGACTGCGCCAGGCGGTGCCCAACGTGTGCCTGCAGATGCTGCTGCGCGGGCGCAACACCGTGGGCTACACGCCGTACCCGACCGAGGTGACCGACGCCTTCGTGGCCGAGGCGGCCGCCACCGGCATCGACGTGTTCCGGATCTTCGACGCGCTCAACGACGTCGAGCAGATGCGCCCCGCCATCGAGGCGGTGCGGGCCACCGGCACCACGATCGCGGAGGTCGCGCTCTGCTACACCGGCGACCTGTCGGACCCCGACGAGCAGCTCTACACGCTGGACTACTACCTGCGCCTGGCCGAGCGGATCGTCGACGCCGGCGCCCACGTGCTCGCGATCAAGGACATGGCCGGGCTGCTGCGCGCGCCCGCGGCCCGCACCCTGGTCACGGCGCTGCGCGAGCGCTTCGACCTGCCGGTGCACCTGCACACCCACGACACCACCGGCGGGCAGCTGGCCACGCTCACCGCCGCGATCGAGGCCGGGGTCGACGCCGTCGACGCCGCGACCGCCTCGATGGCGGGCACCACCTCGCAGCCCTCGCTGTCGGCCCTGGTGGCCGCCACCGACCACTCCGAGCGGCCCACCGGCCTCTCGCTGGCCGCGGTCAACGCGCTGGAGCCGTACTGGGAGGCCACGCGGCGCGTCTACGCCCCCTTCGAGTCGGGCCTCACCGCGCCGACCGGTCGGGTCTACCGCCACGAGATCCCCGGCGGGCAGCTCTCCAACCTGCGCCAGCAGGCGATCGCGCTGGGCCTGGGCGAGAAGTTCGAGCAGGTCGAGGACATGTACGCCGCAGCCAACGACATCCTCGGCAACGTCCCGAAGGTGACGCCCTCCTCGAAGGTCATCGGCGACCTGGCCCTGTCGCTGGTCGGCCTCGGCGCCGACCCGGCCGAGTTCGCCGCCGACCCCGGCTCCTACGACATCCCCGACTCCGTCATCGGCTTCCTCAACGGCGAGCTCGGCGACCCGCCGGGCGGCTGGCCCGAGCCGTTCCGCACCCGGGCCCTCGAGGGCCGCTCCTGGACGCCGCCGGCCGAGGAGCTGGCCCCCGCGGACGCCGAGCGGCTGGCGGGCTCCTCCGCCCAGCGCCGCCGGGCGCTCAACGAGCTGCTGTTCCCCGGCCCCACCCGGAGCTACCTGGAGTCGTGCGAGACCTACGGCGACCTGTCGGTGCTGGCCACGCGCGACTACCTCTACGGGCTGCGCCAGGGCGAGGAGCACGAGGTCGAGCTCGACGAGGGCAAGACGCTGCTGATGGGCGTGCAGTCGGTCAGCGAGCCCGACGAGCGCGGCTACCGCACGGTGCTGGCGCTGCTCAACGGCCAGATGCGCCCGGTCAGCGTGCGCGACACCTCGGTCGCCTCCGAGGTGGCCGCGGCCGAGAAGGCCGACCCGGGCGTGGCCGGCCAGGTGGCCGCGCCGTTCCAGGGCGTCGTGACCGTCGTCGTCGAGCAGGGCCAGCAGGTCGCGGCCGGCGAGACGCTGGCCACCATCGAGGCCATGAAGATGGAGGCGGCGATCACCGCCCCGGTGGCGGGCACCGTCGAGCGCGTGGCGCTGTCCGGCACCCAGGCGGTCGAGGGCGGCGACCTGGTCGTCGTGCTCTGCTGAGCAGCCGGTCCTCGACCCGCCCCACGACCCAGGAGCACTCCCCCGTCGTGGCCGGCGTGGTCGCGGCCGTCGTCGGCTTCAGCAGCTCGTTCGTCGTGGTCCTGGCCGGGCTCGTCGCCGTCGGCGCCACCCCGGCCCAGGCCGCGTCGGGGCTGCTGGCGCTGTGCGTGGCCCAGGGGCTGGGGATGGCGTGGCTGGCGGTGCGCCACCGCACGCCGCTGTCGCTGGCCTGGTCGACGCCCGGGGCGGCGCTGCTGGTCTCCACCGGCGCCGTCGCCGGCGGCTGGTCGGCGGCCGTCGGGGCGTTCCTGGCCACCGCGGCGCTGATCGCGCTCACCGGGCTGCTGCCCGCGCTGGGCGACCTGGTGGCGCGGATCCCGGTGAGCCTGGCCCGGGCGATGCTCGCCGGGGTGCTGCTGCCCATCTGCCTCGAGCCGGTGCTCGGGGTCGCCGCCTCGCCGCTGCTGGTCGGACCCGTGGTGCTCGCCTGGCTGGTCGGCCAGCGGCTCTTCCCCCGGTGGGCGGTGCCGGCCTCGCTGCTGGTGGCGCTCGCGGTGGTGCTCGTCGAGACGGCCGGTGAGGTGGGACCGGCCGACGCGGTGCCGACGCTCGCGTGGACCACGCCCTCGTGGAGCGTGCCGGCGTTAGTGGGCATCGCGCTGCCCCTGTACGTCGTGACCATGGCCTCGCAGAACGTGCCGGGCGTCGCGGTGATGGCCGGCAACGGCTACCCGGTGCCGTGGCGCGAGACGATGACGGTCACCGGGCTGGGCACCGCGCTGGTCGCGCCGTTCGGCGGGCACGCGGTCAACCTCGCCGCGATCACCGCGGCGATGGTCGCGGGACCCGAGGGCGGCCCCGACCGCGACCGGCGCTGGCACGGCGCGGTCTCGGCGTCGGTGACCTACCTGGTGCTGGCCGCGGCCGCCGCCGGTCTCACCGCCCTGGTGACCGCCGCCCCCGACGGGGTGGTGCAGGCGGCGGCCGGGCTGGCGCTGCTCGGCACCCTCGCCGGCTCCCTGGCCGACGCGCTCGACGACGCCCGCGAGCGGGTGCCGGCCGTGGCCTGCCTCGTCGTGGCCGCCAGCGGCGTCACCGTGCTCGGCGTCGGCGCCGCCTTCTGGGCGCTGCTGGTCGGGCTGGTGGTGCGGGCGGTGCTGCGGAGCGGCGCCGGGGTCAGCGCGAGCGCACCCGGAACGTCACCCACGGCGAGCGCAGACCCAGACCGAAGCGCAGGGCGTCACCGCTCACGGTGACCTGGCCGCGGGTCCCCGAGAGCCGCACCGAGCGCACCCGGCCGCCCCACTGGCCGTTGCCGTCGCGGGACAGCACCCTGATCGAGCGCAGGTCGCCGACGGCGGGGAACGCGGCCTCGACCCGGGTGTCGGTGAGCGTGACCGACCAGTCGTGGTGCGGGTTGCCGGCCCAGTCGTCGTACGGGTCGGGCCTGGCGGCCAGGTAGGGCCGCGAGCCCGCAGCGGTCCACCCGCCGCTGCTGGAGGAGAACTGCGTGAAGGCGGGCTGGCCGTCGGCGAGACGCACCTGCTTGGCGGTGGCGCGCACGGCCGCGTCGGAGCCGGGGTGCTCGGCCCGCACCCCGCCGTAGACCTGGCACGAGGTGGTGTCGCACAGCTGGTAGTGCGCGGCGCGGGGGGTACGCCGCTCGAAGACGGCGTAGGTGCGGGCCGCGACCGCCTGGGCGCGCACGGCCGCCTGGCTCCACGACGCGGGGATCTCGAGCGGCACGACCCCGCGCAGGTAGTCGTCGAGGCGCACCTTGTTGACGGTGTCGCGCGCCTTCGCGCCCGGGCTCGGCGGCAGCGCGCGCAGCCGGCCGCGGTAGGCCCGGTCGCCCGAGGGGGTCACCAGGGTGACCGGCGCGTTGCCGGCGCTCAGCTCGCCGTTGCCCTTGAGGTCGCGCCACTTCGTCCAGGACCCGGAGCCGCCGCCGGCGGTGCGCCACGAGACGCGGGTGCGGTCGCGGTGGTTCTGGCGCAGCCGCCACAGGGCAGGCGTGCGCCCACCGACCTGCTTCGGCAGCCGGGTGATGGCGCCGGTGGCGAGGTCGCGCACGCGCAGCCCGCTGCGGCTGCGCACCACGAGGTCGTCGGTGGTGTCGGCCGAGATCAGCACGCTGACCCGGCCCCCGCGCTTCCCCGGCTTCGTGCCGGGGTAGTAGAAGTCGAGGATCTGGGCCGCGCTGCGGCCCTGCCGGGCCGCCCCCTCGGCGCCGTGCTGCGACATGCCGTGCCCGTGGCCGAAGCCGTGCCCGCGCACGGTGATGCTCGCCCGCGCCGGGACCTTCCAGGCGTCCTCGGCCGCGGCGGCGGGCGCGGGAGGCACCCACACCAGCCCGGCGCAGGCCGCGCTCAGCAGCACCGCCCGGAGACGGGGCGGACCTGGGCGCATGCGGGACTCCTGCGGTGCGTGACGGGGGGCGAGGGGGTGCCGAGAGGGGCTGATGTGACCACACCAGCCCCCATCGCACCACGCGTCACAGAGCCACGCAACGTGCCCGCGTGAACTACAGACCTGTAGTTCGTCAGCCCCGGTAGGAGGGCTGCGACTGGGCGTTGAAGGTGCGGGTGCGCACCTTCTTGGCGCCGTTGACCCGCGGGTCGTCGATCGCGAAGACCTCGAGGCCCCGGGTGATGTCGCTGGAGTAGATGTGGCCGTTGTACCAGTAGACCGACCAGGCGCCGCCGAGCTCGGGGCTGGTCGCCGAGATCGGCCCGCGGTCGAACCAGGCGATCTCCTCGGGGTTCTCGGAGTCGGTGAAGTCGAAGACCGAGAAACCGCCCTGGTACCACGCCTGCACCATGACGTCCTTGCCCTTGACGGGGATCAGCGAGCCGTTGTGGGCCACGCAGTTCTCGGTGAGGGTCTGCACGCGCGGGATCTTGTAGTAGGACTTCAGCTCCAGGCGCCCGCCCTCGATGTCGTAGATGCCGTCGGCGCCGCGGGTGGGCCCGAAGGCCGGGCTGCAGGTGGGCAGCTGGCCGCCGCCGAGCTCGTCGGTGAAGAGCACCTTGGTGCCGTCGTCGTTGAAGGTCGCGGAGTGCCAGAAGGCGAAGTTGACGTCGTCGGTGACCCGCTCGACCACCTCCGGCCGGGCCCGCTTGCTGATGTCCATCAGGATGCCGTCGCCCATGCAGGCGCCGGCGGCGAGGTCCTTGGCCGGGTAGGCGGTCACGTCGTGGCAGCCGCTGGTCGAGCTCGAGGTCAGCAGCGGCACCGGACCGCCGGGGTTGCCGCCGTCGGGGAAGAGCACCGGCGTGGCCACGAGGCGGGCCCGGGCCGGCTTGCGCACCGGCACCTTGACCACCGAGATGATGTCGTGCGGCGGCTGGCAGTCGGGGAAGCTCGCGCTCGGCGAGTAGGAGGAGACGTAGACGAACAGCTGCCTACCGTTGCGGCTCGGGGCCAGGGTGTGGGTGTGCGAGCCGCAGGCGGTCTCGACCGAGGCGACGTAGCGCGGCTTCGCGGGCTCGGAGATGTCGAAGACCCGCAGGCCCTCCCACGAGGACTTCTCGCTGGCCGACTGGGGGGTGCTGGAGCAGGAGTCGTCGCTGCGGCTGGAGTCGACGCTGAGCACGAGCACGTCGCCGTGCACCGAGATGTCGCCCTGCCCGCCGGGGCAGACGACCTGCGCCACCCGCTTCGGCCTCGTGGGGCGCTTGATGTCGATGACGCCGAAGCCGTTGTAGTTGCCGACGTAGGCGTAGCGGCCCTGGAAGGCCAGGTCGGTGCCGAAGGCGCCGTCCTCGGCGAAGGCCCCCTCCAGCGGGAGGTGGCCCACGAGCTCGACGTTGTCGGACTTGTCGACGTCGTCCTCGCTGAGCCCCGGCGCGGCCGCGGCGTCTGCCAGGTCGGCGAGCATCGAGCCCGGCAGGTCGCAGCCCAGGGCGAAGTTGTCGCCGGCGGCGACCAGGGCCGCCCGCTCCTCGGGCGTGCAGGCGCGGGCGCCGGGGTCGGCCTGCGCGGAGCCGTTGACGGCCGCGAGGCCGACACCGCCCACGAGGGCGGCGCCGAGGACGGCGTGGGTGGCTCTGGCCCGGAGGGAGGGTCGGCTCATGCTGCTGCAACCCCGCCGGGCCGCGGAAGTTACGGCCCCGCCGTGATCTGATTGCCTCCTCATGCGCACGCACAAAGTCCCCGCCGCCGCGCGGCACGTCCTGGCCGCCACGCTCGTCCTGGCGCTGGGCACGCTCGCCGGCTGCAGCGGCGAGGAGGCCGAGGACACCACCGGCAGCAGCAGCGGCGCGACCGCACCGGCGGACCCGGGGCTCACCCAGCTCCAGCCGGGTGCGCCTGGCGAGGCCGCCAGAACCCTGCCGGCCGACGCGGTGGTGGGCGGACCGGGCTGGAACCACGACGACCTGGCGTTCGTGCAGATGATGGTGCCGCACCACCAGCAGGCCCTCGAGATGGCCGAGCTGGCCGAGACGCGGGCCTCCTCCCCCGAGGTCGCCGGCCTGGCCGCCCGGATCGAGGCCGCGCAGGCGCCCGAGATCCTGCTGATGGCCGGCTGGCTCGCCGAGCAGGGAGTCGAGGTACCCGGCCCCGAGGACGACCCGAGCGCCTGGGACCACGGGGCCCACGGGCACTCCGGCATGGCCGGCATCCTGACCCCCGAGGAGATGGCGGCCCTGGCCGCCGCCGAGGGCGCGCAGTTCGACCGCCTCTTCCTCGAGGGGATGGTCCGCCACCACGAGGGCGCGGTCGAGATGGCGGTGGCGGCGCTGGCCGGCGGCCAGGACCAGCGCGTCCTCGAGCTCGCCGACGACGTCAACGCCGGCCAGTCGGCCGAGATCGCCCGCATGCGCCGGGTGCTGGCCGGGCTCGAGCGGTGAGCGCCACCCTCGTCGCCAAGGACCTCTCGGGCGGGCACGGCCACCGGGTGCTCTTCGAGGGCCTCGACCTCACCGTCGCCCCCGGTGACGTGGTCGGGGTCGTCGGCGCCAACGGTGCCGGCAAGTCCACGCTGCTGCGGCTGCTGGCCGGGGCCTCCGCGCCGTTCGCCGGCAGCGTCTCCTGCGCGCCGAGGGACGCGTTCGTGGGCTGGCTGCCGCAGGAGCACGAGCGGGTGCCGGGCGAGACGGTGGCGCAGTACGTCGCCCGGCGTACCGGCGCCGCCGAGGCCACCGAGGCGATGGAGCGCACCGCCGAGGCGCTCGGCTCGGGCGCGCCCGACGCCGACGACGCCTACGCGGTGGCCTTCGACCGGTGGCTGGGCAGCGGCGCCCCCGACCTCGAGGACCGCCTCGGCCCGGTGCTGGCCGACCTGGGTCTCGACGTCGACCCGGCGACCCCGATGACCGCGCTGTCGGGCGGCCAGGCCGCGCGGGCGGCGCTGGCGGCGCTGCTGCTGAGCCGCTTCGACGTGGTGCTGCTCGACGAGCCGACCAACGACCTCGACCTCGACGGGCTGGCCCGGCTGGAGGCCTTCGTGCAGGGCCTGCGCGGCGGGGTCGTGCTGGTCTCCCACGACCGCGAGTTCCTCGCCCGGTGCGTGACCCGCATCGTCGAGCTCGACCTGGCCCAGCACCAGGTCAGCGTCTACGACGGCGGCTACGAGGCGTTCCTCGAGGAGCGCGAGGTCCAGCGGCGCCACGCGCGCGAGGCCTACGAGCAGTACGCCGGCACCCGCGCCGACCTGGTCGCGCGGGCGCGCACCCAGCGCGAGTGGAGCTCGCAGGGGGTGCGCAACGCGATGAGGAAGAGCCCCGACAACGACAAGATCCGCCGCAAGGCCTCGACGGAGTCCTCGGAGAAGCAGGCGCAGAAGGTGCGGCAGATGGAGTCGCGCATCGCGCGGCTCGAGGAGGTCGAGGAGCCGCGCAAGG
This sequence comes from Nocardioides sp., assembly GCA_041579495.1. Taxonomy (GTDB): domain Bacteria; phylum Actinomycetota; class Actinomycetes; order Propionibacteriales; family Nocardioidaceae; genus Nocardioides. The sequence continues at coordinate 18,283 of JBFGFQ010000038.1, forward strand.
AGTGGCAGCTGCAGTTCGACATCGCCGCCGCGCCCCGGTCGAGCTCGGTGGTGGCGACCCTCAACGAAGCGACCCGTCGTCTCGGCGACTTCACCCTGGGCCCGGTGTCGCTGCAGGTCGACGCCGGCCAGCGGATCGGTGTCACCGGCCCCAACGGCGCCGGCAAGACGACCCTGCTGGGGCTGCTGCTGGGCTGGGCGGCGCCCGACACCGGCTCGGCGTCGCTGGGCGCC
>JBFGFQ010000039.1:0-18151 GCA_041579495.1 Nocardioides sp.
ACGACAGGAAGGCGAAGTAGGTGATCGCGCCGGCGTGCTGGCTGGCGCGCGCCTCGCCGTAGTGCGCCTGCATCCGCACGAGGTGGTCGACCAGAGGCCGGCGCTCACGGACCTCGGCGACCCGCTCCTTGATCGAGGGCACGGCTCAGCCCTGCCGATCGACGGGCTCGGCGAGCGGGAACGCGCGGGTCGGCTGCCACCCGTGCTCGTCGTCGTGGACGTAGAGGTGGAAGGCGTCGACGTCGAAGCAGCACTCGAAGCGCGCCAGGTCCTCGAAGACCTCGTCGAGGACCGGGTCGGCCAGCTCGTGGGCCACCGTGACGTGCGGGTGGTAGGGGAAGGACAGCTCGACGTCGAGCGGTCCGCTGCGCACCGCCGCGGCCAGCTGCTCGCAGCCGGCGATGCCCTCGGCGACCGTCACGAAGACCACCGGCGAGACCGGACGGAAGGTGCCGGTGCCGCGCAGCCGCACCACGAACGGGTCGACCGCACCCGCGGCCTCGGCCAGGTGCTGCTCGACGACCGGCACGTCCTCGGCCGGGACGTCGGTCGGGGGCACCAGCGTGATGTGGGTCGGGATCTGGGTGGCCGTGGTGTCGCCGATGGCGGTGCGGTAGTCCTGCAGCTCGCTGCCCCACGGCTCGGGGATGGCGACGGCGACTCCGATCGTGACCACGTCGACGACCCTAGCGGTCACGAGGTGCGTGCCGGTGCCACGAACCCGACGCGCTGGTAGACGTCGCGCAGCGTGGCCTCGGCGACCTCGCCGGCCTGCTGGGCTCCGCGGCGCAGCACGTCGCTGAGGTACGCCTGGTCGTCGAGCAGCTCGAGGGTCTTGTCGCGGAACGGCGTCACCACGTCGACGACGAGCTCGGCGAGGTCCTTCTTCAGGTCGCCGTAGCCGCGGCCGGCGTACTGCTCGACGAGCTCGTTGACGCCCTCCCCCGTCAGCGCCGAGTAGATGGTGAGCAGGTTGCTCACGCCCGGCTTGGCGTCGCGGTCGAAGCGGATCTCGCCGTCGGAGTCGGTGACGGCGGAGCGGATCTTCTTGGCGCTCACCGACGGCTGGTCGAGCAGGTCGATGATGCCGGCCGCCGAGGAGGCCGACTTCGACATCTTGGCGGTCGGCTCCTGCAGGTCCGCGATCTTGGCGGTGGCCTTGAGGATGTAGGGCTCGGGCAGCCGGAAGGTCTTCTTGTAGCGGTGGTTGAAGCGCTGCGCGAGGTCGCGGGTCAGCTCGAGGTGCTGGCGCTGGTCCTCGCCGACCGGCACGAAGTGGGGGCGGTAGAGCAGGATGTCGGCCGCCTGCAGGACCGGGTAGGTGAAGAGGCCGACGCTGGCCGCGCCCTCGCCGCCCTTGGCCGACTTGTCCTTGAACTGCGTCATCCGGCGCGCCTCGCCGAAGCCGGTCAGGCACTGCAGCACCCAGCCCAGCTGGGCGTGCGCGGGCACCTGGCTCTGCACGAAGATCGCCGAGCGCTCGGGGTCGATGCCCATGGCCAGCAGCTGGGCGGCGGCCCGCAGGGTCCGCTCGCGCAGCACCTTGGGGTCCTGCTCGACCGTGATCGCGTGCAGGTCGGCGATGAAGAAGAACGGCTGGTGGTCGCGCTGCAGTCCCACCCACTGGCGCAGCGCGCCGAGGTAGTTGCCGAAGTGGAAGGAGTCGGCGGTCGGCTGGATGCCCGAGAGCACACGCGGACGCGCCCCCGAGGGCGGTGCTGCCGGCACGGACACCTCGGTCTGGGTGGTGGCTGCCATGGCCGCATTCTCCCCGACCGCCGCCGAAAGCGGCGTGCCGGGGTGCCCGGGCGGCCGGCTCAGCGCTCGAGCAGGTGCGCCCGGCGCGCCACGACCAGGACGACCAGCCCGGCCAGCGCCAGCGCGGCACCGACCAGCAGCGGCGCGCGCAGGCCGTAGCCCGCCGCGATCACCAGGCCACCGAGCCAGGCGCCCAGCGCGTTGCCCATGTTGAGGCTGGCGTGGCTCATCGCCGCGCCCAGGGTCTGCGCGTGCTCGGCGGCGTCCATCAGCCGGGCCATGAAGCCCAGCGCCAGCACCGAGCCGATGACGGTGACCAGGAAGCCGGCCAGGATCGCCCACCAGCCGGTGGGGGCGAGCACGAAGTAGAGCAGCAGCGCGAGCGCCAGGCCCACCGCGGCCCCACGCAGGGACGTCTCGATCGACCAGTCGACCAGCCGCCCCGCGACCACGTTGCCCACGACCATGCCGAGGCCGAGCACGAGCAGGAAGACCGCGACCGCCGACTCCTGCAGGCCGCCGATGTCGGTGGTGATCGGCGCGATGTAGGAGACCAGGGCGAAGAGCCCGCCGAACCCGATGGCGCCGGCCACGACGGCGTACCAGAGCTGCGGGTGGCGCAGCGCGGCCAGCTCGCGCCGGCCCGTGGCGGTGGGGTCGCCGGGGGTGCTGGGCACGAAGAGCAGGATCATCGCGACCGTGAGCACCGAGACCAGCCCGACGGCGACGTACGCCGCCCGCCAGCCGTAGGCCTGTCCGAGCAGGGTCGCGGCGGGGACGCCGGCCACGTTGGCGACCGGGATGCCCATCATCACCAGCGCCAGGGCGCGTCCGCGCCGCTCGGGGCTGACCATGCCGGAGGCGACCAGAGCCGAGACGCCGAAGTAGGCACCGTGCGGGAGACCGTCGAGGAACCGCACGAAGGCCAGCAGGCCGTAGTGCGAGACCGCGGCGCTGAGCAGATTGAGCACCGCGTAGGCGACCATCAGCCACACCAGCAGCGCGCGCCGGGGCAGCCTCGCACCGAGCGCGGCGAGGGTCGGGGCGCCGACGACGACGCCGAGCGCGTAGGCCGAGATCAGGTGGCCGGCCTGCGGGATGGTGACCCCGATCCCGCTCGCGATCTGGGGCAGCAGCCCCATCGTCACGAACTCGGTGGTGCCGATGGCGAAGCCGCCGGTGGCCAGGGCCACCACGGCCAGGACGAAGCGGGCGCGGCTCACCGGCTCGGCGGCCGGCGCGGCCTGGGCGAGAGTGGTCATGCGGCGGTCTTCCGAGACGAGGGAGGGCAGGTCACCATCGTCCAACACCGCGCAGGTTTACCGCTATTCCACGACGAGCCCCGGACCGTGGCCGGTCCGGGGCTCGTGCGGGTGGATCAGGGTGGTGCGGGTGCGGCTCAGAGCGAGGCGAGGGCCTCGTTGAGGGTGCTCGAGGGACGCATCACCGTGTCGGCCTTGTCGTCCTCGGGGCGGTAGTAACCACCGATGTCGGCCGGCTGGCCCTGCACGCCGTTGAGCTCGGAGACGATGGTCTCCTCCTCGGCGGCGAGCTTCTCGGCCAGCGGCGCGAACACGGCCGCCAGGTCGGCGTCGACGGTCTGCTTCGCCAGCTCCTGGGCCCAGTACATGGCCAGGTAGAAGTGCGAGCCGCGGTTGTCGATGCCGCCGATCTTGCGGGTCGGGGACTTGTCCTCCTCCAGGAACGTCGCGGTGGCGGCGTCCAGGGTGTCGGCCAGGACCTGCGCGCCGCGGTTGTCGGCGTACCCCGCGAGGTGCTCGAAGGAGGCGGCCAGCGCGAAGAACTCGCCCAGGCTGTCCCAGCGCAGGTAGTTCTCCTCGATGAGCTGCTGCACGTGCTTGGGCGCCGAGCCGCCGGCGCCGGTCTCGAAGAGGCCGCCACCGTTCATCAGCGGCACGATCGAGAGCATCTTCGCCGACGTGCCGACCTCGAGGATCGGGAACAGGTCGGTGTTGTAGTCGCGCAGCACGTTGCCGGTCACCGAGATGGTGTCCTCGCCCTTGCGGATGCGCTCGACGGAGTACGTCGTCGCCTCGGCCGGGGCCATGACCTCGATGGTCAGGCCCTCGGTGTCGTGCTCGGGGAGGTAGGCCTGGACCTTCTTGATCAGGTTCGCGTCGTGGGCGCGGGTCTCGTCGAGCCAGAACACGGCCGGCGAGCCGCTGGCGCGGGCCCGGGTCACGGCGAGCTTGACCCAGTCGCGGATCGGCTCGTCCTTGGTCTGGCAGGCGCGCCAGATGTCGCCGGGCTCGACCTCGTGCGAGGTCAGCACCTCGCCCGAGCCGCTGCGCACCTCGACGGTGCCGGCGGCGGGGATCTCGAAGGTCTTGTCGTGCGAGCCGTACTCCTCGGCCTTGCGGGCCATCAGGCCCACGTTGGGCACCGAGCCCATGGTCGAGGGGTCGTAGGCGCCGTTGGCCTTGCAGTCCTCGATCACCGCGGCGTAGACGCCGGCGTAGGAGGAGTCGGGGATGACCGCGAGGCAGTCGTCCTCCTGGCCGTCGGGGCCCCACATGTGGCCGCCGATGCGGATCATCGCCGGCATCGAGGCGTCGATGATGACGTCGGAGGGCACGTGCAGGTTGGTGATGCCCTTGCGGTCGTCGACCATCGCCATCCGCGGGCCGTCGGCCAGGCCCTGCTCGACCGAGGCCTTGATGGCCTCGCCGTCGGGCAGCCGGTCGAGCGAGGACATCAGTGCACCGAGGCCGTCGTTGGGCGAGATGCCCGCCGCGGCCAGCTGCTCGCCGTACTGCTCGAAGAGGGTGGGGAAGAACGCCTGCACCGCGTGGCCGAAGACGATCGGGTCGGAGACCTTCATCATCGTGGCCTTCAGGTGCACCGAGAACAGCACGTCCTCGGCCTTGGCCCGCGCGATCTGCTCGGTCAGGAAGCGGCGCAGCGCGGCGACGCTCATGAACGTCGAGTCGACGACCTCGCCGGCCTCGACGGGCAGCGCGTCCTTGAGCACGGTCTCGGTGCCGTCGGCGCCGACGTGCACGATCGAGAGCGTGTCGGCCTCGTCGACGACGAAGGACTGCTCGTTGGAGCGGAAGTCGCCGCCGTCCATGGTGGCCACGGCGGTCTTCGAGTCGCTCTTCCACTCGCCCATGCGGTGCGGGTACTTCTTGGCGTAGCCCTTGACCGCGGCGGGGGCGCGGCGGTCGGAGTTGCCCTCGCGCAGGACCGGGTTGACCGCGGAGCCCTTGACCTTGTCGTACTTGGCGCGGGCGTCCTTCTCCTCGTCACTCTGCGGGTTCTCGGGGTAGTCCGGCAGGTCGTAGCCCTTCTCCTGCAGCTCCTTGATCGCGGCCTTGAGCTGCGGGGTGGAGGCGGAGATGTTGGGCAGCTTGATGATGTTGGCCTCGGGCTTGGTGGCCAGCTCGCCGAGCTCGGCGAGGTGGTCGCCCACCCGCTGCTCCTCGGTGAGGCGCTCGGGGAACTGCGCGAGGATGCGGCCGGACAGCGAGATGTCGCGGGTCTCGACCTCGACGCCCGCCTTGGCGGCGTACGCCTGGATGATCGGCAGGAAGGAGTAGGTCGCCAGCAGCGGCGCCTCGTCCGTGTGGGTGTAGATGATGGTGGCCATGGTGCGGGGCGACTCCTCGGCGATCGAGTGCAAGTGATTTCTTGACGTCAAGATACCTGACCGCGCACCGCGCGATCCGTCCCCACCCTCCCAGCCGGGCGCCCACCCGGCAACGCCCCTGGGGACCTACTGCTGGAGGCCCTCCCCGAGCTCGGCGAGCGCGGAGCGGAGGTCGACGCGCGGGGTCCAGCCCCAGGCCCGCGCCCGGTCGGCGCGCACCTGCCCGGTCCAGGCCGGCTCGTCCTGCCAGACCGGCTCGACGCCCAGGGCGTCGGTCACGGTGGCGTGGTAGTCGCGCAGGGTCGCCGGCTCCCCCGCGACGTTGACCGGCGTGCAGCCGCCCGCGACCGGGCCCCGGTCGGGGTCGTCGGCGGTGGTGGTGCGGCCGGTGGCCACGTCGGCGACCAGCGCGGCGAGGTCGTCGAGGTGCACCCACGCGAAGGACTGCTCGGGGTTGGCCCGCCGGGCGTCCTCGTCGTCGCGGACGGCGCGCGGACGCAGGGTGTTCCACACCGAGCTCTCCCCCGGCCCCAGGATCGCCGGCGGACGCACGAGCACCCGGGTCAGGCCCTCGACCTGCGCGAGCGCGGCGTCGGCGTCGCGCTTGGTCACCGGGTAGTCGCCGCCGTCCTCGGCGACCAGGGCCGCGGACTCGTCGACGTCGCCGGTGCCGGGCGAGCGGTCGTAGACGGCGGCCGTGGAGACGTGCACGAAGCGCTCGACGCCGGCCTCGGCGGCCGCCCGCGCGAGCAGCGAGGTGCCCTCGACCCCGATCCGGTGCTGGGTCTCGCGGTCGCTGCCCATCGGGTGCACGGTGCTGACGACGGCGTCGGCGCCCGCGACGACGCTCGCGGCGAGGTCGGGGTCGTGGAAGTCCCCGACCCGCTCCTGGACGTCGGACAGCTGCGGGGCGGTGCCGGCACGACGCACGACGGCGCGCACGCGGGCGCCGCGCTCGACCAGCGCGGCGCAGGTGGCGGCACCGACGAGTCCGTTGGCACCGGTGACGACGACGGTGGGCCTGCTGGATCCGGTCATGTGTCCCAGACAAGCACGCGCGGCCTCACCCCGTGGTGGGCACGGCACCCTCGAGGTGCACCTCGCGGCGCACCAGCGTCGGGTCGAGGTCGGAGCGGACCTCCAGCACCACCCGGTCGCCGGTCTCCAGCACGGTCACCCGCTCCTCGGAGACGCCCTCGGCGGCCGAGCGGCGCCAGCCGTCACCGACCCGCGGCTCGGCCGGCAGCCACAGCCCCAGCGGCACGCCGGGGCCGACCTGCCACTCGCCCTCGCGACCGAACCACCACGTGTGGCCGTCGTCGTCGGTGGCGAGCAGGTCGACGACCTCCTCGCCGTCGACGACGCGCTCGACCCGGGTGGTGCCGACGCCGGCCACCTCCGGGCCGGGCGTGCCCTCCGGCGCGACGAAGTCGTCGGGGTCGGGCGAGGCGCTGGGCACGTCGAGGCCGTCGATGCCGGTGGGCGGGCTGTCGCCGGGGCCGAGCGAGCAGCCCGTGAGCACCGCGACGAGCGCGGCGAGCGCCGCCGCGCGGCGTACGACGTGGGGGGCATGGGGGCGGGCGGCGGGCATGGGTCCATGCTCGCGCACCCGCGCGGCGCTGCTAGCGTCGGCCGCACCCAGACCATCGCTAGGAGACCCGCGTGAGCACTACCCCGTTGAAGGTGGCCGTCACCGGCGCCGCCGGTCAGATCGGCTACAGCCTGCTGTTCCGTCTCGCGAGCGGCGCGCTGACCGGTGGCCAGCCCATCGAGCTGCGCCTGCTGGAGATCACCCCTGCCCTGAAGGCGCTCGAGGGCGTCGTCATGGAGCTCGACGACTGCGCCTTCCCGGGCCTGGCCGGCGTCGAGATCGGCGACGACGCCGAGACGATCTTCGACGGCGTCAACCTGGCCCTGCTCGTCGGCGCCCGCCCCCGCGGTCCCGGCATGGAGCGCGGCGACCTGCTCTCGGCCAACGGCGCGATCTTCACCGCGCAGGGCAAGGCCCTCAACAAGGTGGCCGCCTCCGACGTGCGCATCGGCGTGACCGGCAACCCGGCCAACACCAACGCGCTGATCGCGATGAGCAACGCCCCCGACATCCCGCAGGAGCGGTTCTCGGCGCTGACCCGCCTCGACCACAACCGCGCGATCTCGCAGCTGGCCGCCAAGACCGGCGCCGCGGTCACCGACATCACCAAGATGACGATCTGGGGCAACCACTCCGCGACCCAGTACCCCGACCTGTTCAACGCGCAGGTCGCCGGCAAGAACGCGGCCGAGACCGTGGACGACCAGGACTGGCTGGAGAACACCTTCATCCCCACCGTCGCCAAGCGCGGCGCGGCGATCATCGAGGCCCGTGGCTCGTCCTCGGCCGCCTCCGCCGCCTCCGCCACCATCGACGCGGCCCGCGACTGGCTCTACGGCTCCGCCGAGGGCGACTGGGTCTCGATGGCGGTGCGCTCCAACGGCGAGTACGGCGTCCCCGAGGGCCTCATCTCCTCGTTCCCCGTCACCACCTCCGGTGGCGACTGGAGCATCGTCGAGGGCCTCGAGATCAACGACTTCTCCCGCGCCAAGATCGACGCCTCGACCGCCGAGCTCGCCGAGGAGCGCGACGCGGTCACCGAGCTCGGCCTGATCTGACGCACGAGCAGTCACCTTCGCACCACCGAGCAGTCGCTCTCGCACCACCGAGCAGTCAGTTCTGCACCCGCTCGTCCGTCGCCCCCGATCTGTTGTCCACAGGTCGGGGGCGACGTCGTCCACCGCCGTGGCCGAGCGGGCAGCCTGCGGCCATGGACGTCTGCCCTCCTGCCCTCCTGCAGCCCACCACCCTTGCGCGCGCCGAAGGTCTCGGCTGGACCCGGCGGCGCCTGCAGCGCGCTCTCGATGACGGCCGGGTACGCCGGATCCTGCGGGGCGTCTACGTCGATGCCAGCGTGCCCGACAGCATCGACCTCAGGGTCGCCGCGGCCGGGCTGGTGATGCCGTCGAGGATGGTGGTGTGCGACCGCAGCGCGGCTTGGCTGCACGGGGTCGACCACTGGGAACCCAGCGCCCTCGACGTGCCGCCCGACCTCGAGCTGGTGGCTCGCAGCGGGACCCGCACCCGGCTGGCGGGCACCCACGGGGCGCTGCGCACCCTGGCCGCCGACGACGTGATGAAGGTGGCCGGTGTCGCCGTCACCACGCCGCTGCGCACGGCAGCCGACCTGGCCTGCCTGCGCGGGCGACTCGGTGCTGCTGCCGTGCTCGACCAGTTCGCCCGGACGCACGGGATCACCCCGACCGAGCTGCGCCGGATCACCGCGCGGTTCGCCGGCCGCCGAGGCGTGACCCAGCTGCGCGAGCTGGGTCCGGACGCCTGCGGCCTGCTCGAGTCACCGGGCGAGTCCTGGGTCCGCCGACTGATGGTCGACCACCAGCTGCCGATGCCCACGCCGCAGGTCGTGGTGCAGCTGCCCGAGGGCGAGTTCCGGCTCGACCTGGCCTACCCCCGGCTGCGCATCGCCGTCGAGTACGACGGGGAGGAGCACCACTCGAGTCCTGAGGACCGCGAGCGTGACCGGCTGCGACGCGAGGCACTGGCGCGGGCGGGGTGGATCGTGATCGTCGTACGCAAGGACCAGCTGGGCGGCTCCGGCCTCGACCAGTGGATCCGTCAGCTCCGGGCCGCCGTGGCGCAGCGTGTGGGGCCGACCACCCGCCGCTACGCGCGCGGCGAGGGGTCCCGGAGCTTCACCTGGGTGCAGAGCTGACCGCTGACGGGTGCAGATGTGACTGCTCAGTGGTGCGAAAGTGACTGCTCGGGCCGTCAGAGGCCGGGCTGGTTGGGGATGGTGCGGGCCAGGAAGAGCAGCAGGCCGCCGACCCCGCCGAGCAGGGTGACGTCGACGAGACGGTGGCGCACGGCGAGCATGCCGGCGTCGCGGGCGGGCAGCAGGAGCCGCATGGCGGCGGCGGCCATCATCGCGCCGGCCAGCACGCTGACCCCGAGGCGCCAGTCGTCGAGGGCAGCCAGGGCGATGCCGACGGCCCCGGCGGCGAGCACCCCGAGGTAGAGCAGCCCGCCGAGGGTCGAGGGGTAGCGGCGCCCCTCGACCTCGGCGATCTCCTCGGCGATCTCCTCGACCGAGGTCACCTGGTCCTCGTCCGGGTCGTCCGGCGGCTCCGGGGGTACGGCGCCGGTCGCCGGGTCGGTCACGAGCGCCACACTCAGGCCGTGGCCTTCTCGGCCATCGTGACGATGTTGGACAGCAGCATGGCGCGGGTCATCGGGCCCACGCCGCCGGGGTTGGGCGAGACCCAGCCGGCCACGTCCCACACGTCGTCGGCGCCGTCGCCGGCGATCTTGCCGTCGACGCGCGAGACGCCCACGTCGAGCACCGCGGCGCCCGGCTTGACCATGTCGCCGGTGACGATGCCGGGCACGCCCGCGGCGGCCACCACGATGTCGGCCTCGCGCACGTGCTTGGCCAGGTCGCGGGTGCCGGTGTGGCACAGGGTGACCGTCGCGTTCTCGGAGCGCCGGGTCAGCAGCAGGCCCAGCGGGCGCCCCACGGTCAGCCCGCGACCCACCACGACGACCTCGGCCCCGGCGATCTCGACGCCGTGGCGGCGCAGCAGCTCGATGCACCCGACCGGGGTGCAGGGCAGCGACCCCTCCACGTTGAGCGCGAGGCGGCCCAGGCTGACCGGGTGCAGGCCGTCGACGTCCTTGTCGGGGTCGACGCGCGAGAGCAGCGCGTACTCGTCGAGGCCGGTCGGCTGCTGCACCAGGAAGCCGGTGCAGCCGGGGTCGGCGTTGAGCCGGTCGATCTCGGCCTCGACCTCGGCCTGGGTGGCGCTGGCGGGCAGGTCGACGCGGATCGACTCGATGCCGATCTCGGCGCAGTCCTTGTGCTTGGCTCCGACGTACCAGTGCGAGCCCGGGTCGTCGCCGACCAGCACGGTGCCGAGCCCGGGCACCACGCCGCGCTCCTTCAGGGCCGCCACCCGCTCGGCGAGCTCGGCCTTGATCGTGCGCAGCGTCGCGCTTCCGTCCAGCTTCTGTGCAGTCATGGGGTCGTCATCCTGTCACTACTCGATCTCGTACGACGCTCGTGGTGTCGGTCGGCGGCCACGTCACCGGGTCTCGACACGCGCGTCGCGGCCTAGTGGAAGAAGTGCCGGGTGCCGGTGAAGTACATGGTCACGCCGGCGGCCTTGCAGGCCTCGACGGTCAGCTCGTCGCGCACCGAGCCGCCGGGCTGGACGATGGCGGTGACGCCGGCGTCGATGAGGATCTGCGGACCGTCCTCGAAGGGGAAGAACGCGTCGGAGGCCGCGACCGAGCCGGCGGCGCGGTCGTCGGCGCGGGTGACGGCCAGGCGGCAGGAGTCGACCCGGTTGACCTGGCCCATGCCGATGCCGACGGCGGCGCCGTCCTTGGCGAGCAGGATCGCGTTGGACTTCGCGGCCCGGCACGCCTTCCAGGCGAAGGCGAGGTCGGCGAGGACGTCGTCGGGGGCGGCCTCGCCGGTGACCAGGGTCCACGACGACGGGTCGTCGCCGCCGGTCTCGGTGGCGGCGTCGACGGCGTCGCGCTGCTGCACCAGCAGGCCGCCGGAGACCGGGCGGGTCTCGACGCCACCGCGCTCGAGCGGCTCGCAGACCAGGATCCGGATGTTCTTCTTGCGGGCCAGCACCTCCACGGCGCCGTCCTCGTACGCCGGCGCGACGATGACCTCGGTGAAGACCTCGGCCACCTGCTCGGCCATCGCGACCGAGACGGGGCGGTTGGCGGCGATCACGCCGCCGAAGGCCGAGACCGGGTCGCAGGCGTGGGCGCGGCGGTGCGCCTCGGCGACGTCGCCCCCGACGGCGATGCCGCAGGGGTTGGCGTGCTTGATGACGGCCACCGCCGGCTCGTCGAAGTCGTACGCCGCGCGGCGGGCCGCGTCGGTGTCGACGTAGTTGTTGTACGACATCTCCTTGCCGTGCAGCTGCTCGGCGCCGGCGAGCCCCGCGGGGCCGTGGCCGGTGCGGTAGATCGCGGCCGACTGGTGCGGGTTCTCGCCGTAGCGCAGCACGTCCTGGCGCTCCCAGGTCGCGCCCATCCATGCCGGGAAGCCCGCGCCGTCGCTGGTGTCGGTGAGCACGTTGCCCATCCACGAGGCCACGGCGACGTCGTACGACGCGGTGTGCACGAAGGCCTCGGTGGCCAGGCGCTTGCGCTCCTCGAGCGTGAAGCCGCCGGCGGCGACGGCGCCCAGCACGTCGGCGTAGCGCGCGGGGCTGGTCACGATCGCGACCGAGGGGTGGTTCTTGGCGGCGGCGCGCACCATCGAGGGCCCGCCGATGTCGATCTGCTCGACGCACTCGTCGGGCGTCGCGCCCGACTCGACGGTCTGGGTGAAGGGGTAGAGGTTCGACACGACGAGGTCGAACGGCTCGACCTCGAGGTCGGCGAGCTGCTGCACGTGGCTGTCGAGCCGGCGGTCGGCCAGGATGCCGGCGTGCACGCGCGGGTGCAGGGTCTTGACCCGGCCGTCGAGGCACTCGGGGAAGCCGGTGAGGTCCTCGACCTTGGTGACCGGCAGGCCCAGGCCCTCGATCAGCGCGGCGGAGCCGCCGGTCGAGACGAGGGTGACGCCGGCGTCGTGCAGCCCGCGGACGAGCTCCTCGAGGCCGGACTTGTCGTACACGGAGACCAGGGCTCGCCTGATCGGGACACGGTTCTCGCTCACGGCCACTCCTGCAGGGGTCTGCTCGACGGATCATCGACGGAAGGAGGGCACCCAGGCGGACGATGCCCCGACATGTCACTCCCCGGTGGTCACCCACCTGCGCCAGTCGTGTGGCCGCAGCCTAGCGGGCCGGCCCGGCCGTGGCTCAACTCGCCGGTCGACCGCCCAGGCGCACCCGGCGGCCCTCGACGGTGAACCCCTCGCGGGCCATGGTGCCGACCGCGTCGACGAGCATCGCGCGCTCGGCGGTCTTGATCCGCTCGTGCAGCGAGTCGACGTCGTCGTCGTCGTCGACCGGCACCGCCACCTGCGCCACGATCTGGCCGGTGTCGACGCCCTCGTCGACCACGAAGAGCGTGCAGCCGGTGACCTTGACGCCGTACGCCAGCGCGTCGGCGGGCCCGCTCATGCCGGGGAACGACGGCGAGAGCGCGGGGTGGGTGTTTACGGTGCGACCGCCGAAGCGGCCCAGGAAGGCCGGCCCGACGAGCTTCATGAAGCCGGCCAGCACGACCAGGTCGGGCCGGTGCGCGGCCACCGCGTCGGTCAGGGCGGCGTCCCAGGCGGCGCGGTCGTCGTGGTCGCCGACCCGCTCGACGAAGGTCGGCACGCCGGCCCGCTCGGCGCGGGCGAGGCCCTCGATGCCGGCGCGGTCGGCGCCGACCGCTACCACCTCGGCGCCGTACGCCGGCTCGGTGCAGGCGTCGAGCAGGGCCTGCAGGTTGGTGCCGGAGCCGGAGACGAGGACGACGAGACGCGCTGGCACGGCGCTGACTCTAACCGGGCCGTGGGCTACCCGGCGTCGGCGTCCCGCAGGGCGCGGCGCTGCCAGAGGGTCACGGCCAGGCCGCCCACCAGACCGCCGAGGCCGAACGACACGATCGAGTGCACCATCACCTCGCCGGCCAGGGGCGCGACGTCGCGCATCCGGCCCGGTCCGACCGCTCCCCCGGCCAGCGCGGCCAGCACGGTGAAGCCGAGCCCGGCCAGCGCGCCGCCGACGCAGCCGCGCAGGGCGCCCTCGTCGAGGCGCAGCGTCGGGGTGCGCCGCATCGCGCGGGCGACCACCACGGCGGCCACCACGGGCGGCAGCACCACCAGCAGCGTGGTCCACGCCGGCGGGGTGCCGTTGTCGGGCAGCGCGGCCAGCAGCGGGAACATCGGCAGCGGGCCCAGCACCACCGCGGAGGGCGCCACCAGGGTGCCCGCACCGACGGTGAAGCCGGGGCCGAGCAGGTAGGCGCCGGCGAACCCGACCGCGTTGGGCAGCAGCACCAGGCTGACCGCGGTCACCACGACCACGTCGCCGGCGCCGGTGTGCAGCTGCGACATCACGTTGGCCGCGGTGCCCACGTCGACCAGCAGCGCCGCGAGGAGCGCCACCGTCGAGAGCAGCAGCCAGGTCACCAGCAGCCGACGGGCGATCCCGGCCGCGGCCACCAGCGTCGGAGGCAGGTACGACGACCAGATCGCGGCCCGCCCCGAGCCCACGGCCAGCGCCGGGAGACCGACGACCAGGCACAGCCCGATCGACCAGGCGACGACCCCGGCCGCGGACGGGGCGGTCTGCGCGGTGGCCGCCAGGGCGAGCGTGACGACGCCCACGACGACGTACCCCACGGCGAGGAAGGCGACGGCGACGGGGACGGTCCAGTCGCGCTCGCCGTCGCTGATCGCGTCGGCGTCGGGCCCGTGGTGGGAGACGGCCTCGCCCACCCGCCGCGCGAGGCGCCACAGCGCCCAGCCGGCGAGCAGGGTGACGCCCAGCGGCACGGCGGTGACCACGACGCCGTCGACCTGCACCCCGGACCCGTGCCCCATCAACCAGGCCAGGGCGCCCACGCGCATGCCGTCGCTGGGGGTGCCGTGGGCGCCGGCGTCGGTGAGGAACCACCCGCTCACGCCCAGCGCCAGGCAGACCAGCAGCGGCCCGAGCGCGGCCGCCGCGCCGCCGGCCACCGAGACCAGCGCGAGCGGCCAGCGGTGCCGGGCGGGCGTGCGGGCGGGCCCGCCGGGGGCGGTCCGGGAGACGGACGAACCGGGGAGCAGCGAAGTCATGACCGCACCATCCTCGCGCGGCCGGCGCGCCCCCGGGCGCCGCCACGCCGACTCGCTGGACCCTGTGGCGACCCCGTATCGTCGGGTCGCCATGAAGGATCCCGAGGACTTCGACGCGTTCTACAAGGACGCCCGCGAGCGCCTGCTGCTGCAGGCCTACGCGCTGACCGGGGACCTCCCGGCCGCGCGGTCCTCGGTGCGCGACGGGTTCGTGCTGGCCTGGCACCACTGGCGCAAGGTGGCCCGCACCGGCTCGGCCGAGACCTGGGTGCGCCCGCACGTGTGGCAGCACGCCCACCGCCGCCACAAGGCCCGGGTCTGGCACCGCGAGAAGGGCCTGGACCCCGAGGTCGAGGCGACCCTCGACGCGCTCGGCCACCTCACCACCACCCAGCGGCGGGTGCTGCTGCTGGCGCACCTGGCGAGCACGAGCATGCCCGAGCTGGCCCGCGAGGTGGGCCTGACCGACGAGGCCGCCGCGCGCGAGCTGCAGCACGCCACCGCCCAGTTCTCGCTGCACCGTGCCGTCCCGAGCACCCAGACCGCGCTGCTGCTGCGCCGGCTCGAGGGCGTGACCGGCGAGGTCCGCTGGCCGCGCGCCAGCATCGTGCGCCGCGCCGGCACCGCGCGCCGGCGTACGCACACCCTGGTCGGCGCGGTGGCCGCGCTGGCCGCCGTGGGTGTCAGCGGCGCCCTGCTCACCGAGCCCGCCGGGCTGCGCCCCACCCTCGACCGGGCCGCGGTGACGACCCCCTCGACATCCCCTTCCCCCGCCGCCCCCAGCGAGGGCGCGCTCGTGCCCGCACCCGACGCCGAGCCGCTGCCGGAGTCGTCGATGGTGACCGCGGGCGCGGTCGCCGAGCGGGTGCCCGGCCAGGGCTGGACCGTGCTCGACACCACCGACAACACCGCAGGCGACGGGCTGGTGATGCCCTGCCGCGCCAGCCGGTACGCCGACCCGCAGGTCGTCGACGCACTGGTGCGCGAGTTCAGCGTCGCGACGACCGGCAAGAAGGACGCCAAGCGGCTCGCGTGGCAGGCCACCGAGGTGTCCCGCAGCCGCAAGGCCGCCAAGGCCGGCTTCCGCACCGTGGAGCGCTGGTACTCCGGCTGCACCGAGGGCCGGACCCAGCTGCTGCGCACCAGCGCCGTGCAGGGGGTCGGCGACGAGGCGGTGCAGATGGTGCTGCGCGACTGGGCCGACCCGGTGCGCACCTACGTGCTGGGGGTGGCCCGCACGGGCCGCTACGTCACCACCACGCTGACCTCGGTGCTGGGTCCCATGGTCGAGAACCCCGACGGGAACGCCGAGCTGCTGGCCTCGGCCGTCGAGGCGCTGTGCGACCTCGCGCCGGGCGGCGAGTGCACCGGCAAGGTCCGCCTCTCCCCCCGTGACGTCGAGCCGGTGGGCGACGCCCCGCGGCTGCTCGTCGAGACCGACCTGCCGCCGGTGAGCACCGTCGAGCGGCCCTGGGTGGCCACCCGCGCCACCCAGGTGCGCGGCAGCAACCCGGCCGCCACCCGTTGCGACCAGACCTCCTTCACCGGCAAGGTCGGCGGCAAGCCGGTGCGCGACGCCGCCACCCGCACCTACCTGGTGCCCGGCGCCAAGCTGCCCGTGGAGTTCGGGCTGAGCGAGACCATCGGCACCCTGCCGGCCGGACAGGCCGGCGGCTTCATCGACGCGGTCCGCAGCAAGATGGCCAGCTGCGAGGACCGCGAGCTCGGCTCCGAGGTCGTCTCGACCCTCTCGCGCAGCCAGGGCGACACCGAGCTGCACGCCTGGCGGGTGAGCATCGAGGTCTCCGACGACATGGTGGTGCGCTACGACATGGCCGTGGGCCGTGTCGGGGGCCGCCTGATGCAGCTCGCCTTCGTGCCGACACCGCAGGTGCAGATGGCCGACGGCGCGTTCGCCGCCCTCGCCGAGCGGGCCCTCGAGCGCCTGCGCTCGGCGCCCTGATACCCGACCTGCGCGAATTCCCCTCCTGCGGTGCAACCGTGGAGCACGCTGGGGCGTACTCCTGGGTGACAGCAGCACGAGGAGACGAGGACGGGTCGATGGACGAGCGTGAGTTCGACGACTTCTACGCCGTCTCGTACCCGCGCGTCGTGGCCCAGCTCTACGCCATGATCGGCAACCGGGACGAGGCCGAGGAGTGCGTCCAGGAGGCGTTCGTGCGCGCATGGTCGCACCGTCGCAAGCTCGACCGCGCCGAGCACCCCGAGGCGTGGGTGCGCACCACGGCCCACCGGCTGGCGGTGAGCCGCTGGCGGCGTACGAGGCTCGCGAAGCGGCCCGCCGACCGCGCGGTCGGGGCGCGCACCAGCGCGGCCCCGCCGGGCGAGGCCCACGTGGCCCTGGTGCGGGCGCTCGAGCAGCTGCCTGAAGCCCAGCGGCACACGCTGGTGCTGCACCACATCGCCGACCTGCCGGTCCACGAGGTGGCCCGCGAGCTCGGGGTGCCCGAGGGCACCGTCAAGGCACGACTCTCGCGGGGGCGGGCCGCCCTCGCGACCCTGCTCGCCGACGACGACGGACTCCAGGAGGGAGCCAGCCATGCCTGAGAACGACGACCTCTTCGCCACCTACACCCAGGAGGGCCTCCCCGTGCAGCCGTTGCCCGCCGCCGAGGTGCGCCGCCGTGGCGACCGGCTCCGCCGCCGGCGCGCCGCGACCGTCGCGCTCGGCAGCATCGCCGCGGTCGGTGTCCTGGTGGGCACCCCGCTGGCCCTGGTCGCCGGCGGCGCCGACTCCACCGCCCCCCTCGACCCCGCCGGACCCGGCCCCTCCGAGGCCTCCTCGAGCCCGGCCGGCGTCGAGTGGCGCACGTCGGTGCCGCGGGACCTCCCGCTGCTCGACGAGATGCCCGACGGCACGCGGCGCTCCGCCGACTACGAGCAGCAGGTCGTCGGCCCCTGCGGTGGCCCCGGCTTCACCGCCGAGGGCGCCCTCGACACCGAGGACGCGATCTGGACCGACGGCGTCGAGGCCTCCCAGCAGCGCGCGATCGCCGTGTACGCCGACGACGCCGCCGCGAGCGCCGCGGTCGACGACGTGCGCGCCCAGCTGGCCGCCTGCGAGCAGCCCGCGCGGCGCGGCGACTCGGTCTACGCCGTCGAGCAGGCCTCCGACCTGGGCGAGCAGTCCTACGTCTTCGTCAACAGCTGGTACACCGACGGCGAACGCACCGGCGCCGCGCACGTGCACCAGCTGGTCCGGGTCGGCAACGCCGTGCTCCACGACAACGCCGTCTTCGGCGGCGCCGGCGACCCGGCGGTCGTCGACCTGACCGTCGAGCAGGTGCGCGAGGGGTCGGCGTACGTCGTGTCGTCGATGTGCGTCTTCGCCGCCGACCCCTGCGCCGAGCCGCCGGCGAAGCCCGAGCCCGTCGAGCCGGCCGCGGTCGACGCCGAGATCCCCGCCGACCTCGCGCTCGACGCCGGGCTCGCCCCCGACGGCGACAGCGAGGCGCTGGGGCCCGACCCCGACCGCGACGGGGTCGACCTCTCGCCGCTGTGCGGCACGCTGCGCGACACCTGGCCGGCCGACCCGGTCGACCGGCTGGCCTACGCCCTCGCGGGCCCGGAGTCGCTGCGGGTGCGCGAGCTGGCGACGTACGACTCGGTGGCCCGCGCCGAGCAGGTGCTCGCCGGGGTGCGCGACGCGGTCGGTGCGTGCTCGTCGGTCGGCGGTACCCGTGGCGAGCCGGTGACGTGGACGCAGCTCGACCCGGCGTCCGCGCCGCCCGACTCGGTCACCTTCGCGATGACGATGAGCGACGGCGGAATCGGTGGAGCGATCTACCAGCTGACCCGCGTCGGCAACGCGGTGCTGGCCACCAGCTGGGGCGCGGAGTGGTCGACCACCACCGTCGAGCCCGGGGCCGACGACCTCACCGCCGAGACCGCACCGGTGCTCGAGCAGGTGCGGGCGGCCTTCGGCGGCTGAGCGCCCCGGGGACGGCGACAGGGGAGGTCCTCCGGCACC
>JBFGFQ010000040.1:0-18125 GCA_041579495.1 Nocardioides sp.
CCATATGCATGACTATACGCAGATCTGCATGTTCATGTGCAACCCGGGGGGTGGGATCGGCAACGGGATCGCCGGCTGCGGCCTGACTCCGGTCGACGACGGAAGTAGGCGGTGCCTGCTTAGGACCGACCTGGCCAGTCAACAGCCAGGAGCGGCACCCGGGGCACCACCCCTGAGGTCGCATCTGACCCCCAGCCCAGACCCCCGCGCGAGCCGGCCCAAATCTTTCGCCCACCCGGCCAAGATCTCCCGCCCACCCGGCCGGATCTTCCGCCGACCCGGCCCGCACTTCTACGCCAGAGGTTCGAGCCGGGTCGAAGTGCGATCTGCGCCGGGTCGACGCGAGATCTGGGACGGGTCAGCGCACGATTTGCGCCGGGTCAGGGTGAGATATGGGACGGGTCAGGGTGGGGTTTGGGACTGGTCAGCGTTGGGTGGCCCCGGTGCGCTCGGCGGCCAGCGCCACGGCGGCGTCGCGGGCGGCCGCGGCCTCGCCCTCGACGAGGGTCCGGTCGTGGGCGCGCAGGCGCAGGGCGAAGGCCAGCGACTTGCGCCCCGCACCGACCTGGTCGCCGGTGTAGACGTCGAAGAGGCGCACCGACTCGAGCAGCTCGCCGGCCCCCTCGCGCAGCGCCGCCTCGACGTCACCGGCAGGCACGGAGTCGTCGACGACGAGTGCGACGTCCTCCTTGGCGACCGGGTAGGCCGAGAAGACCGGCGCGGGGCGCAGGTCGACGGCCCGCTCGAGCAGCAGGTCGAGGTCGACCTCGGCGGCCACCGAGCGCGGCGGCAGCCCGAAGGCCGTGCACACCCGCGGGTGCAGCTCGCCGGCGTGGCCCACGACGACGCCGTCGACGACCAGCTCGGCGCAGCGGCCGGGGTGCCAGGGGGCCAGGGAGGCCGCCCGGGTCTGCAGCCCGAGCCCCAGGGCGTCGCTGACACCGCGCACGGCCTCGACGGCGTCCGACCAGTCGACGTGGCGCCCGGCGCCCCACCAGCCCGTGGCGTCGGCCTCGCCGACGGCGACCAGGCCGAGGTGGGTCGGCTGCGCGGGCAGCGCCTTCTCGAGCTCCTCGAGCTCGGCGTCGGTCGGGCGCCGGTCGACGGGCAGGATCGGCGCCGGGCCGCTGCCGCGGGGCGCCGTCACCGGGGCGCTCTCGAAGACCGCGAACGAGGTGGTGCCGTGGCCGACGTTCCTGGCCGCGGCGCGCAGCAGACCGGGCAGCAGCGTGCTGGTCATGTACGGCGCCTCGGCGCTGAGCGGGTTGCTCAGCCGCAGGAGACTGCGCCGGTCGTCGTCGGCGGCGAGGCCGAGCAGGTCGAGGTCGCCGGTGCCGATGAACGGGAACGTCAGGACCTCCACGAAGCCCTGGCCGGCCATGGTGCGGCCCACGCGACGGCGCAGGCGCTGCTCCCGGGTGAGACCGCGCCCCGAGGGCGGGGTCGGCAGCACCGAGGGGACCTTGTCGTAGCCCACGACCCGCACGACCTCCTCGGAGAAGTCCTGGGCGTCGGTCAGGTCGGGGCGCCACTGCGGCGGGGTGACGGCGAGCGCGCCGCCCTCCTCGACGACGTCGCAGCCCACGGCGCGCAGGTGGGCGACCGCGGTCTCGTCGTCGATGGGCATGCCGCTGACCCGGCGGGCGAGCCCGGCGTCGAGCCGCACCGCCTCGCGGGGACGCGGGGCACCGACGACGGTGACGCCCGGCTCCGCCGTGGCACCGCCGTACGTCGTCAGCAGCTCGACCACGCGATCGGCTGCCGGCTCGCAGGTGGTCGGGTCGGCGCCGCGCTCGTTGCGCTTGCCGGCCTCGGAGGAGATCCTGTGGCGCTTGCCGGTGCGGAACATCGCGACCGGCTCCCAGTGCGCGGCCTCGACGAGGACGCGGGTGGTGGTCGCGGAGATCTCCGTGGCCTCGCCGCCCATCACGCCGCCGAGCCCGATCACGCCGGAGTCGTCGGTCACCACGAGGTCCTCGGGGTGCAGCTCGCGCTTGGTGCCGTCGAGGGTGGTCAGGCGCTCGCCGGCGCGCGCCCGGCGCACCCGCACGGTGCCCTGCACCTTGTCGAGGTCGTAGCCGTGGATCGGTCGGCCGGTCTCGAGCATCACGTAGTTGGTGACGTCGACGGCCAGCGAGATCGGGCGCATCCCGGCCATCCGGAGCCGGTCGGCGATGAAGGCCGGGGTCTCGGCGGCCGGGTCGAAGCCGCTGACGGTGCGCGCGACGAAGACGGGGCAGCCCTCGGGGTCGTCGACCTCGACGGGGTGCCCGGCGTCGTCGGCCGGGGGCAGGTCGCGCTCGACCGGGTCGCGGAACGGCGCGTCGAAGCCCAGCGCCGCCTCGCGGGCGATGCCGCGCAGCGACAGGGCGTAGGCCCGGTCGGGGTTGATCTCGAACTCGATGATCTCCTCGTCGAAGCCGAGCAGCGGGCGCACGTCCTGGCCCGGCTCCCCCGCGTCGGGCGGCAGCACGATGATGCCGTCGTGGTCGGTGCCCAGACCGAGCTCGGCCGCCGAGCAGATCATCCCGGCCGAGACGTGGCCGTAGGTCTTGCGGGCGCTGATCGCGAACCCGCCAGGCAGCACGCCGCCGGGCAGCACGGTGACCACGAGGTCGCCGGGCGCGAAGTTGTGCGCCCCGCACACGATGCCCTGCGGCTCGCCGGTGCCGTTGGCCTCGCCCACGTCGACGGTGCACCAGTTGATGGTCTTGCCGTTCTTCTGCGGCTCGGGCTCCATGGTGAGCACGCGGCCCACCACCAGCGGACCGGTGATCTCCTCACCGGGGCGCTCGATGGCCTCGAGCTTGAGCCCGAGCATGGTCAGTCGGTCGGTGAGCTCCTCGGTGCCCACCTCGGCGGGCAGGTCGACGTGCTCACGGATCCAGGAGACGGGTGCCTTCATGATTCCTCAGATCTCGGTTCCGAACGCGGCGCTGAAGCGGACGTCGCCCTCGAAGAGCGGTCGCAGGTCCTCCAGGCCGTGGCGGAACATGAACGAGCGGTCGATGCCCATGCCGAACGCGAAGCCGCTGTAGACCTCGGGGTCGACGCCGCAGGCGGTCAGGACGCGGGGGTTGACCACGCCGCAGCCGCCCCACTCGATCCAGCCCTCGCCGCGGCAGGTGCGGCAGGAGTCGCCCCCTGCTGTCACAGCCACCCCGCGGCACACGAAGCAGCGCACGTCGACCTCGGCCGAGGGCTCGGTGAAGGGGAAGTACGACGGGCGGAAGCGGGTGTCGATGCCGTCGCCGAAGAGCTGCCCGGCGAAGTGGTCGAGGGTGCCCTTGAGGTGCGCCATCGTGATGCCCTCGTCGACCACGAGGCCCTCGACCTGGTGGAACATCGGGCTGTGCGTGGCGTCGTACTCGTCGGTGCGGAAGACCCGGCCCGGGCAGACCACGTAGATCGGCGGGGTGCGGGTCAGCATGGTGCGCGCCTGCACCGGCGAGGTCTGGGTGCGCAGCACGACGTGGTGGTCGGCCGGCTCGGTCCAGAAGGTGTCCTGCATGGTGCGCGCCGGGTGGTCGGGACCCAGGTTGAGGGCGTCGAAGTTGAGCCACTCGGCCTCGACGACGGGACCCTCGGCGACCTCCCAGCCCATCGCCACGAACAGGTCGGCGATCAGCTCGGACTGCAGGGTCAGCGGGTGCCGGCCGCCGGCGCGGCGCCGGTCGGTGGGCAGGGTGACGTCGACGGTCTCCTCGACGAGCATCCGCTCCTCGTGCTCGGCCTCGAGCACGACCTGCCGGGCGGCCAGCGCCTGGTTGACCGCGCCGCGGGCCTGGCCGACGCGGCGGCCGGCCTCCTTGCGTGCCTGGGGCGGCAGGGCGCCGATCTCGCGGTTGGCCAGCGCCAGGGGCGAGCGGTCGCCGGCGTGCTCGAGGCGCACCTGCTTGAGCGCCTCGAGGTCGCTCGCCTGCTCGATCGCGGCGATCGCGGCGTCACGTGCCGCCTCGACCTCCTCCGCCTGGAGCGGGGTGACCTCGACGGGGTCGTAATCGGTGTTCGGGCCCGACATCACTGCCTCTCGCTGGTAGCTCGGGCGCAGTCTACGGACGACCCCGCCCGGTTCAGGCCTCGGGACCGACCGGCCAGGTCACCTGCACCCGCGCTCCCCCGCCGGGTGCGTCGGTGATGGTCACCGAGCCGCCGTGGGCGCGGGTGAGGCCGCCCACGATGTACATGCCCAGGCCCGAGCCGCCGCGGGCCCCGCTCTTCCAGAACTTGGTGAAGACGCGGCGGCGCAGCTCCTCGGGGATGCCCTCGCCCTCGTCGTCGACGGTCAGGCGCACCGCGGCCCCGACCTCGGCACCGGCCGGGGCCAGGGCCTCCAGCCGCACCCGCACGGTGCCGTCGCCGTGCCGGACCCCGTTCTCGACCAGGTTGGTGACCACCTGCGAGAGCTTGTCGGGGTCGGCGAGCACCGCGGGCAGGTCGCCGGGGTCCTCCAGGAGCACGCGGCGCGACGTGGCGGCCTGCACCGAGCCGACCACCCGTCCCGCGATGGTCGCGACGTCGGTGGGCCGCGGGTGCAGCTGCAGCCGCCCGGTGTCGATGCGGGCCACGTCGAGCAGCTCGGCGATCAGCCGGCTGAGCCGGTCGGAGTCGGAGCTGACGGTGGTGAGCATCAGCTTCTTCTGGTCGTCGTTGAGCTTGTCCCACCGGTTCAGCAGCGCCTGCACGAAGCCCTTGACGCCGGTCAGCGGCGAGCGCAGCTCGTGGGCGACGGTGGCGACCAGGTCGGAGCGCTCCCGGTCGAGGCGCGCGCGGCCGCGGCCCGAGCGCAGGGTGACGGCCACCCGGTCGACGGGGTCGCGCAGCGAGGTGCGGTGGATGCGCGCGGCGACGAGCACCTCGCTGCCGTCGGGCAGCAGCCAGGGCTGCTCGGGCACCGCGGTGCGGGTGGCCAGGCCCTCGAACGGGGTGTTGCAGGCGCACCAGGACGCGCCCTCGCGGTCCTGCAGCCGCAGCACCTCGGGCAGCGGGCGGCCGGGCGCCTCGTCGGCGTCGATGCCGAGCATCCGCGCGGCCGGCGCCGAGACCAGGCGCACCAGCCCGTCGCCACCGGCGAGGACCACGCCGTCGGGCAGGTCGTCGAGCACGGCCCGGGCCGGGTCAGGTGACATGGCCCCCACCATAAGAGAGCCGGGGGCCCGAGGTCAGGTACGACGCTGGGCGCGCGCGGTCTCGTAGAGGCACAGCGCGGCGGCGGTGGAGAGGTTGAGGCTCTCGGCGCGACCGTGGATCGGGATCGAGACCCGGTGGTCGGCCAGCCGGGCCAGCTCGGGCGGCAGGCCCCAGGCCTCGTTGCCGAAGAGCCAGGCGACCGGGCCGTCGGTCGGGGCGGTGTCGTAGAGGTCCCGCTCCCCGGCGCCGTCGGCGGCCAGCACCTGCAGCCCGGCGCCCTGCAGGGCGCGCACCGCCTCGGCGGCGTCGGGGGCCACCACGACCGGCAGGTGGAACAGCGAGCCCACCGAGGCCCGCACCGTCTTGGGGTTGTAGGCGTCGACCGAGCTGCCGGCCAGCACCACGGCGTCGGCGCCGGCGGCGTCCGCGCAGCGGATCACGGTGCCGGCGTTGCCGGGGTCGCGCACGTCGGCGCAGACCGCGACCAGGCGCGGCCCCGCGGCGAGCACCGTGTCGAGGTCGGCGTCGAGGAAGCGGCACACCCCGACCAGCCCCGCGGGGCTGACGGCGTCGCTCAGCGACGCCAGCGCGCGGTCGTCGACCGGGGTCCAGGCGGCACCGGACTCCTGCGCGGCGCGGGCCAGGTCGGCGTACCGCTCGGTGGCCGCCGGGGTCGCGAAGACCTCGACCAGCAGCCCGGGCACCTCGAGGGCGCCCTCGACGGCCTTCGGGCCGTCAGCGAGGAACAGCCGCCGCTCGGAACGGACCGAGCGGCGGCTGAGCCTGCGTGCGTCCTTGACGCGGGTGTTGCCCGCGACGAGGGGAGCCGAGGGGCCCGAGGGGCCCCAGGAGGTGGTCAGGCCGAGGCCTCCGCCTTGGGCGCGTTGACGTCCTCGGGGAGGGCGTTCTTGGCGGTCTCGACGAGGACGTTGAACGCCGCGATGTCGTTGACGGCCAGGTCGGCCAGGATCTTGCGGTCGACCTCGACACCAGCCAGGTTGAGGCCCTGGATGAAGCGGTTGTAGGTCATGCCCTGGGCGCGGGCCGCGGCGTTGATCCGCTGGATCCACAGCTTGCGGAAGTTGCCCTTGTTCTTGCGCCGGTCGTTGTAGTTGTAGACCAGCGAGTGGGTGACCTGCTCCTTGGCCTTGCGGTACAGGCGCGAGCGCTGGCCGCGGTAGCCGCTGGCGCGCTCGAGGGTGGTACGACGCTTCTTCTGGGCGTTCACTGCGCGCTTGACGCGTGCCATGGTGTCTCCTTGGTGCTCTGCCGACCGGTGTGGTCGACGTCAGGGCCGGTGCGCCGGCCCGGTGGTTGACGGGTGGGCGAGGCTCAGATGCCGAGCATCTTCTTGGCGCGCGCGGTGTCGGCCTTGGCCACCTCGACGGTGCCGGTCATGCGACGCGTGACCTTCGAGGGCTTCTTCTCGAGGTTGTGGCGCTTGCCGGCCTTCTCGCGAAGGATCTTGCCGGAGCCGGTCACGCGGAAGCGCTTGCCGGCGCCGGAGTGGCTCTTGTTCTTGGGCATCTGTGTCTCTCTCTCGTTGCGTGCTGCGGCAGTTCGGTGCGGGACCCGGACGGATCCCGGCGGTGCTCAGGCCTCGATCTCGGGATCGAGGTTCTCGGAACGACCGCGCTCCTTCTTGGGAGCTGCCTGGCGACCGGCGTTGCGCTCGGTGCGCTCGGCGCGCTCCTCGGCCTCCTCGGCGGCGCGCTCGGCGGCCTTGGCCTCCTTGGCGGCCTTGTGCTCGACCTTGGCCTCGGCCTTCTTCTTGTGCGGGCCCAGGACCATGGTCATGTTGCGCCCGTCCTGCTTGGGCGAGGACTCCACGAAGCCCAGCTCGGTGACGTCCTCGGCCAGCTTCTGCAGCAGGCGGAACCCGAGCTCGGGGCGGTGCTGCTCGCGGCCGCGGAACATGATCGTGATCTTGACCTTGTCGCCGGCGTTGAGGAACCGCACCACGTGACCCTTCTTGGTCTCGTAGTCGTGCGAGTCGATCTTGGGACGAAGCTTCATCTCCTTGATGATCACGTTCGTCTGGTTCCGGCGCGCCTCGCGGGCCTTCTGGGCGTTCTCGTACTTGAACTTCCCGTAGTCCATGAGCTTGCAGACCGGGGGGCGGGCCATCGGGGCGATCTCGACGAGGTCGAGGTCAGCCTCCTGGGCAAGGCGCAGTGCGTCGGCGGTGGGAACGATGCCGACGGTCTCGCCGCTGGGGCCAACGAGGCGGACCTCCTGGACGCGGATCCGGTCGTTGATTCGAAGCTCGGTGCTGATGTGTCCTCCTGGTGGGGATGTCCTCGGAGGTCTCTGCACGCCCCGGCCGTGGAAGAGGGCCGGAAATGAACAAAGGCTTCCGCTTGCAGCAAGCGGAAGCCAGTCGCGACACGTCCCCCCTACGCGGGGTTCCACATCTACGGGAGTGCACGGGTGCGCTCCCGGGACCGGACCCGACGACCTGTGGTGCTGGCGGTCGATGCGGGTGGGAGACGATCGTGCCTGGCCTCCGCTTGGAGACCGGCCTGAGGTGCTCCCTTGCGAGGGCACGACGGACCGGTCGGTCGAGGACAGACTCTAGCCGACGCGGCGCCGCGCGCCCAAACCCCAGCCCGTGCGCGCCCCGACCTCAGGCCTCGCCGGGGCGCAGCCAGCCGATGCCCGTCCCCAGGCGCACCGGACGCCAGCCCGCGCCCAGGGCCTCGAGGTCGCCGCCCTGCACCACCAGCCGCGCCGGGCCGGCGACGTCGACGAGCAGGGCCGCGGCCCCCTCCTGCACCGCGGCCTGGGCGGCGTACGGCGCGGTGACCGGCACCGGGCGCGCCTGCGGGTCCCAGGCGGTCATCGCCGCGGTGCCGGTGAAGGAGAGCAGGGCGGTGCGGCCGTCGGCGCCGGTGAGCAGCACCGCCGCCATGTCGCTGGTCTTGTCGTGGGCCAGCCCGTGCTCGTCGATCTCCACCTCCCCCAGCAGCGCGACCACCGGCACCAGCAGCCGCGCGGTGCGCAGCGCGTCGAGGCAGGCCAGGTAGGTGTCGGGGTCGCCCGGGGCGGCGTCGTACGCCGCCAGCGCGGTCGCGAGCGTCGGCTCGGCCTCGCCGGTGTCGCCGGGGAACCCGGGCCCGGCGAGCAGGCGCTGGTGCTGGTCGTCCACTCCCCCATCATCCCTGCCGGTCGCAGCGCACCACGCGCTGGCCTCCTGTGACAGGCTGGAGTCATGGACGAGGCCGCCTGGACAGCGCTCGCGATCACCCTGACCGTCGTGGGCGGTCTCGTCACGGTCTGGGCCTGGCGCCGGCGCGGAGCCGTCACGGCGCTGCGGGCGGCGGCGCTGACGCTGCTGGTACCGGCGGCGTACCTGACCGGGACCCTCGAGATGTTCACCCGCATCGTCGACGCGGTCGGCGACTGGGCCGTCGGCCTGGTGCTCAGCCCCGTGGTGTGGATCGGCGCGGCGCTGGCCGGCACGTCGGTGCTGCTGCTGGTGGCGGCCGGGCGGCTCGGCCGCCGCTCCGGCGCCCGCGCCGTGCGCCGCGCCGACGAGCCGGCCGCCGTGGAGCGCGCGGGCGAGGACCGGGCCGGCAAGGACCGGGCCGGCAAGGGGAAGCCGGCGATCGACGACGACCTGGCCGACATCGAGGCGCTGCTGCGCCGGCGCGGCATCTCCTGATGGGGCGGGGCACCGGCCCGGGCGACCCGGGCAGCGCCGCGGCGCGCAGCCGGCTCATGGCGCGGCTCGACGCCGCCGTGCGGTCGCTGGACGCCCCGGCGCCGACCCCGCTGCTGGTCGTCGACCTCGACGCATTCGACGCCAACGCCGCCGACCTGGAGCGACGCGCGGCCGGCACGCCGCTGCGCCTGGCCTCCAAGTCGGTGCGGGTGCCCGCCCTGATGAGCCGCGCCCTGGCCCGCGACGGGTTCCGCGGCGTGCTCGCCTACACGCTCGCGGAGGCCCTGTGGCTGGAGGAGCACGAGGTCAGCGACGACCTGCTGGTGGCCTATCCCAGCGTCGACCGCCGGGCGCTGTCCGCCCTGGTCGCCTCGCCGCGCGCCGCCGACCGGGTGACGCTGATGGTCGACGACGTGGCGCACCTCGACGTGGTCGACTCGGTGCGCTCCTCGCGGGCGGTGCCGGTGCGGGTGGCCATCGACGTCGACGCCGGCCTGCACGTGGGCGGACGCCACGTCGGCCCCAAGCGCTCCCCGCTCCACGTCGTCGACGACGTGCTCGCCCTGGCGCGCGAGGTGCTCGACCGCCCCGGGTTCACCCTCGTCGGCGTGATGACCTACGAGGGCCAGGTCGCCGGGGTCCCCGACGACCTGCCCGGCGCCCGCGCCCGGTCGTTGGTGGTGCGCCGCCTCAAGGACGCCTCCCTGGCGCAGCTGCGCGAGCGGCGCCGCCTCGTCGCCGTGGCGCTCGCCGACCTGGTCGGCCCCGAGGGTCTCGAGCTGTGGAACGCCGGCGGCTCCGGATCGGTCGACGACAGCGCCGCCGACCCGGTGGTCACCGAGGTCGCGGCCGGCTCCGGGCTGCTGGTCCCGACCCTCTTCGACCACTACCGCTCCTTCGCGCCGCGTCCGGCCGCGTTCTTCGGGCTGCCGGTGACCCGGCGCCCCTCCCCCGGCGTGGCGACCGTCCACGGTGGCGGGCTGGTGGCCTCCGGCGCGGCCGGGGCCGACAGGCTGCCGACCCCGTGGGCGCCGCCCGGGCTGCGGCTGACCGGCCTCGAGGGCGCCGGCGAGGTGCAGACCCCGCTGGTCGGCCCCTCGGCCTCGATGCTGTCGATCGGCGACCTGGTGTGGTTCCGCCACGCCAAGTCCGGCGAGCTCTTCGAGCACGGCCGCGAGGTCCAGCTGCTCTCCGGCGACCGCTTCGTGGAGGAGGTGGCGACCTACCGTGGCCTCGGTCTCTGCTTCTGAGGTGGCCCGCCTGGTCCTCGACCTCGCCACCAGCCGCCCCGCCACGCTCGGTGGCAAGGGCCTGCTGGTGTGCATCGACGGCCCCTCCGGCGCCGGCAAGTCCACGCTCGCCGAGGCGGTCGCCGAGACCGCGAGCGCCGACGGCCTCGAGACCCGGGTGGTGCACCTCGACGACATGTACGACGGCTGGGACGGCCTGCCCCGGGTGCCCGACCAGCTCGAGCAGCTGCTGAGCCCGCTCGAGCGCGACGCCGCCGGCAGCTACACCCGCCACGACTGGCACACCGGCACCGCGGGCGAGGACGTCACGGTGGCCCCGGTGCCGCTGCTGGTGCTCGAGGGCGTCGGGTCGGGTGCCGCGCGGATCACCCCGCTGACCACCGTGCTGGTCTGGGTCGACGCGCCCACCGAGCTGCGCCGGCGCCGCGGGCTGGAGCGCGACGGCGAGTCGTTCGCCCCGCACTGGGAGGCCTGGGCCGAGGCCGAGGAGCACCACTTCGAGCGCCAGGGCACCCGGCGCCGCGCCGACGTGCTCGTCGACGGCACCGGCCGCACTGCGCCGCGCACCGTCGTACCCGGGAGCGAGCCGGTGCAGCCACTAGGGTGACGCGCATGCTTGCACCCAGCGGGGACCAGTTCGAGATCTCCGCCGGCGGCTACCGCGCCGTCGTGACCGAGAGCGGCGCCGCGCTGCGCGAGCTGTCGTACGCCGGCCGCCCGCTCGTCGACGGGTTCGGGCTCGAGGAGCAGTCCTGGGGCGGGCGCGGGCAGCTGCTGGTGCCCTGGCCCAACCGGCTCGGCGAGGGCCGGTTCTCCTTCGGCGGGCACTCGCTGAGCGTGCCGCTGACCGAGCACGAGCTGCGCAACGCCTCCCACGGGTTGGTGCGCTGGGCGGCGTGGACGCTCGAGGAGCACACCGAGCACTCGGTGTCGCTGACCTACCGGCTGATGGCGCAGTCGGGCTGGCCGTGGACCCTCGACCTGCACGTGGTGCACGACCTGTCCGCCGACGGGCTGACGGTCACCGTGACGGCGACGAACATGTCGTCCGAGCAGGCGCCGTACGCCGCCGGCGCGCACCCCTACCTGTGCGTCGGCGCCGGCCCGGTCGACGGCCTGGAGCTGACGCTGCCGGCGGCGACCGCCCTGACCACCGACGAGCGCAAGCGACCCGTCGGCGCGGAGCCGGTCGACGGCGGCGGGCTCGACTTCCGGGTCTCGCGGCCGCTGCGCTCGACGGTGCTCGACACCACCTTCACCGACCTCGACCGCGACGAGTCCGGCCGGGCGACCACGACGCTGCGCGACCCCCGCACCGGCGAGGGCGTCAACCTGTGGGTCGACCCGGCGTGGACCCACCTGCAGCTCTTCACCGCCGACGAGGTGGGCCCCAGCGCGCGTCGTTCGCTGGCGGTCGAGCCGATGACCGCGCCTCCCGACGCGCTGCGCTCGGGCACCGACCTGGTGGTGCTGGCGCCCGCGGGCAGCCCCGGTGACGAGCACTCCGGGTCGTGGGGGATCCGCGCGGTCGACTGACCGGGCCCGGGGTCAGTGCGGCGGGTCGGCGACGATCGCGCGCAGCTGCTTGACGGCCTGCTGGGCCCGGGCGCCGTCGGAGCCCTGGATGCCCATCGCCGCGACGGTGGTGCCGTCGGTGAGGTCGAGGGTGGCCCACGGCGCGCCCGGCGGCAGCCGGACGCTCACGACCTGCTCCCACGCCAGCTCGCGGCGCCGGAACCCGTTGACGATGACCAGCCGGCCCCGCTCGGCGTCCACGCGCGAGCGCACCAGCGCGAAGATCGCACCGAAGCCCAGCGCACCCAGGAAGACCAGGGTGCTGCGCTGGAAGAGCGTGAACCGGGCGCGCACGTCGGGGCCGAAGCTGATCCAGGCGGCCGCGAAGACCACCAGCAGCCCGAGGCCCAGCCCGATGCCGACGATGCGCGGGCCCAGCGGGCGGTAGGTCACCGGCAGGGCGGGCGCCCCGCCCTCAGAGGCGGCAGGCATGGATGTCGGTGAGCAGGATGCCGCGGGCCCCGATCTGCCACAGCTGGTCCATCAGGCGCTGGGCGCCCGCGCGCGGCACCATCGCCCGCACCGCCGACCAGCCCTCGCGGTGCAGCGGGGCCACGGTCGGGCTCTCGATGCCGGGGGTCAGCCGGACCGCGTCGGCGACCTTGTCGCTGGGGATGTCGTAGTCCATCATCACGTAGCTGCGCGCCACCAGGACGCCCTCGATGCGGCGCTTGAGCGACTCGAAGCCCTCGGGGACGTCGCCCGAGCGGGTGATCAGCACCGCCTCGGACTCCAGGATCGTCTCGCCGAAGACCTCCAGCCCCGCCTGGCGCAGGGTGCTGCCGGTCTCCACGACGTCGGCGATCGCGTCGGCCACGCCGAGCTGGATGCTGGTCTCGACCGCACCGTCGAGACGGGTGACACCGGCCTCGATGCCGCGCTCCTCGAGGAACGCGCGCACCACGCCGGTGTACGACGTCGCGATCCGGGCGCCGGCGAGGTCGCCGAGCTCGGTGAAGCGTCCCGGGCGGGCCGCGAAGCGGAAGCGGCTGCGCCCGAAGCCCAGCTCGAGTGCCTCCTCGGCCTTGGCGCCGGAGTCGCGCAGCAGGTCGCGGCCGGTGATGCCCACGTCGAGGGTGCCCTCGCCGACGTACAGGGCGATGTCGCGCGGGCGCAGGTAGAAGAACTCGACGCCGTTGTCGGCGTCGGTGAGCGTGAGCTGCTTGGAGTCCTCGCGCTGGCGGTAGCCGCTCTCGCGCAGGATCTCGGAGGCGGAGACGGACAGCGAGCCCTTGTTGGGGACCGCCACTCTCAGCAACGACATGTCGGGTGGCCTCTCAGAGGTGGGTGTAGACGTCGTCGAGCTCGAGACCGAGCCCGAGCATCAGGACCTGCACGTGGTAGAGCAGCTGGCTGATCTCCTCGGCCGCACGCTCCTTGCCCTCGTGCTCGGCGGCCATCCAGGACTCGGCGGCCTCCTCGACCAGCTTCTTGCCGATCGCATGGACCCCGGCGTCGAGCTCGCGCACGGTGCCCGACCCCTCGGGACGGGTCCGGGCCTTCTCGGCCAGCTCGGTCCACAGCTCCTCGAACGTCTTCACGATGGACCAGCCTAGGCGGTGGGCCCCCGGCGCCCGATATCGGATCGCGGGAACGAGACCTGCGCGACACGATGTCCTCGTGGACGCCCCGCACCCCCTGGCCGCCCTGCGCTGGCCGCACCGCACCCGACGGCTCCTGCTGCGCCCCGCCGAGGCCGGCGACGTCGAGGCGGTCTGGGCCTACCGGCGTCTCGACGGCGTGGGTCGCTGGCTCGCCGCGCACCAGGGCGACCTGCCGGCCTTCGAGGCGTGGTTCGGCCGCCCGGAGCGGCTGGCCAGGACCCTGGTGGTCGAGCACGAGGGCCGGGTGGTGGGCGACCTGGTGCTGCGCGTCGAGGACGGCTGGGCGCAGGGCGACATGGGCTCCGTGGCCGCGGGCGTGCAGGCCGAGCTGGGCTGGGTGCTCGACCCGGCGTACGGCGGTCGTGGGCTGGGCAGCGAGGCTGTGCGGGCGCTGCTGGACCTGTGCCTCCTCCCGGCTCCCACCGGGCTCGGACTGCGTCGCGTCACGGCCGGGTGCTTCGCCGACAACATCGCCTCGTGGCGGCTGATGGAGCGGGTCGGGATGCGTCGCGAGGCGCACTTCGTGGCCGAGTCGCTGCACCGCGACCTGGGCTGGCTCGACTCCTTCGCGTACGCACTGCTCGCCGACGAGTGGATCGCCGGGCGGGATGCCACGGGCGTCAGCGACGTCGACCGGCCAGGCGCCACCAGGTCGCCAGCAGGCTGACCCCGAGCAGCAGCAGCGTCAGCGCCAGCCCCACGAGGTCGAGGCCGCCCCCGCGGTTCGCCCCGTCGGCGGCCAGGGCCGCGGCGCCGAGGGCGCCCGCGCCCACGCCCAGGCCGAGCAGCACCAGGGCCGCGGTGCGCAGCGGCGTACGCCGCTGCCAGCGCTCGCCGAACGAGGGTCGCGGCTGAGCCCGGTCGGCGCCGCGCCCCAGCACCGTCTCGGCCGCCAGCCAGCCGAGCACACCGAGGGCCACCACGGCGGCTACGACCAGTCCCGTCACTCCCGCGCTCATGGGGCCAGCCTGTCAGAGCCCGCCGGGCCGGTCGGCGTGGTAGGTATCGGGCAGAGCGTCATGACCCCCAGGAGACCGCGGATGCCCGACCAGGACCGGAACGACCTCGCCGAGCGCGCTGCTCGGCACGAGGCCCTGCAGCGCGAGGCGCTGGGCCGGCGCCCCGAGGGCCACACCACCGCGTCCGGTCGGCTGCGGCCGTGGGTGATCATCGCGATGGCCTCGGTGGGCCACCTCGCGGGCTGGCTGCTGGTGAACGCCGGGTCACAGGACGCGAACGTGGTCCTCGTGCTGCTCGGCGCGGTGCTCGCCGGGGTCTCCGGCATCTACCTGGCCATCGGCACGATCGCCGAGGGCATCCGGCTCGGCGCCGCGTGGGTCGCCGAGGACCGCCCGGGGCACCGGCGTACCTGACCGGTCGGCAGCACGGATCGGGCAGCACGGAACTGGCGCCGGGACGATGAAGCTTCATCGTCCCGGCGTGAGTTCCATCGGGCGGCCGATGAAACTCCCGCCGGGCCTACGAGATCGGCGGAGCGGGCGTCAGCCGCGCAGCGAGCGCAGGGTGCGAGCGGTGTGCAGGGCGGCGGCGGTGGCCTCGTACCCCTTGTCCTCCTTCGACCCCTCCAGCCCGGCCCGGTCGAGGGCCTGCTGGTCGTCGTCGCAGGTGAGCACGCCGAAGCCGACGGGCACGGTGTGGTCGAGGGCGACCCGGCCCAGGCCGTCGGTGGCGGCGTTGCAGACGTAGTCGAAGTGCGGGGTGCCGCCGCGGATCACGACACCGAGCGCGATGACCGCGTCGTAGCCCTGCTCGGCCAGCGCCGAGGCGACCACGGGCAGCTCGAAGGTGCCCGGCACCCGCACGACCTCGAGGTCGCGCACGGAGAAGTCGTCGGCCGCGCGCTGCGCGCCGGCGAGCAGGCCGTCCATGACCTGGGTGTGCCAGGAGGCCGCGACCACGGCGACGCGCAGGTCGCTGCAGTCGACGGGCTCGGCGGTGGGGGCTCCGTGTCCGCTCATCAGACGGCTCCGTTCGTGGCAGGGTCGACAGCAGGGTCGACGGCGGGATCGACGACCGGGTCGACGAGGTCGGGCAGCACGTGGCCCATCCGGTCGCGCTTGGTCAGCAGGTAGGCCAGGTTGTGGTCGTTGGGGTGCGGGGTGAGCGGCACCCGCTCGGCGACCGGCACCCCGAAGTCCTCGAGGCTGCTGACCTTGTCCGGGTTGTTGGTCATCAGCCGCACCGAGCGCACGCCGAGGTCGCGCAGGATCTGGGTGGCGGTGCCGTAGTGGCGCGCGTCGGCCGGCAGGCCCAGGTCGAGGTTGGCGTCGACGGTGTCGCGGCCGCCGTCCTGGAGCTGGTAGGCCTGCAGCTTGCCCAGCAGGCCGATCCCGCGGCCCTCGTGGCCGCGCAGGTAGATCACGACGCCGCGCCCCTCGGCCACCACGCGCTCGAGCGCCTCGTCGAGCTGGGGGCCGCAGTCGCAGCGGTCGGAGCCCAGCACGTCGCCGGTCAGGCACTCCGAGTGCACCCGGGTCAGCACCGGCTCGTCGGTGGCCAGGTCGGCGGGGTCGCCGTGCACCAGCGCCACGTGCTCGGAGCCGTCGACGGTGATCCGGTAGCCGTACGCCGTGAAGTCGCCGTGGCGGGTGGGCAGCCGGGTGACGGCGGCCCGCTCGACGAGGTTCTCGTGGCGGCGCCGGTAGCGCACCAGGTCCTCGATCGAGATCATCGCGAGGTCGTGCTCGTCGGCGAACTCGCGCAGCTCGACGGCACGCTTCATGGTGCCGTCGTCGTTGACGACCTCGACCAGCACGCCGGCCGGGGTCAGGCCCGCGAGCCGGGCCAGGTCGACCGCGGCCTCGGTGTGCCCGCGGCGCACCAGCACGCCGCCCTCGCGGTAGCGCAGCGGGAAGACGTGCCCGGGCCGGGTGATCTCCCACGGCTCGGTCGCCGAGTCGGCCAGCACCCGGGCGGTGTGGGCGCGGTCGGCGGCCGAGATGCCGGTGGAGACGCCGTCGCGGGCGTCGACCGAGATCGTGTACGCCGTGCGCAGCTTGTCCTTGTTGTGCGGGGTCATCAGCGGGATCTCGAGCCGGTCGAGCATGTCGGCGGGCATCGGCACGCAGATCACGCCGCTGGAGTGGCGGATGGTGAAGGCCATCAGCTCGGGGGTCGCCTTGGAGGCGGCGAAGATGATGTCGCCCTCGTTCTCGCGGTCCTCGTCGTCGACGACCACGACCGCCTTGCCGGCGGCGATGTCGGCGACCGCGCGCTCGACGCTGTCGAGGCGGATCCGCTGCAGCGTGGGGTTCTGCTCGGTCATGCGTCCTGCTCCTTCTGCTGGCCGCTGGGCAGCTGGGCTGCCAGCAGCTTCTCGACGTGCTTGGCGAGGATGTCGACCTCGAGGTTGACCCGGTCGCCGGGCTGGCGGCGGCCGAGGGTGGTGCGGGCGAGGGTCTCGGGGATGAGGCTGATGGTGAAGCTGCTCGGGCCGGCCTCCACGACGGTCAGGCTGACCCCGTCGACGGTGATCGAGCCCTTGTCGACCAGGTAGCGCGCCAGGCCCGGCGGCAGGGAGACCTCCACGACCTCCCAGTGCTCGCTGGGCTCGCGGCGCAGCACCTCGCCGACCCCGTCGACGTGGCCCTGCACGATGTGGCCGCCGAGGCGCTTCTCGGCGGTGACCGCGCGCTCGAGGTTGACCGGGTCGCCGGCGCGGACCTCGCCCATCGACGTCTTGTCGAGCGACTCCTTCATCACGTCGGCGGTCCACCGGTCGTCCTCGATCGAGACGACGGTCAGGCAGCAGCCGTTGACGGCGATCGAGTCGCCGAGGCCGGTGCCCTCGAGCACCTCGCCGGCGCTGATCGTGAGTCGGATGGCGTCGCTCAGGTCGTCGATCGCGGCGACCGTGCCGAGCTCCTCGACGATGCCGGTGAACATCAGGCGTCTCCTCGTGGGGTGGGGATGGGCGGTGCGGGCGGGGCGAGCGTGAAGCGGACGTCGGGCTGCTCGCCCGCGACGACCGGCTCGAGCACGGCGACGTCGAGCACCTCGGGGCGCCAGGCGTCGGCGATGGTGCCGATCCCCAGGTCGGCGACCGCGTTGCGGCCCGAGCCCAGGAAGAAGGGGGCGACGTAGGCGACGACCTCGTCGACCAGGCCGGCGGCCACGAAGGCGGCGGCCAGCGTGGGCCCGCCCTCGAGGAAGACGTGGCGCCGCTCGCGGGCCGCGAGCTCGCGCAGCGCCTCGTGCGGGTCGCGGGTGCGCAGGTGCAGGCTCGGGGCGTCGTCGACCCCGTCGACACCGGCGAGCACGCGGGCGGCGGGGTCGAGGTCGCGCTCCCCCATCACCACACGCAGCGGCTGGCGCGGCAGCGGCCGGTCGTCGGCGTCGCGCACGGTCAGCAGCGGGTCGTCGACCGCGACCGTGCCGGTGCCGACCAGCATCGTGTCGGCCAGCGCCCGCAGGCGGTGGGTGTCGCGGCGCGAGGCGGTGCCGCTGACCCAGCGGCTGGTCCCGTCGGCCGCGGCGCTGCGGCCGTCGATGGTGGTGGCCAGCTTCCAGGTCACGAACGGGCGGCCGTGCTCGACGGCGAAGGTCCAGACCCGGTTGAGCTCGCGGGCCTCCGCCTCCAGCAGCCCCGTCTCGACCTCGATGCCGGCGGCGCGCAGGGTCGCGGCCCCGCCCGCGGCGAGCGGGTTGGGGTCGCGCTGCGCCAGCACCACGCGTCGTACGCCGGCGGCGACGAGGGCCTCGGCGCACGGGCCGGTGCGCCCGGTGTGGTTGCAGGGCTCGAGGGTCACCACGGCGGTGGTGCCGCGGGCGGCCGCGCCGGCCCGGGCCAGCGCGTCGGCCTCCGCGTGCGGGGTGCCGGCGCCGCGGTGGTGGCCCTCGGCGACCACGCGGCCGTCGTCGTCGAGCAGCACGCAGCCGACC
>JBFGFQ010000041.1:0-17895 GCA_041579495.1 Nocardioides sp.
GGGGGGCATGACGCGACCGTGCGAGGGACGAGGACCTGTGACCGAGCGAGCCTGGCTGAGCGCGGACGCCGCGTCGCCCGACGCCGACGCGCTCACCCTGATCGCCGAGGGCGTCACCCGCGTCGCGGGCTTCCAGGTCGCGACCATCGGGCTCGTGCGCGGCGACGAGCTCGAGACCGTCGCGGTCGCCGGCGACGAGGCCGCGCGCGAGGCCCTGCTCGGCGCGCGCACCCCGCTCGACGCGATCTTCGCCGAGCTCGACCTCTCGGAGCGCTGGGGGCCGCTGCGCTTCCTGCCCCACGAGGGGCTGCCCACCGACCTGCGGGTCTGGGGCTGGGTGCCCGAGACCCAGATGGTGGAGGGCCCCGACGCCTGGCACCCGATGGACGCGTTGTGCGCCCCGCTCCACAACCGGCACGGCGAGCTGGTGGGCATGCTGTCGATGGACCTGCCCGACGACGGACGCCGGCCCGGGCCCGAGGCGCAGCGGGTGCTGGCGGCGTACGCCGACCAGGCCGCCCGCGCCGCGCTGCTGGCCCTGGAGCGCGAGCAGCTGGCCGAGCAGGTGCGCCTGGCCTCGGCGGCGCGCCAGATCGTGCGCGAGGTGCCCGCCCACCTGGGCGTCGACGAGGTGCTGGGGGCCAGCGCGGACGCGCTGATGCAGGGTTTCCGGGCCATCGGCGCCTGGCTGCAGATCTTCGACGACGACGGCCACGGCACCGGGCGCATCGTGGCCGCCGACGACACCGAGGTGCACCTGCCGGGTCGGCTCGTGCGGGTCGCAGAGCGCGCGGCCCGGGCCTGCTGGTCGCTGCAGCGCGTCGAGGTCGTCTCGCGGGAGCTCTCCTCCGCCGCAGTGCTCAGCGAGCACGACGTCGCGCAGATCGCCGACTTCCTCGACGTGATCCGGGTCGGCTCGCTGCTGTTCGTGCCGATCGGCGCCGCCAACGAGGCCCTCGGCAACCTGGTGCTCACCCGGCCGGCGGGGGCGCCCGGGTGGAGCGACGTCGAGCGCGAGGCCGCCCTCGACATCGGCCACGACCTGGGCCGCGTGGTGCTCAACGCCCGCACCTTCGAGCGCGAGCACCGGCTGGTCGAGGAGCTGCGCGCGCTCGACACCTACAAGGGCCGCCTCATCGCCACCGTCTCGCACGAGCTGAAGAACCCGCTGTCCGCGATCGTGGGCCACCTCGAGATCCTCCAGGACGAGGCGACCGACCCCGCCGTCACCGCCTCCGTGACCGCCATCGACCGTGGCACCCGCCGCCTGGCCCGCGTCGTCGACGACCTGCTGCTGCTGGCCAAGGTGGGCGACCCCGACCACCCCGTCGTCGCCCGCCCCGTCGACCTCGCCGGCGTGGTGACAGACGTGCTGGCCCTGCAGGAGCACGGCCTGGCGCGCAAGGACATCGAGGTCGTCGTGGAGAGGCCCGACGAGCCGGTGGTGGCGATGGCCGAGGCCGAGGAGATCGAGCGCCTGGTCACCAACCTCGTCAGCAACGCGGGCAAGTACACCCCCGAGGGCGGCCGGGTGACGATCTGCCTCGCGGTCGAGGGCGACGAGGTCGTGCTCGAGTGCACCGACACCGGGCTGGGCATCTCCGCCGAGGACCAGGAGCAGCTCTTCCAGGAGTTCTTCCGCTCGACCAACCCGGTCGCCCAGGCCCAGTCGGGCACCGGGCTGGGGCTCAGCATCGTGCACCGCATCGTCACCCGCCACGGCGGGCGCACCGAGGTGGAGTCGCGCCTCGGCGAGGGCAGCACGTTCCGGGTACGCCTCCCCGTCGCTCGCTGAGGGGGGGTGCTTCCGCACCCGGCGACCAGGCGGCCAGTGGAGCAGCGGTCCGGCCGGCCGGGCCCCGGCGTCCCGCTCCCGGGGAGGGCGGTGTCGTCACCCTCCCCGGCAGCGGGTGAGCCTCAGTCCATCCCGCGGGCGCCCTGCACGACCGCCTCGCGGATCCGGTTGTAGGTGCCGCAGCGGCAGATGTTGCGGATGGTGTCGAGGTCGGCGTCGCTGATCTCGCGCCGCTCCTTGCGCACCTTCTTGACCAGCGCCACGGCGGCCATGATCTGGCCGGGCTGGCAGTAGCCGCACTGGGCGACGTCGCGGTCGATCCAGGCCTGCTGCATGGGGTGCAGCTCGGCGCCCACCGTGTCGGGGAGCCCCTCGATGGTGGTGATCTCGTCCTTCTTCTTCAGGTCGCCGACCCGCACCGAGCACGGGTTGAACGCCTTGCCGTTGACGTGCGAGGTGCACGCCTTGCACACGTTGATGCCGCACCCGTACTTCGGGCCGGTGACGCCGAGGAGGTCGCGCAGCACCCAGAGCACCCGCACGTCGTCGTTGACGTCCACGGTGACCGGCTTGCCGTTGAGGATGAAGGTCTGCATGGGCATGTCGGTCTCTCCTAGTAGGTGTGCTGCAGGCCGTCGGTCGGCGAGGCCGGCACCGAGGGGACGAAGGACTTGGGCGTGAAGGTGACCTTGTCGTGGTTGATCGGGAACCGGGTCGGCATCGTCCCGGTCGCCCTCGCGTAGGCGCAGGCCACCGAGGCGGCCGAGGCCGCGACGCCGGCCTCGCCGGCGCCGCCGGGCTGCGTCTCGTCGGAGGGCAGCACGAAGCAGTCGAAGCGCGGCGGGATGTTCCACTGGCGCGTGTAGTAGTAGTTGTCCCAGCTGGCCTCGATGAAGTGGCCGTCGCGCAGGTGCACGCTGCTGGTCAGGGTCAGCGCCAGGCCGTCGGAGAAGCCGCCCATCATCTGGGCCTCCAGCCCGCGCGGGTTGATGACCAGGCCGGCGTCGACGGCGAACGTGGCGCGGGTGACCCGCGGCCCGGTCACCGCCTCGCGGATCTGGCGGTCCACGGTCTCGGGACGCACGTCGATCTCGACCAGGCAGGCGGTGGCGCCCTTGTACTCCTGGTGGATCGCGATGCCCTGGGCGAAGCCGGCCGGCATGGTGCGGCCCCACTCGCCCTCCTCCGCGACCTTCTCCAGCGCCTTGCGCACCTTGGGGCTCTTGGCGTGCTTGAGCCGGAACTCCAGCGGGTCCATCCCCACCACCGCCGCGAGCCGGTCGACGACGAGCTCGACGGCCACCCGGGTGTCGGGCGAGTAGATGTTGCGCATGCTGCCGGTGTTGAACCGGTCGTCGGTCTCGTTGAGCAGCTGGGTGACGGCGCCGAAGTTGTAGCCGAGCTCCTGGGTCAGGGTGAAGATCGTCTGCGAGAACCCCATCCCGCCGAGCTGGCGGCCCACCTCGGTGGGGGCCTCGTCGATCGTCGAGGTGATGATCTCGCCGAGGCCGTGGCTGAAGTCGGTGACCACGCTGGTGTTGCGCTGCTCGAAGGTGAGCACCTCGCCCGCGAGCACGGTGGCCCGGATGCGCGAGGTGACCATCGGGTGCAGCCGGCCCTGGCGGGGCTCGTCGGCGCGGTGCCACATCAGCTTGACCGGCACGCCCATGGCCCGCGAGACCTTGGCGGCCTCGATCGCGGCGTCGCTGAAGAGCTTGTGCCCGAACGAGCCGCCGCCGGTGACGACGTTGACCTTGACCTGGTCCTCGCTCATGCCCAGCTCCTGGGCGATGTTCTGCTGGGCCAGGATCGGCACCTTCAGCCCCGCCCAGATCTCCGCGGAGTCCTCGCGCACGTCGGCGATCGCGCAGTTGGGCTCGAGCGCGGCGCTGGAGCGGAACATGAACTCGAAGCGCTCCTCGACCGTCTCGGCCAGCAGCGGCACCTTCGGGACGGCGAGCGGCAGCTCGGCCTTCTTCAGCCGGGCCAGGATCGTCTGGTCGGACTCGCCCTCGATCGGGCCGGGGTTCCAGTCGACGTCCATGGCGCGGATCGCGTCGATGCACTCGCCGAAGGTGGTGGCGCGCACCGCGACCCCGGTGTCGACGACCGCGACGTGGGTCACGCCCGGCATCTGCTGGATGGCCGGCTCGTTGCGCAGCTGCTTCGGCGAGCCGTTGAGCGTCGGCGGACGGCACAGCATCGTCGGCAGCGCGCCCTCGACGTCGAGGTCCATCGTGTAGTTCTTGGTGCCGGTCACGGCCGCGAGCGCGTCGTCGCGGTTGCGGGCCTTCCCGATCCGGGTGAACTCGCTGGGGTCCTTGAGGACGACGTCGACCTGCTGGGTGGTCGGGCTGGCCGCCAGCGGCACCAGCTCGGCGTACGAGATGCTCTCACCGGCCGGCCCGGTGACCACGCCGTCCTTCGAGGTCAACCGGTCGACGGCGTACCCGAGCTGGATCGCGGCGGCCTCGAGCAGCGCGCCGCGCGCGATCGCGGCCGCGACGCGGATCGGGGTGTAGGTCGACACTGTGGTGTTGGAGCCGCCGGTGAGCTGGTTGAAGCGCAGCTCGGGACGGGCAGGGGCGAGGGTGACGCGGACCTTCTCGACCGGCAGGTCGAGCTCCTCGGCCACGATCATCGCGGTCGAGGTGGTGATGCCCTGGCCGACCTCCATGCGCGGCAGCGAGAAGGAGGCGGTGCCGTCGTCGTGGACCTCGACGGTGATCAGCTGCGAGGTCGGCAGCGCGGCGTCGGTCTGCAGGTCCTCGAGGTCGTAGAGCTCGGGCACCTGGGGGCCGGAGGGCACCACGGCGTACGTCGGCCTCGCCATGGCGAGGTCGGCGGCGGCGACCAGGGTGGTGCCGCCGATGACGTAGCCGATGAAGGAGCGCCGGCGCACGCCGGTGCCGGCGGGGCTGGCGGTCCTGGCGGACGTGGTGGGGGGCTGGTCTGCTGAGGCCTGGCCCGGCACGGGCTGGGCAGGGTCGTTTTCTGGCGCGGTCATGGGTCCGAGGAACTCCCAGGATGGGGGGCGGGGGGAGGTGCGACCGGGGGGTCGCGCCCCCTCCCTACCCTGCCGTGACCGCCGTCACGCATCTCTGCGTGGGCGTCCTGTCAGTCGAGACGAGGTTTTACCGCCGGGGGCATCCCGGGCTCCTCGGCCGACACCTCAGTCGACGGGACGACCCGCCTCGGCGAGCCGCGCCAGCAGCAGCGTCTCGGCCAGGACGACCCGCTCGAACTCCGCGAGGTGCAGGCCCTCGTTGGCGCCGTGGGCGCGGGTGTCGGGGTCCTCCACGCCGGTGACCAGCACGCTCGCCCGCGGGAACGCCTCGAGGAACTCGGCGATGAAGGGGATCGAGCCGCCCACGCCCATGTCGATCGGCTCGGTGCCGTCCCAGGCCTCCGCGAAGGCCGCCCGGGCGGCGTCGTACGCCGGACCGGTGGCGTCGATCCGGGTGGCCTCGCCGGTGTCGACGACGCGCACCGAGAGCTCGGCACCCCAGGCCACGTGCTGCTCGAGGTGCTCGGTCAGCCGGGCGACGGCGTTCTCGGCGGTGTCGCCGGGGGCGATGCGCAGCGAGATCCGGGCCCGCGCGGCCGGCACCAGGGTGTTGCTGGCGCCCTCGACCTTCGGCGCGTCGAGGCCGGTGATGCTCAGCGACGGCTTGGTCCACAGCCGCTCGACCGCGGAGCCGCTGCCGATCCACCGGGTGCCGGGCGCGGCGCCCGACTCGGCGCGCAGCCGCTCCTCGGGGTACTCCACGTCGGCGGCCGGGCCGGCGTGCAGACCGGCCACGGCGACGTTGCCCTCGTCGTCGTGCAGGCTGGCGACCAGCCGGCTCAGCGTCATCAGCGCGTCGGGCACCAGGCCGCCCCACATGCCCGAGTGCACCGCGTGGGTCAGGGTGCGGACCTCGACGTCGGCGCGCACCAGCCCGCGCAGGCTCGTGGTCAGGGCGGGGACGCCGATGTCCCAGTTGCCGGAGTCGGCGATCACGATGACGTCGGCGCGCAGCCGCTCCTGGTGGGCCGCGAGGAGCGCGGGCAGGGTCTCGGAGCCGACCTCCTCCTCGCCCTCGACGAAGACGGTGACGCTGACCGGCAGGTCGTCGCCGAAGACCCGCAGCGCGCCGAGGTGGGCCACGATCCCGGCCTTGTCGTCGGCGGCGCCGCGGGCGAAGAGCCGCCGCCCGCTCGGGGAGTCGCGCTCGGTGGGCTCGAAGGGCGGGGAGTCCCAGTCGGCGTGGTCGTTCTCGGGCTGCACGTCGTGGTGGGCGTAGAGCAGCACCGTCGGCGCACCCTCAGGGCCGGCCTTGTGGCCGATGACGGCGGGCGCCCCGCCGTCGATGCTCACCACCTCGGTGTCCATGCCCTCCGCGGCCAGCAGCGCGCGCACGGCCTCGGCGCTGCGGCGCACCTCGCCGGCGCGGTCGGGGTCGGCGCTGACGGACTCGATGCGCACGAGGTCCTCGAGGTCGCTGCGCAGGCCGGGCAGCACGTCGGTGACGCGGGCCCGCAGGTCGGTGGTGGCGGCGTGGGAGCTCATGGCGTCAAGGTATCCGGGGCCGCCGGCGCACTCGGAACCGCTCGTCAGAACCGCTTGCGCCAGCGCATCCGCAGGGTGCGGCCGTCGGGGTCGTGCAGCAGCCGGTAGGCCGGGGTGGCCAGCAGCTGGCGCGCCAGCGGCAGCCGGGGCTCGGGCAGCCGCCGCAGCCGGCCCGGCGGGCGGGGGCCTACGCGGCCGCCGGCGTGCCACGCCTCGAGGGCGTCGGCGCTCTCGGCGAACCGGGCGAACATCTCGACCGGGTCGACGCAGTCGGCCATCACCTCGAGCAGCCCGGCGTCGTCCATCGCGTCGACCGAGGTCAGCGCGTCGGGGTCGAGCCGGTCGAGGTGCTCGGCGGCCAGGGTCAGCCGCAGGCGGCGGGCGAAGCCGGCGCGGCCGTCACGGGCCGCCCCGCGGTCGATGACCGCGGCCGACAGCTCGGAGTCGTTGGTCCAGGAGCGCCGGCAGAAGTTGTCGGAGCCGATCGAGGCCCAAGCGTCGTCGAGGACGCAGACCTTGGCGTGCACGTAGACCGGCGTGCCGGCGTGGTTCTCGAGCCCGTAGAACGCGACCCGGTCGGGCGCCTCGAGCAGCAGCCGCTGCACCCCGCGCAACCGGCCCAGCACCTGCGGGTCGCGGGCGAACCAGCCGTCCTGGTCGGGGAACTGCGGCAGCACCGCGACGATGTGCAGGCCGGGATCGGCCTGCAGCGCGTCGACGAGCACGGTGCTCATCTCGTGGCCCCACAGGAACTGGTCCTCGACGTAGACCAGCCGGCGGGCGTGCCGCACCGCCTTCGTGTAGCCGCGCGCCACCGACCGCTCGCCGCGGCGCGCGAAGTCGAAGGCCCAGCCGGCGCCCAGCACGGGGTAGGTGCGCAGCAGCTGCACCGCGTGGTCCGCGTGGTCGGCGCCGTCGGCGCCGTCGACGCCGGGCACCCGGGGCGGGGGCGGCGCCTGCGCGGGCAGCGGCCGGCGCGGCTCGTCGAGGTCGGCGCCGGAGTCGCGCCAGCGGCGCCACGGGTGCCGGGTGGTGGGGGTCGAGTCCTCCCAGCGCTCCCGGAACACGGTCTCGACGTCGTGGACGACCGGGCCCTGCAGGGCCACCTGCACGTCGTGCCACGGGGGGCGCTCGCCGTACTCGTCGGCCACGTGCAGGCCCTGCGGGTCGCCGGCGTGCAGGGCGTCGTCGCGGCGACCGTGGCACAGGTCGATGCCGCCCACGTACGCGACGTCGCGGCTGGGGTCGTCGCGGTGCCGCACGACGCAGAACTTCTGGTGGTGGGCGCCGGCGCGGGTGACCCGCATGTCGAGCTGCACGTCGGCGCCGAGCTCCTGCAGCAGCTCGCCGAGGTCGCGGTGCTCCTGGTGGGAGTAGCCGGCGAACCGGGGCTGCGAGCGCCACACCAGGGCGCGCACGTCGACGCCGCGCTCGAGCGCGCGCCCGAGCACCTCGAGCAGCCCGCTGCCGGGGTCGTCGCCCAACCGCTGGTCGGGGTCGGAGCGCCAGTCGGTGAACCAGACCAGGTCGCCCGCGCCGGTCGCGTCGATGCTGCGCATCAGCTCGGCGAAGTAGGTGGCGCCGTGCACGAGCGGCCGGGCCCGGTTGCCGGTCGAGAAG
The DNA here is from genome assembly GCA_041579495.1 of Nocardioides sp. GTDB lineage: Bacteria > Actinomycetota > Actinomycetes > Propionibacteriales > Nocardioidaceae > Nocardioides. The sequence continues at coordinate 7,968 of JBFGFQ010000041.1, forward strand.
GCCTCGGGGTGGGCGTCGTCGAGGCGGGTGTCGGGGTTGCCGCGCTCCTCGCGCGAGAGGAACCAGTCGCGCGGGTCGGGGCGGGAGGACACCCGTGGAGGCTAGCCGGGCCGCGCCCGGCTCAGGTCAGCGGCAGGTGGGGGGCCAGGTCGGCGCGCTGGCCCGAGGCGCTGACCCGGCCCGCGTCCTCGGCCTCCGCCCAGGTGATCTCGCCGGTGGCCAGCGCGATCCAGGTCGCGGCGTCGGTCTCCACGACGGCCGGCGGCGTGCCCCGCGTGTGGCGCACGCCCGCGATCACCTGCACCGCGGCGTACGGCGGCACCCGCACCTCGACCGAGGCCCCGGGGGCCCGCTGGTCGAGGACGGCCAGGAAGTGCTTGACCAGCAGGCGCAGGTCGCTGCGCTCCTCGGCGCCGGCAGCGAGCCGCTCGAGGGCGTCGGCGACGTCGGCGGGGTCGGCGGGGCGCAGGCGGGCGGGCACCGCGGCAGCCTAGTGCCGGGCGGGCCGGTGTCACCGGGTGGACGGTGCCATCGGGTAGACAGTGCCCATGGAACCGCACTCCTCCGGCCGCACCGCCCGCTCCCTCGAGACCCTGCACGCGCTCTGCTACTTCGTGCCGGAGGTGGAGGAGGAGATCACCGCGCTCGGCGTGCGCCGGGGCCGAGGCGCCTACTTCGCGGGCCGCTCGGCGGCGATGGGCCGGGTCGGTCCGGGCCCCGTCGCCGCGACCTTCTACGTCTTCTCGCCCTCGCTCGTGGCCCACTTCGTGCCGACCTGCTGGGAGGCCGCCTCGCCCGAGGACGTCATGGCGGCCCGCTACCGCGGCGTCGACGCGGCGTACCGGCGGCTGCTGGGCGAGGAGGTGCTCGCCTCCCCCGAGATGGCCGAGGCCGCAGAGCTGGCCCGCACCGCGGCCGCCGCGTGCACCCCCGAGGGTCGCGCCCTGTACGCCGCGCACGCCGACCAGCCCTGGCCCGAGGCGCCGCACCTGGTGCTCTTCCACGCCCTCACGCTGGTCCGCGAGCACCGCGGCGACGGGCACGTCGCGTCCCTGCTGGCCCACGGGCTCAACGGGCTGGAGTCGCTGGTCACCCACACCGCGACCGGCACCGGCTTCACCGTGCCGGCCGCGCAGGCGACCCGGGGCTGGTCGGACGAGCAGTGGGCCGACTGCGCGGCCGACCTGCGCGGGCGCGGGCTGCTGGACGCCGACGGCGCGCTGACCGAGCAGGGCCGGGCGCTGCGCGACGCCGTCGAGACCGCGACCGACCGGGCCGGCCACGCGCCGTGGGCGGCCCTGGGCGACGAGGGCGCCGACCGGCTGCGCACCCTCGGTCGGCCCTGGGTCAAGCAGATGGTCGCGGGCGGGGTGTTCCCGCCCGGCGTCCTCGCCTGAGCGAGGGACGGCGGGGTGCCCGAGGGCGACAGCGTCCACAAGCTCGCGCGGCGGCTGGACCGCTCGCTGCTCGGGCGGACCGTGGCGCGCTCCGACCTGCGGGTGCCCCGCCTGGCCACCCGTGACCTGGCCGGGCGCGAGGTCGTCGAGCACGCCACCCACGGCAAGCACCTGCTGACCCGCTTCTCCGGCGGCGTGACCCTGCACAGCCACCTGCTGATGGACGGCGAGTGGTCGGTGACCCGGCCCGGGCGCCAGCTGCCGCGCCGCCTGCAGCCCGACGTGCGGGTGGTGCTCGAGACCACCGAGGGCTCGACGGCGTGGGGGCTGCGGCTGCACCAGCTCGACCTGGTCGCCACCGCCGACGAGTCGCAGCTGGTGGGGCACCTGGGCCCCGACCCGCTGCACGACGACTTCGACGCCGCGGAGGCGGTGCGCCGGCTGCGCGCCGACCCCGGGGTGCCGCTGGTCAGCGCGTTGCTCGACCAGACCCGCGTGGCCGGGCTGGGCAACCTGTGGGCCAACGAGCTGGCCTTCATCGTCGGGCGCAGCCCCTGGACGCCCGTCGGGGAGGTCGACGTCGAGCGCCTCGTGACGCTGGCCGCGCGGGCGCTGCGGCACTCCGCCCTGGTGCCCGGCGCCTACCAGGTCACCACCGGGACCGGCCGCCGCGGCGAGTCGCACTGGGTCGCGGGCCGGCAGCGCCGACCGTGCCTGCGCTGCGGCACCGTGGTGCGGATGGTCGACGAGGTGCCCAACGACCCCGCGAACCGGCGTACGTGGTGGTGCCCGCACTGCCAGCCCGGCCCGCCCCGCCCGGACGTCAGACGGGCGGGACGTCCGTCGACGCCGGAGGTATGACGTCCCGCGGCGCCGCCGGGGTCACAGGGCGTCGAGGACCTCGAGGGTGCGGGTCCAGGCGGGCGAGCCGGGGTCGACCACGGTGAAGTGGTCGCCCTCGACCTCGACCAGCTCGGCCTGCGCGCCGGCCGCCAGCGCCGCGTCGACGTAGCGCCGCGACTGGGTCGGCGGCACGATCGTGTCGTCGCGCCCGTGCACGCACCAGACCGGCTGCTCCAGCGGCAGCTGGCTGAGCGGGTCGGCCGCGGCGTCCGCGGGGTCGGAGACGTCGGGGGCGTGGCCCAGGAACGCCGCCACCGCTCCCCCACCCAGCCCGGCGGCGTGCGCGCCCACCAGGTCGAGCACCCCGGCCTGCGCGACGACGTGGCTCAGCGCCACCCCGCCGGCCCAGCGCTCGTGCCGGGTGCGCGAGGCGGCCCAGGTGGCGAGGTGGCCGCCCGCGGAGTGGCCCAGCGCCACGACCAGGGTGAGGTCGAGCCCGGTGCGCGCGAGCAGGTCGATGCCCGCCGCGACGTCGTCGAGGGTCTCGGGCACCCCGCCCCCGGCGCCCTCGCTGCCGCTCTCGGCAGTCGCCACCCGGCGGTACTCCAGCGCCAGGGTCGCCCAGCCGGCCGCGACCAGGCTGGGCACCAGCGGCTCGGCGTACTCGATGCCGTACTCCGCCTTCCAGAAGCCGCCGTGCACGACGACCACGACACCGCGCGGCGTGCCCGCCGGCCGGGTCAGCACGGCGTACTGGCTGGGGTCGTCGCCGTAGGCGAGGCGCTCGGTGGTGGACCCGTCGGCGGGTGCGGGCACGGGCGGGACCTCCTGGGGGCCGGTGGCGCAGGCGCTCGCGAGGAGGCCGGTCAGACCGGCGAGCGCGGGCAGGGTCAGCAGGCTACGACGACGCACACCCCTGGTTCGTAGCCGCGGCCGACCCCGATGCCGAGCAGTCACTTTCGAACCCCCCACCGGTCACTTCCGGACCTCGCCGCGGACGGACGGAGGTCGAGAGTGACTGCTCGGTGGTGCGGAAGTGACCGCTCGGCCATCATTCGTCGGGGCCGCGGCGCAGGCGCTTGGTCTCGCCCCGGCGCTTCTTCGCGTCGAGCCGCCGGCGCTGCGAGCCGCGGGTGGGCTTGGTGGGACGGCGCTTGGGCGGCGGCGGTCCGGCGGCGGAGCGCACCAGCGCGGCCAGCCGCTCGCGGGCGGCGCGGCGGTTGGCGAGCTGGGTGCGGAACTCGGAGGCCGCCACGGTCAGCACGCCGTCGACCAGCCGGCCGGCCAGCACCTCCAGCACCCGCGCCCGCACGACCGGCGGCAGCGACGAGGCGGCGACGTCGTAGCTGAGCTCGACGCGCGAGTCGGTGGTGTTGACGCCCTGCCCCCCGGGTCCCGAGGACCGCGAGAACCGCTCGGTCAGCTCGGCTCCCGGGATCACCAGGGTCCGGGTCACGGGCAGGTCGTCGGGCACCCGCCCATCATGACGCCACCCCGCCAGCGGACGGAGCCCCCGGGGCCGGGACTCAGAGGGTGGCGGCGACGGCGGCGGGGTCGCCGGCCAGCGCGGCGGGCAGGGTGGCGGTCCAGGCCGAGCGCAGCCGGAGCAGGTTGAGCGCGAAGGCGCCCTCGACCACGATCTCGTCGCCGCCGGTGCGGCCGAGCTCGGTCACCGGCACGCCGTGACGACCGGCCAGCTCGAGCAGCGCCTCGGCGTCGGCGTCGGCGACCGTGACCACGGCCCGGCCGGCCGACTCGGCGAAGAGCGCGAGGAACGGGTCACCACCGGCGACGGACGACAGGTCGACCGTGACGCCGCACATGTTCGCGATCGCCGACTCGGCCAGCGTCTGGGCCAGGCCGCCGTCGGAGACGTCGTGGGCGCTGGTCAGCAGGCCCACGCCCTCCTGCAGCACCGCGGCCAGCGCCTTCTCGGCCGCCAGGTCGACCTGCGGCGGGAGGCCGCCGAGGTGGCCGTGCACCACGTGCGCCCACTCCGAGCCGGAGAGCTCCTCGCGGGTCTCGCCGAGCAGGAAGACGCTCTCGCCGCGGTCGTCGCCCTCGACGGCGCGCCAGCCGGTCGGCGTACGCCGGGTGACGTCGTCGATGACGCCCAGCACGGCCACGACCGGCGTCGGCAGGATCGCGGTCTCGCCGGTCTGGTTGTAGAGGCTGACGTTGCCGCCGGTGACCGGGATGCCCAGCTCGAGGCAGCCGTCCTTGAGGCCGCGGCAGGCCTCGGCGAACTGCCACATCACGTCGGGGTCCTCGGGCGAGCCGAAGTTGAGGCAGTCGGAGATCGCCAGCGGGGTCGCGCCGCCGGTGGCGACGTTGCGGTAGGACTCGGCCAGCGCCAGGCGGGCGCCGGTGTAGGGGTCGAGCTTGGCGAAGCGGCCGTTGCAGTCGGTGGCCACCGCGACGCCGAGGTTGGTCTCCTCGTCGATGCGCACCATGCCCGAGTCGGCCGGCTGCGCGAGCACGGTGTTGCCGCGCACGTAGCGGTCGTACTGGTCGGTGATCCACGACTTGTCGCACAGGTTGGGGCTGGCCACCAGGCGCAGCAGCGTCTCGCGCAGCTCCTCGCCGGTGGTGGGGCGCGCCAGCGCCTCGGCGCGGTCGGCCTGCAGCGCGTCCTGCCAGGCGGGGCGCGCGAACGGACGCTGGTACGTCGGCCCGTCGTGGGCCACCGAGCGCGGCGGCACGTCGACGACGCGCTCGCCGTGCCAGTCGATCTCGAGACGGCCGGTGTCGGTGACCTCGCCGATGACGACGGCCTCGACGTCCCACTTCGCGCAGATCGCCATGAACGCCTCGACGTCGCCGGGCTCGACGACGGCCATCATCCGCTCCTGGCTCTCGCTCATGAGGATCTCCTCGGGAGCCAGGGTGGAGTCGCGCAGCGGCACGCGGTCGAGCTCGACGTGCATGCCGCCGTCGCCGGCGCTGGCCAGCTCGGAGGTGGCGCAGGAGAGCCCGGCGCCGCCGAGGTCCTGGATGCCGGCGACCAGGCCGGCGGCGAAGATCTCGAGGGTGCACTCGATGAGCAGCTTCTCCATGAACGGGTCGCCGACCTGCACGCTGGGCCGCTTGGCGGGGCCATCGGCGTCGAAGGTCTCGCTCGCGAGCACGGACACGCCGCCGATGCCGTCGCCGCCGGTGCGAGCGCCGTACAGGATCACCTGGTTGCCGGCGCCCGAGGCCTTGGCCAGGTGCAGGTCCTCGTGGCGCAGCACGCCCACGCACAGCGCGTTGACCAGCGGGTTGCCGAGGTAGGACTCGTCGAAGACGGCCTCGCCGCCGATGTTGGGCAGGCCCAGGCAGTTGCCGTAGTGGCCCACGCCCTCGACGATCCCGGGCAGCACCCGGTGGGTGTCGGGGGCGTCGAGCGGGCCGAAGCGCAGCGGGTCCATCACCGCGACCGGGCGGGCGCCCATGGCCAGGATGTCGCGCACGATGCCGCCGATGCCGGTCGCGGCACCCTGGTGCGGCTCGACGTACGACGGGTGGTTGTGCGACTCGACCTTGAAGGTGACGGCGTAGCCCTGGCCGACGTCGATGACGCCGGCGTTCTCGCCGATGCCGGCGAGCATCTTGCCGGCGGGGGTCTCCTGGGGGATCTCGGAGAACTGCTTGAGGTGCACCTTGGAGGACTTGTAGGAGCAGTGCTCGCTCCACATCACCGAGTACATCGCCAGCTCGCTGGAGGTGGGGCGGCGCCCGAGGATCTCGCGGATCCGGTCGTACTCGTCGGCCTTCAGGCCCAGGTCGGCCCAGGGCTGCTCGCGCCCCGGGTCGTCGGCGGCGACGGCGACGGTGTCGAGAGCGGAGACGCGGGGCTGCGGGGAGACCTCAGGCACGGGGGTCAATCTACCGGCGCCCCGACGGGCGGCCGCGCCCGACCGTCCCCGCTGCGTCGCACCGGGCACCGCACCCGCTCTGACCTGCGGAAACTACACGCCTGTAGTTCACCGCGTTCGCTGTTACTCGTGTGACTGGAGTGGTTAAGGTGGCGCAGCCCGACCCCGTCGGGCACCGATCTTCCCCGCTTCCCAGGAGTCCCCCGATGTCCCGACCGACCTCCCCCCGGGTCCGCCTCGCCCTCGCCGGCGCGCTCAGCGGCGCGCTCGCGATCACCGGCGTGGCCGCGCAGACCTCGCTCGCCTCGGCCGAGCAGGGCCAGAGCCAGGACCGGTCGCAGACCAGCGGCGACCGCCGGGCGCCCACCGTCGAGGAGGGCCAGGTCGTCACGCCCGGCGACTTCACCGGCTACGGCTTCGACCAGTGCCTGGCGCCGACGCAGAAGGCGATGAACACCTGGTGGCGCACCTCGCCGTTCTCGGCGGTCGGCATCTACATCTCCGGCAAGTCCCGCGCCTGCCGCGACCAGCCCAACCTGACCCCGACCTGGGTGGTCAAGCAGGCCACCAAGGGCTGGCGCCTGCTGCCGATCACGCTCGGCCCGCAGGCCTCCTGCCAGCCGCGCTTCCCCCGCTACGACGACGACGTCACCATCGACCCGCGCCCGGGCAGGAACGGCCAGTACGTCCAGGCGCTCAAGATGGGCCGGCGCGAGGCCGTCTCCGCGGTCGCCGCGGCGAAGGCGCTCAAGATCGCCGAGGGCAGCACGCTCTGGTACGACCTCGAGGGCTTCGACCACAACAACACCGCCTGCCGCGAGTCGGCGCTGTCGTTCCTGTCGGGCTGGACCCAGAAGCTGCACAACCTCGACTACGTCTCCGGCGTCTACTCCAGCGCCTCGTCGGGCATCAAGGCCCTCGACGACGCCCGGGTCAACCGTCCCGACCGCTTCACCCTGCCCGACGCCATCTGGCTGGCGCGCTGGGACGGCGTCGCCAACACCTCCAGCAGCTACGTCCGCGAGGACGGCTGGCGCCCCGGCGGCCGGGTCAAGCAGTACCGCGGCGGCCACGACGAGACCTGGGGCGGGGTGCGGATCAACATCGACTCCAACTACCTCGACCTGGGCAGGGGCAGCACGGCCCGCCCGCAGGGCGAGCTCTGCGGCGGCACCCGCGTCAACTGGCCCACCTACGAGCTGCTGCGCCCGCCGCGCGAGACCCGGAACGGCACCAAGCGCTCGGACCCCGAGAAGGTCGCGGCCCTGCAGTGCCTGCTCAAGCAGCGCGGCTACTTCGACTCCGAGATCACCGGCACGTACGGCGGCCGCGTCGTGACCGCCACCAAGGCCTGGCAGCGCGACCACGGCTTCGACGAGCAGGACCTCTGGTCGCGCACGCACTGGATGTCGCTGCTGGCCGCCGGCGCGAAGACCACCACGAAGTTCGGCTCCTCCGGCGACGCCGTGCGCCGGCTGCAGCGCGCGCTCAACGCCGCGTCGCCCAAGGCGCGGGTGGTCGTCACCGGCGTCTACGGCTCGGCCGTCGAGAAGGCTGTGAAGAGCTGGCAGGGCCGGGTCGGGATGGGCGCCTCCGGCGTCGTCAACGCCACGACCTGGAAGAAGCTGCAGAGCGGCGCCCGCGGCTGATCGGGCCCGCTGGGGTCCGCCGGCCCGGTCAGCCGACCGGCGGGCCCACCAGCAGCGCGGCACCGGTCAGCGCCGCGACCGCGGCCACACCGGTGACGGCGCCCCGGGCGGGGTGGCGCACCAGCCACGCGACCGGGCGCTCCAGCCCCGCGGGCTCCTGGGCCCGCAGCCGCCAGGTGGACCCGAGCAGCCCGCGCCGATCGGCGTACCGCTCGAAGGGGAGGGTGGCCAGCGGCGGGACCGCGCTGACCAGGCCCAGCAGGGTGGCGCGGGCGCCCCAGCGCTGGTCGATGGCCACCACGACCGTGGCGACGGCGTAGGCCACGAAGACCACGCCGTGCAGCATCCCGAAGACGCTCACCGCGACCTCGGTCGTCCCGGTGACGTACTTGAGGAACATCCCGACGAGCAGGAGCGTCCAGGTCACCGCCTCGGCGGTCGCGAGGCGGCGGAAGAGCGGTCGCGGGCTCACGCGAGCACGGCCTCCACGAGGCTGGTGAAGAAGCCCAGGCCGTCGGTGCCCGAGCCGGTCAGGTCCTCGACGGCGTGCTCGGGGTGCGGCATCAGGCCGACCACGTTGCCGCGCTCGTTGCTCACACCGGCGATGTCGCGCAGCGAGCCGTTGGGGTTGTGCTCGAGGTAGCGGGCCACGACCTGGCCCTCGCCCTCGAGCCGGTCGAGGGTGGCGTCGTCGGCGACGTAGCCGCCCTCGCCGTTCTTGAGCACGACCGTGATCTCCTGGCCGGCCGCGTAGGCGGAGGTCCAGGGCGTGTCGGTGCGCTCGATGCGCAGGCGCTGGTCGCGGCAGACGAACTTGCGGTGGTCGTTGCGGATCAGCGCACCCGGCAGCAGGTGCGACTCGCAGAGGATCTGGAAGCCGTTGCAGATGCCCAGCACCGGCATCCCGCGCCCGGCCGCCTCGACGACCTCGGCCATCACCGGGGAGAACCGCGAGATCGCACCACAGCGCAGGTAGTCGCCGTACGAGAACCCGCCGGGCAGGACGACCGCGTCGACGCCCTTGAGGTCGTGCTCGCCGTGCCAGAGCGGGACCGCCTCGTTGCCGCCGATGCGCACCGCGCGCTGGGCGTCGACGTCGTCGAGGGAGCCCGGGAAGGTGACGACGCCGATCCTCACGCCTGCACCTCGGCGGACTCCTCGACGCGCACGGTGAAGTTCTCGATGACCGGGTTCGACAGCAGCGTCTCGGCCATCCGCGCCACCTCGGCGAGCACCTCGTCGGTCACCTCGCCCTCGACCTCGAGCTCGAAGCGCTTGCCCTGGCGCACGTCGGCGACGCCGGAGAAGCCCAGCCGCGGCAGCGCGCCGAGCACGGCCTTGCCCTGGGGGTCGAGGATCTCGGGCTTGGGCATCACGTCGACGACGACTCGGGACACGGAGCGCTCCTGGAGGAGGAAGGGGCGAGAACGAGCCCAATCCTAGGCGGCCGCTGCAGTGACCCCACCCCCGCGGTACCGGCACACTGGGGTCATGAGCATGAACGCCGGGTCCCGCGCCCGCGCCGCCCTGCCCCTGGAGTTCCCGCAGTCCCTGGCCGTCTACGACGACTACGCCGACGCCCAGCGCACCGTGGACCACCTCTCCGACAACAAGTTCCCCGTCGAGCACCTGATGATCGTCGGCACCGACCTCAAGCGGGTCGAGCGGATCACCGGGCGCCTGACCACCGGCCGGGTCGCCGCCGGTGGGCTCGCCTCGGGCGCCTGGTTCGGCACCTTCATCGGCCTGGTCTTCACGCTCTTCACCGATGAGGGCTTCCTGGCGACCTTCCTGCCGGTGGTGCTCATCGGCGCGCTCTTCGGCATGGTCTTCGCCCTCGTCGGGTACGCCGCCTCCCGCGGTCGCCGCGACTTCTCCTCCGTCACCCAGGTCGTGGCCACCCGCTACGAGGTGCTGGTCGAGCACAAGCACCTCGCCCGCGCCCGCGAGCTGCTCGCCGACCTCCCCGGCGCGCTGCCGAACCCCTTCGCCTGACCCGGCCCACATCTCACCCCGACCCGTCCGGGATCCCCCGCCGACCCGGCCCACATCTCGCCCCGAGTCGGCCCGTACCTACAGCTGAGCCGGCCCGGACCTCCGTGGAGGAGATCCGGGCCGGGTCGGGGTGGGATTTGCGCCGGGTCAGCGGGAGATACGGGACGGGTCAGCGCGAGATATGGGA
>JBFGFQ010000042.1:0-17845 GCA_041579495.1 Nocardioides sp.
ACAAGCACATGAGTCCCCGGCCGGCCGGGGACTCATGCACCCGCCCAGTCAGAGGCCGGTGGTGCCGTCGATCGATTCGCGGATCAGGTCGGCGTGGCCGGCGTGCCGGGCGTACTCCTCGACCAGGTGCAGGAGCCTCCAGTCGTACGGCTTCCACGAGGCGAGGGCGGACCAGTGCTCGCGCAGCACGAACCGGGCCCGGGCCTCGGGACCACCCTCGGTCCACGGGGTGAGGAAGGGCCGCTCGTCCGGTCGGTGGACGCCGTCGTCCGCAGGTGGGCTAGGGCGGCGAGGCTCACTGCCCCACCCGGCTGTTCGTCACCCAGAGCGCGCCCTCGACCGGCACGGGGCCCCGGTCGTCGTACACGCTGGCGAGCACGGCGTCGATGGTGAGGCTGACCCCCGGCTCGTCGCCGCAGCCGAGCGTCTCGAAGCGCAGCGTGCCCTCGGAGCCGTCCAGGGTGCTGGTGGCCCGGTTGGCGCGCTGCGGAGCCGACGGGTTCGCGCTGGGCGCATCGAGCACGACGGAGTCCACGGCGCCACCTTCGCGGGCGACCTCCCCCGACGTGACCAGCAGCCGCTCCCCGTCGGCACGACACGTGACCTCGGCGAGACCGAGCATGAACTCCGAGCTGTTCTCGGAAGTCACCACCACCGTGTCGGACCACAGCCTCAGTCCACCAGGACGGGGATGAGCATCTCCTCGGGGGTCAGCGAGCCGTGCAGCCCCACCAGCCGGGCCTCGTAGGCCCAGTCGACGCTGGAGATCACGGCGGCGTCGTCGTGGCAGGCGACGAGCACGTCGCCGATGCGGGGGCGCACGGAGGAGGAGACGTCGCCGAACCAGCCGCGGGCGGTGGCGTCCTCGCGGGTCAGCACCTCGGCCTTGTCGCCGAGCACCGCGCGCCAGGTGGCGACGACGTCGTCGACGGCGCCGCGCTGGCAGTAGAGCTGGCGGAAACGGGCCTCGCCGCCGAAGAGCACCAGCCCGTCGCGCAGCTCGTGCACGACGTCGACGTCGACGCGCGACTCGGGCGGCGAGTCGACCATGCCGTGGTCGGCGACCACGACGAGCCGGGTCGAGGGCGGCAGCGCCTCGCGCAGCTGCTCGGCCTCGTGGTCGATCATCGCCAGCTGCTGCAGCCACTCGCTGGACGCGACCCCGTGGCGGTGGCCGGTCCAGTCGAGGTCGCCGTCGTAGAGGTAGGTCAGCGCCGGCGCGTGGTCGGAGGCGGCGACCGCTGCCGCGATCCGCTCCCCCACCTTGTCGGCGCCCACGAAGTCGGCGCCGCGGTGCGCGGCCCGGGTCAGCCCGGAGCCGACGAACTCGCGCTTGTTGACGACGCTCACCGCGACCCCGCGCTCGCGCAGCCGCGAGAAGACCGTGGGGTGCGGCTGCCACTCGGCGGGGTCGACGTCCTGCGGCCAGGCCAGCGCGTTGAGCAGCCGCTCGGTGCCCGGCACCCGCGAGGTGAAGCCCACGACCCCGTGGGCGCCCGGCGGCAGCCCGGTGCCGAGCGAGGTCAGGCTCGTCGCGGTGGTCGACGGCACGCCGGCGGTGGCCTCCGGGGCAGCGCTGCGCAGCGAGGACAGGTACGGCGCCACGTGGGCGTAGCGCTCCAGCAGCCGCGCACCGAGCCCGTCGACGAGGAACACCACGTACGCCGGCGCCTCGGGCAGCACCAGCCCGGCGTGGCCGGGCCCGTCGAGGCGCACCCCCAGGGCGGCGCCGACGGCGGGCACCACGTCGGCCAGCGACCGGTCGCCGTACCCGGGCTGGAGGAACGTCACGGCGCCGAGGGCGCCTGGTGGGTGCGCGCCGAGAGCGACTCGGCGAAGGCCAGCAGCCCGGCCACGGCGTCCTGGCCGTCGGCCGCGGCCGAGACCCGCAGGGAGAAGTCGTCGGGCGCCAGCACGCCGGTGTAGCCGTGGTCGGCGTCGCAGTCGGGGTCGCTGCAGCCGGCCGGCTCGAGGTCGACGCGGCTCACCCCGCCCCAGCCGATCGTCATCACGGCCTCGGCCGGGTGGCCCGGGCCGGAGGTGGGGTTGGCGACCATGCGGGTCACCACCACCGAGCGCACGGCGCTGAGCCGGATCGCCTCGGTGGAGGTGGAGGTGTAGGGCTCGGGCAGCAGGTCGTCGCCGGTGTGCTCGTCGGTGTGCGCGAGCACCAGGCGGGTCGGGGTCAGCACCACCACCGACAGGTGGCGGCGGACCTCGTCGTGCTCGAAGGTCGGCTCGTGGTGGACGAAGAACGAGACCACCTGCTCGCCGGCCACGGCGGACTGCACGCCCTCGCCGACCACCTCGGGGTAGTAGCCGGTGCGGTCGATGGCGGCGCGCAGCTCGCGCAGTCGGTCACGGTCGTCGGTGCGGGCACGCATGATCAGAACTCGTAGCCGAAGGCGGTGACGTCGCGGGCGAACGCGGCCTCGACGCGGCGGGCCATCTCGTCGGTGTACTCGCTGCGGTAGCGGGTGTCGCGCCCACCGAGCTCGGGCCCCTCCTTGTAGTCGGGACGGGTCCGGTCGATGTTGACGCTGCGCAGCGGCTCCCACGGGATGTCGAAGCGGGCCTGCACCGCGCGCAGGTCGGCCTCGAGGCTCTCCTGGCGACCGATCAGGTCGGCGCGACGGGTCTTGGTGGCCAGGTAGCGCCACTGCGGGGTCTGCAGCCGCGAGAACTCGTCGAGGCCCTTCATGATGAAGGACTCGAAGTCGGGGCAGGTCTCGGCGACCGAGCGGATGAACTGGTTCTTGCGGTCCAGGCGGCGCTCGCCGTCCTGCTCGGAGTCGCGGAAGCGCTCGACCATGCGGAACCACGACAGCATCCGGGCCCACGGGTTCCGCACGACCCCGAAGGTCCAGTACGACGTCAGCTCGGGCTCGGCGCGCAGGATCTGGCCCAGCGTGGCGTGCCGGTCGACGCCCTTGACCTGGCGGGCGTCGGGCAGGACCTCCGTCAGCCGGTTGTGGATCGTCGACCCACCGGTCTTCTGCACGTGCACGAAGAGCAGGCGCGCGCTGTCAGAGATCACCATGACCCTGGAGCATACGGGTAGGCGGACCTCAGCTCGGCAGGGTGTCGCCCGGCTGCGTGGGCATCCGCCGCACGAACCAGTCGGAGCGGGCGTCGGCGGCCGGCTCGACCCTCGCCGAGGCGTCGAGCACCGTCGATCCCGACGCTCCCGCGAGCACCAGACCGAGCTCGAGCGCCGAGAGCTGGGGCATGTCGTTCTGCAGCTGCGAGACCCGTCCGATGAGGCGCTCGACCTCCCCGACGTCGACGACCTCGCTGCCGCGGTAGCCGAAGAGCATCGGGCTCGCCTTGACCTCGCGCACCATCGCCGAGGCGTCGCGCGAGCCCAGCGGCGGGATCCGGTAGGCGCGGTCGCCGAGCAGCTCGGTCAGCGGCCCGGAGATGCCGAAGGAGACCACCGGGCCGAAGAGCGGGTCCTCGATGCTGGAGATCGACACGGGCACGCCCGGCGGGGCGGTGCCCTGCACCAGGAACGCGTCGGTCAGGTCGTCCTCGCCCACCAGCGCCGAGAGCGCCGCCCAGGCGTCGCGCATCTGGTGGGCGCCGTCGATGTTGCGCCACACGTGGGCCAGGTCGGGGCGCTCGCGCAGGTGGTCGGCGGTCGCCTTGAGCACCACGTCCCAGCCCAGCTCGACGGCGGCCGCGTTGGCCTCCCCGAGCGTGCTGACGGTGCGCGAGGGCCACAGGTCGATGTCGTAGGCGGCCAGCAGCGCGCGCAGGTCGTCGCGGCCCAGGTCGGCGCCCGAGGGGTGCTCGGCCAGCACCCGGTTGACGATCCCGCGGGCGGTGTCCTCGTCGGCGCCCGAGGGGTCGAGCGGCGGGCCGTCGGGCGTGCGCAGCCACACGGCGTACTCGACGACGCGGGCGAGGGCGCGCACGGCTGCCTCGACGGCGGGGTACGACGGCACCGAGCCGCGTCCGGCGGTGGAGCCGGCCACGTCGGGCACCCGCAGCAGCTCGGGGACGCCCTCGACGCCCAGGAAGGTCGAGACCAGGGGCTTGTCGGACTGCTCGCCGATCGCGGCGAGCACGTTGGCGACCTCCTCGCCGCTGACGTTGAGCGGCGGGGTGTAGACCGCCACGACCGAGTCGACGTCGGGGTCGTCGATGGCGGCGTCGAGGGCGTCCTCGAAGTCCTCCGCGGTCGCGTCGGCACCCAGCGGCACCGACTTGTTGACCACCAGCCCGACCTCGGCGGCGGCGTCGGCGGCCAGCAGCCCCAGCGCGTCGGAGTTGCCGACGATCGCGACCCGGCGCCCGCGCGGCAGCGGCTGGTGGGCCACGAGCTGGGCGACGTCGAACATCTCGTCGAGGGTGCCGACCTGGATGATCCCGGCCTGGCGGAACATCGCGTCGACCGCGGCCGGCGGCGCGGCGATCTTGCGCACCGCGTGGCCCATCGGCACGCCCTGGGTGGTGCGCCCGGAGCGCACGGCGATGATCGGCTTGCGCAGCGAGACGCGGCGCGCGATGCGCGAGAACTTGCGCGGGTTGCCGATGGACTCCAGGTAGAGCAGCACGACCTCGGTGGAGTCGTCCTCCTCCCAGTACTGCAGCAGGTCGTTGCCCGACACGTCGGCGCGGTTGCCGGCGCTGACGAAGGTCGACAGGCCCAGGCCGCGGTTCTGCACCTTCTCCAGGATCGCCGAGCCGAGCGCGCCGGACTGGCAGAAGAACCCGGCGCGACCGCGCGGCGGCATCACCGACGACAGCGAGGCGTTGATGGAGACCGTGGGGTCGGTGTTGATGACGCCCAGGCAGTTGGGGCCGATCAGGCGCAGGCCGTAGGAGCGGGAGAGCCCGACCAGGCGGCGCTGGCGCTGGCGGCCCTCCTCGCCGGTCTCGGCGAAGCCGCTGGAGATCACCACGAGCCCGTGCACGCCCTTGGCGGCGCAGTCGAGCACGACGTCCTGCACCGACTCGGCGGGCACCGCGACGATGGCCACGTCGACGGCGTCGGGGATCTCACTGACGCTCTTGTACGCCGGCAGCCCCGACACCGCGCCGGCCGACGGGTTCACGGCGTAGACCCGCCCGGTGAAGTCGCCCATCACCAGGTTGCGCACCAGGGTCTGCCCGATCGTGTCCTGGCGGCGCGAGGCACCGATGATCGCCACCGAGCGCGGGTTGAAGAACTTCTCGATCGAGGCGGCCTCGGCACGGTGCTCGCGGTCCTGCATCACCCCGATCGCGGTGTCGGTGGCGTCGATGGGGAACTCGAGCTGGATGACGCCGTCCTCGAACTCGCTGGCCACCCGGTAGCCGGCGTCGCGGAAGGTCTGGATCATCCGGGAGTTGTCGGGCAGCACCTCGGCGGTGAACTTCTTCAGCCCGCGCTCGCGCCCTGCCTGCGCCAGGTGCTCGAGCAGCAGCTGGGCGATCCCGCGACCCTGGTGCTGGTCCTCGACCAGGAAGGCCACCTCGGCCTCGCCGGCGCGGACCCGGTCGTAGCGCCCCACGGCGATCATCCGCTCGGCCAGCACCAGCACCAGCGCCACCCGGTCGTGGTGGTCGACGCGGGTGAAGCGCTGCACGTCGCGGTCGGAGAGGCGCGGCATCGGGGAGAAGAACCGGTAGTACTTCGAGCGGTCGGAGACCCGGCTGTAGAAGTCGACCAGCTTGTCGGCGTCGTCGGGCGTGATCGGGCGGATGTGCGCGGTCCGGCCGTCGCGCAGCAGCACGTCGGCCTGCCAGTGCCGCGGCGGGCCCGGGGCAGCGGGCTCGCCGGAGGTCGGGTTGTCGTCCTGCTGGGGGCCGCCGCTCACACGGGAGAATCTACCGAAGACCCGGGACCGGCGTGCCCCGACGCGGGCGCGGCGGACCGGC
Organism: Nocardioides sp.; assembly: GCA_041579495.1. Lineage (GTDB taxonomy): Bacteria > Actinomycetota > Actinomycetes > Propionibacteriales > Nocardioidaceae > Nocardioides. The sequence continues at coordinate 5,866 of JBFGFQ010000042.1, forward strand.
GGGGACAATGGGGCCCATGGCCAAGGGTTCCACCAAGCAGCCGCTGCCCGACGACTTCGAGGAGCACATCCTCGACATCGACGTCGGCGACGAGATGCGCAGCTCGTTCCTGGAGTACGCCTACTCCGTCATCTACTCCCGGGCGCTGCCCGACGCGCGCGACGGGCTCAAGCCGGTGCAGCGGCGGATCCTCTACACGATGAACGACATGCGGCTGCTGCCCGACCGCGGGCACGTCAAGAGCGCACGCGTCGTGGGCGAGGTGATGGGCCGCCTGCACCCGCACGGCGACTCCGCGATCTACGACGCCCTGGTGCGCACCGCGCAGTCGTGGTCGATGCGCCTGCCCTTCATCGACGGGCACGGCAACTTCGGCTCGCCCGACGACTCGCCCGCCGCGATGCGCTACACCGAGTGCCGGATGGCCCCGCCGGCCGTGGCGATGACCGCCTCCATCGAGGAGGACACGGTCGACTTCAAGCCCAACTACGACTCGCGCGAGATGGAGCCGTCGGTGCTGCCGTCGGCGATCCCCAACCTCGTGGTCAACGGCACCACCGGCATCGCGGTCGGCATGGCCACCAACTGCGCGCCGCACAACCTCGTCGAGGTGGTCCAGGCGCTGCGGCACCTGATCATCCACCCCGGCGCCGGCATCGACGACCTGATGCGCTTCATCCCGGGCCCCGACCTGCCCACCGGCGGCAAGATCGTGGGCCTCGACGGCATCCGCGACGCCTACGAGACCGGGCGCGGCACCTTCAAGATGCGCGCCACCGCGCGGATCGAGACGATCGGGCGCCGCAAGGCGATCGTGGTCACCGAGATGCCCTACGGCGTGGGCACCGAGAAGATCGTCGAGCGCATCAAGACCCTGGTGCAGGGCAAGAAGGTCCAGGGCATCTCCGACATCAAGGACCTCACCGACCGCGAGAACGGCCTGCGCCTGGTCATCGAGGTCAAGAACGGGTTCGTGCCGGAGGCGCTGCTCGAGCAGCTCTACCGCCAGACCCCGCTGGAGGACTCCTTCGGCATCAACAACGTGGCCCTGGTCGACGGCCAGCCCCGCACCCTGGGTCTCAAGCAGATGCTCGAGGTCTTCCTGGGCCACCGCTACGACGTGGTACGCCGCCGCTCGCAGTTCCGGCGCACCAAGAAGGCCGAGCGGCTGCACCTGGTCGACGGCCTGCTGGTGGCGCTGCTCGACATCGACGAGGTCATCCAGGTCATCCGCACCAGCGACGACGCCGGCGCGGCGCGCGAGCGGCTGACGACCGTCTTCGAGCTCTCCGTGCTCCAGGCCGACTACATCCTCGAGATGCAGCTGCGCCGCCTGACCCGCTTCAGCCGGATCGAGCTGGAGAAGGAGCAGGAGCAGCTGCGCGGCGAGATCGAGGCGCTCGACGCGATCCTCGCCGACGACCAGCTGCTGCGCGAGGTCGTCTCCGACGAGCTCGCCGAGGTCGCCAAGACCTACGGCACCCCGCGCCGCACGGTGCTGCTGGAGTCGGCCGGCACGCCGGCCGCGGCGGCCGCGACGCCGCTCGAGGTCGCCGACGACCCCTGCTTCGCCTACCTGTCCTCGACCGGCCTGCTGGCGCGCTCCTCGAGCGCCGAGGCGCCCGGCCTGGGCGGCGGGCGCACCAACCACGACGTCGTGGTCTCGGCGGTCGCGACCACCGCGCGCGCCGAGGTCGGCGTGCTGACCAGCCGCGGCCGGCTGCTGCGGCTCGCGGTGCTCGACCTGCCCACGATCCCGGCCTCGGCCAACGACCCCAACCTGCAGGGCGGCGTGCCGCTCAGCGAGGTGCTGACCCTCGACGCCGGCGAACGCGCCCTGGCGCTGTGCACGCTGGCCACCGACGGGCCCGGCCTCGCGCTCGGCACCCGCCAGGGCGTGGTGAAGCGGGTCAACCCCGAGGTGCTCAACCGCGACGAGTGGGAGGTCATCGGCCTCAAGGACGGCGACGAGGTCGTCGGCGCGCTCGAGCTGGTCACCGGCGAGGAGTCGCTGTGCTTCGTGAGCACCGACGCCCAGCTGCTGCACTTCGCCGCCGACGCGGTGCGCCCGCAGGGCCGCTCGGGGGGCGGCATCGCCGGCATCCGGCTGGCCGAGGGCCAGTCGGTGCTGTGGTTCGGCGCGGTCGACCCGGCCGCGCCCGAGGGCGCGGTGCTGGTCACCGCCTCGGGTTCCTCCACCGCGCTGCCCGGCACCGAGGTGGGTGCGGTCAAGGTGACGCCGTTCTCGGAGTACCCGGCCAAGGGCCGCGCCACCGGCGGCGTGCGCTGCCACCGCTTCCTCAAGGGCGAGGACGCCCTGGTCCTGGCCTGGGCGGGCACCGCGCCCGCCCGCGCCGCGGCCCCCAGCGGCGCGCCCGTCGAGCTGCCCCCGGCCACCGGCCGCCGCGACGGGTCGGGGGTGCCGGGGTCGCAGGCCGTCGCGGCCTGCGCCGGTCCGGTGGCGCTGCGCGTCCCCGCGTCGGCCGCCGCGGTGCCGGGCGATGTGCAAGGCTGAGTGACATGCGCGCCCCCACCCTCGCGGCCCTGCTCGCCTCCGGCCTGCTGGCCCTCGGCGGCCTGTCCGCCTGCAGCAGCGACGACTCCGACGCGGCCGACAGCGGCCCGAGCGCCGAGGAGGTCCTGGCACAGGCCAAGGACAACCTCGACGCGACCAGCGGCGTGCAGGTCAGCCTGGTCACCGACGACCTGCCCGAGGGCGTCGAGGGGCTGCTGAGCGCCGAGGGCGTCGGCACGCCCGACCCGGCCGCCTTCGACGGCGTCATCACGGTGCGCTTCGCCGGCTTCGAGCCCGAGGTGCCCGTGGTCGCGGTCGACGACGTCGTCTACGCCCAGGTGCCGCTGACGACCGGGTGGTCGCAGATCGACCCGGCCGAGTACGGCGCCCCCGACCCCTCCGGGCTGCTCGGCCCCGAGGGCGGCTTCTCCTCTCTGCTGACCAGCACCGACGACGTCGAGGTCGGCGAGCAGGTGCGGGGCGGCACCGACAACCGCGACGTGCTGACCACCTACACCGGCACGGTCCCCCAGGAGGTCGCGGCCACGATCATCCCCAGCGCCGAGGGCGACTTCGACGCGTCGTACGCCGTCACCGACGGGGGCGAGCTGCGCTCGATGACGCTGACCGGCGCCTTCTACGGCGACGGCGAGTCGATGACCTACACCATCGACTTCGACGGCTACGGCACCTCGCCCGACATCACCGCGCCCGAGTGAGCACCAGCAGCCCCACCCACCGCAGCGCCCGGCTGCTGCTGGGGCTCGCCGCCGTCGCGGTGGCCTTCGCGGCCGCCGACACCTACGTGGTGGTGCTGGCCCTGGTCGACATGATGGCCGGGGTCGGCCTCTCCCCCGACCAGCTGCAGCGCGCCGCCCCGATCATCTCGGGCTTCCTGCTCGGCTACGTCGCGATGCTGCCGCTGATCGGCCGGATCGCCGACCTGCGGGGCCGGGTGCCGGTGCTGACCGCCTCGCTGGTGGTCTTCGCGGTCGGCTCGATCGTCACCGCGGCCGCCTACGACATGCCCTCGATGGTGGCGGGCCGCTTCCTGCAGGGCGTCGGCGGCGGCGGGTTGGTGCCCGCCACCCTGGCCCTGGTCGCCGACCTCTACCCGCGCGAGCGCCGTGGGGTGCCGCTGGGCCTGGTCTCGGCGGTGCAGGAGATCGGCAGCGTCGTGGGCCCCCTGTACGGCGCCGCGGTGCTGGCCTTCGCCGACTGGCGCGCGATCTTCCTCATCAACCTGGCCGTCGGGCTGGTGCTCGCCGCGGGCATCGCCGCGCTCGCGGCCCGGGACCCGGACCCCGGGCGGGCCCCGCGTCCCCGGCGGGGCCTCCCCGACCTCGTGGGGCTGCTGCTGCTGGGGCTGCTGCTCGTCTCCGGCGCGCTGGTCTTCCAGCCACCCGGGTCGCTGCGCGCCGACATCGACTACGGGCGGCTCTTCATCCCCTTCGTCGACGGGGGCGGGCGCTGGCTCACCCCGGTCGGCGCGGCCACGGTGGTGCTGGCGATGCTGCTGGTGGCCCGCACGCTGACGGCCCGGCGGCCGCTGGTCGACCTGCACGCGTGGGGCCGCTCGCTGCGCGAGGCCGACGTCACCGGGGCGACGTACCTGGCGGTGGCGCTGGGCGGGGTGATCCTGGCCTTCGCGACCGCCGACCCGAAGGTGCAGGTCTTCTCCGACCAGGGCCGCTGGTACCTGCTGGGCGCGGCGATCGCCTCGGTGGCGTTCGCGGTGCACCTGCGCCGGGCCAGCGACCCGCTGCTGCCGCGCGGGGCGCTGGCCGAGCGCCCGGCGTGGGGGTCCGTGGTGGTCAGCTTCCTGATCGGTGCCGCCCTGATCGCGGCGCTCATCGACGTGCCGCTCTTCGCGCGCACCACGACGTACCAGGACTCCCAGCTGCTGGCCGCGCTGGTGCTGGTGCGCTTCCTGGTCGCGCTGCCCGTCGGTGCGGTGGTCGGTGGCTACCTGACCCGGGTGCTGCCCGCCGGGGTGATCACCGCGGTCGGGATGGCGATGGCGACGCTCGGCTTCGTGCTGATGTCGCGCTGGGGCGTCGACGCGCTGGAGAGCTGGACGGCCACCGTGCCGCTGGTCGTCGGGGGCCTGGGCTTCGGGCTGGCGCTCGCGCCGGTCAACGCGGCCGTGCTGGCCCACACCGCCGACGCGGTGCACGGGCTCGCCTCGGCGATGGTCGTGGTGGCCCGGATGGTCGGGATGCTCGTCGGCATCTCGGCGCTGACGACGATCGGGCTGCGCCGCTACTACGCCGAGCAGGCCGACATCCCGCCCATCCAGGACGTCTGCCCCGCCGGCACCACCCGCTGCGCGGAGTACTCCGACCTGCTGCGCGCCGCCGGCATCGCCCAGGAGCAGACCGTCTTCCTCGGCGCGGCGCTCTGCGCGGCGCTGGCGGGCGTGCTCGCGCTGGTGCTGCTGCGCGGCGCCGAGACACGTGCCGCAGGTCACGGTCGAGACACACCCACCGGGGTGCCGGCCGTCGGCTAGGTTGCGGCCCATGGCGGACAACGTTTCTGGCTTCGACGACCTCCTCGCGGGCAACCGCGCCTACGCCGAGTCCTTCGACCGGCCCGGCCTGCCCGGCGCCGCGGCGGCGCAGGTGGTCGTGGTGACCTGCATGGACTCCCGCATCGACCCGCTGGCCATGCTCGGCCTGGGCGTGGGCGACGCGAAGATCGTGCGCAACCCCGGCGGGCGGGTGACCGACGCCGCGCTCGAGGCGGTGGTGCTGGCCACCCACCTGCTCCAGGCGACCCGGGTGATGGTGGTCCCGCACACCCGCTGCGCGGTGGCGAGCAACTCCGAGGAGGCGCTGCGCGAGAAGGTCGAGGCCTCCGCGGGCACCGACGCCTCCTGGCAGCGCTTCCACGTGATCGACGACCAGCTCGCGACGCTGGCCGCCGACGTGGCCCGGGTGCGCTCCCACCCGCTCGTCCCCGACGGCGTCGAGGTCGGCGGGTTCATCTACGACGTCGACACCGGGCTGCTGACCCAGCACGTCTGAGGCGCGCTCAGCACCCCCGCCGGGGCACCCCCGGCACGTCGACCGGCAGCCGCCCGGGGGCGCGCTCGCGCCCGAGCAGCACGTCGACCAGCGCTGACATCGCGCCCGGGGTCTCGCCGTACGTCGCGATCCGCACCGGGGCGCCGGAGCCGCCGAGCAGGTAGGGCCGGTCGGTGGCGACCACGACCCCGGTGTCGGGCGCGGCTCCCCCGCTGAGCAGGTGCACCGGCGTGCCGTCCACGACGCGCACGGGGTCGGCGCGCCGCCACCGGCGCAGCGCGGCCCGGTCCTTCTTCCTCCGCCCGGTCCGCTCGGGCCGCGGTGGCTTCTCGAAGCGCACCCGGCCCAGGGCCATCCCGGCGGCGTCGGCGGCGGCGCGGAACGCCGAGACGGCCGCGGCGCCGCCCAGCGGCACCACCGGGCCGCGCACGAGCGCCCCGCGGCAGGGCCCGGCGACCACGGTCACCGCGGCGGCCGAGAGGCGGCGCGAGGCGGCCCGTCCGCTGCCCGGCGGGGCCGGGTCGCCCGTGCGGTGCTGCTGGAGCAGGGCGACGGTCCGCGTGGCGGCCTGGCGCAGCCGCGCGCGGTCGAGGCGGCCGTCGCGCACCGCCCGCACGATCGCGGCCCGGGTGGCCGCCGGGTCGGGCGGCATCAGCACGACGTCCCCGCCGGCGCGCAGCACCTGCACCGCCGGCGTACGACGCCCGCTCACCGCGGCCATGTCGAGCGCGTCGCTCATCACCACGCCCTCGAAGCCGAGCCGCTCGCGCAGCAGCCCCGTGACCACCGGCCGCGAGAGGCTGGCCGGCACGCCGGGGTCGACGTCGGCCACGGCGATGTGGCCGGTCATCACGGCCGGCAGGCCGGCCTCCACCGCGGCGCGGAAGGGCCGCAGGTCGGTGCGGGCCAGCGCCGGGACCGGGCGGCGCTGCACCGGCAGCGCGACGTGGCTGTCGGTGCCGAGCGAGCCGTGGCCGGGGAAGTGCTTGACCACCGGCACCACCCCGGCGTCCCGGAAGCCGCGGGCGGCCGCGACGACCTGCGTGGCCACCGCCGCGGGGTCGGAGCCGGCCGACCGGCTGCCGATCACCGGGTCGCCGGGACCGGTGGTCACGTCGGCGTCGGGGGCCAGGTCGACGTTGACGCCCAGCCCGCGCAGCTCGCGGCCGCTGGCGGCGTACGTGCGTCGGGTCAGGGCCGGGTCGCCCGCGGCGCCCGCCGACATGAAGGCCGGGAACCCCGTCGCCGATCCCCGCACCCGCGCGACCGTGCCGCCCTCCTGGTCGACGGCCACCATCACCGGCCAGTCCCGGCCCGCGTCGCGCTGCAGCGCGCGGGTCGCGGCGCGCAGCTGGTCGGTGGAGGAGATGTTCTCGGCGAAGACGACGACCCCGCCCAGGTGCAGCCGGCGCACCAGCGCCGTGGGCGCCCCGGTGCCGCTCCACCGGGCCACGATCACCTGGCCCGCGAGCTCGGGCAGGCTCAACCGGTTCGTACGCCGCGCCGCCGCGTCGAGCTCGGCGCGGCTCGGACCCCACCCCGGGCGCAGCCCCAACCGCTCCGAGGCGCTGGGCGGCGCAGGCGCGGGAGCGCCGGTCTCCTGTCCCGCGGGCTCCGCCGGCGGCTCGCTCGCGGGGTCGCTGCTGCACCCGGCGGCCAGCACCGCCACCGTCGTCGCGGTGACGAGCAGCAGGGAGGGACGGCGACGGCGAGGCACGCGACCATCGTCCCAGCCCGGCGGTGAGCCGGCGCCGTCAGGCGTCGAGCGCCTCCATGTCGACGTCGTAGGCGCCCTGCACGATGAACTCCTTGCGCGGCGCGACCTCGGAGCCCATCAGCAGCTCGAAGACCTGGCTGGCCACGTCGGCGTCGTCGACGGTGATCCGGCGCAGGGTGCGGCGCCGGGGGTCCATCGTGGTCTCGGCCAGCTGGTCGGCGTCCATCTCGCCCAGGCCCTTGTAGCGCTGCACCGGGTCCTTCCAGCGCACGTTCTTCTTCTTCAGCTCCGCGAGCTTCCGCTGCAGCTCGTCGTCGGAGTAGGTGTAGACGTACTTGTCCATGCCCTTCTTGGGGTTGGACAGCTCGATGCGGTGCAGCGGCGGCACCGCGGAGTAGACGCGGCCCTCGGTGATCAGCTCGGGCATGTACTTGAAGAACAGGGTGGCCAGCAGGCACCGGATGTGCGCGCCGTCGGAGTCGGCGTCGGCCATGAAGATGATCCGGCCGTAGCGGCGCGCGTCGAGCTCGAAGGTGCGCCCGGAGCCGGCGCCGACGACCTGGATGATCGAGGCGCACTCGGTGTTCTTCAGCATGTCGCCGACCGAGGCCTTCTGGACGTTGAGGATCTTGCCGCGGATCGGCAGCAGCGCCTGGAAGGAGGAGTCGCGGGCGAGCTTGGCGGTGCCCAGCGCCGAGTCGCCCTCGACGATGAAGAGCTCGGTGCGCTCGTTGTCGTTGTCGCGGCAGTCGGCCAGCTTGGCGGGCAGCGCGGAGGACTCCAGGGCGTTCTTGCGGCGCTGGGTCTCCTTGTGCTGCCGGGCGGCCAGCCGGGTCTTGGCGGCGCCGACGACCTTCTCCATGACGAGCTTGGCCTGGGCCTTCTGCTCGCGCTTCGACGACGTCAGCCACGCCTTCAGCTCGCGCGCCACGACCTTGCGCACGACGGTGCGCGCGGCCGGCGTACCGAGGATCTCCTTGGTCTGGCCCTCGAACTGCGGCTCGGCCAGGCGCACGGTGACGACGCCGGTGAGCCCCTCGAGCACGTCGTCCTTGATGACGTCGGCGTCGTTGACCTTGAGCGCCTTGGTCTGGCGCATCACGTCGTTGAAGGTCTTGGTCAGCGCCTGCTCGAAGCCGCTGAGGTGGGTGCCGCCCTTGGGGGTGGCGATCACGTTGACGAAGGAGCGCATCTCGGTGTCGTAGCCGGTGCCCCAGCGCACGGCGACGTCGACGACGAGCTCGCGCTCGATCTCCTGGGGGGTCATGTGCCCCTTGTCGTCGAGCAGCGGCACGGTCTCGGTGAAGGTGTCGCTGCCCTGCAGTCGCAGCACCGACGTGACGGCCTCGTCGGGGGCCAGGAACTCGGTGAACTCGGAGATGCCACCGTCGTGGCGGAAGCTCTCCTCGACCGGCTCGTCGCCGCGCAGGTCGCGCAGCACGAGCTCGAGGCCGGGCACGATGAAGGAGGTCTGGCGGGCGCGGGTGACCAGCTCGTCGTAGACGAAGGTCGCGTCCTTGGTGAAGATCTGGCGGTCGGGCCAGAAGCGGATCCGGGTGCCGGAGCGCCCCTTGGCCACCCGGCCGCCCTTGCGGGTCAGCCCCGAGCGCGGCTCGAAGGAGCCGCCCAGGCCCTCGCTGTCGAAGACGCCGGGCACGCCGCGCTGGAAGGACAGCCCCTGCACCGCCGGCGAGCGCTCCACGTCGATGTCCATGCGCGAGGACAGCGCGTTGACGACCGAGAGGCCCACGCCGTGCAGGCCACCGGTGGCGACGTACGAGCCGCCGCCGAACTTGCCGCCGGCGTGCAGCTTGGTGGCGACCACCTCGACGCCGGGGAGCCCGGTCTTGGGCTCCTTGTCGGTGGGGATGCCGCGTCCGTCGTCGTGGACCTCGACCGAGCCGTCGGCGTGCAGCACGACCTCGACGCGGGTCGCGGACTCCGCCAGCGCCTCGTCGACGCCGTTGTCGATGATCTCCCACAGGCAGTGCATGAGTCCGCGGGTGTCGGTCGAGCCGATGTACATGCCCGGGCGCTTGCGCACCGCCTCCAGCCCCTCGAGGACGAGGAGGTGGGCGGCGTTGTAGGTGTTGTCGACGATCGTGGGGCTCCTGGCAGGACGTGCGTACGGCGGGTGCGCGCCCGCGCCCAATCCGGACGCGGGTGCTGCTCCGAATCTAGGTCACGACACGCCGGTGCCCCGCACAGGCTCGCCCGCAGGGGCACCGCTAGCGTGGTGAGACCCAGCACGACGACCGGCCACGTCACGATGTGGACACGATCGGGACGGGATCCTGAGATGACCCCCGCGCCGCTCGTACCGGCGGTCACACTGGGAGAGCACGGACAGGCGGTCTCACCCGGATGGTCGGGTTGAGACCCTCGCAACAGGGGAACCAGTACTACAGCGGGAATCTTGGGTCCCCTCGATACGTTGAGCCAAGCACCGAGTGATCGAAGAAATGAGGCCGAAGTGACCACCACAGTTGCCCCCAGCGCCCCGCTGACCGCAGTGGACCGCTGCGACCGTTGCGGAGCCCAGGCCTACCTCCGCGTAGAGCTGCAGAGCGGCGGTGAGCTGCTCTTCTGCGCGCACCACGCCCGCGAGCACGGCGACAAGCTCAAGGAGATCGCCTCGAACGTCGTGGACGAGACCCACAAGCTGACCTCCGACTCCCCGATGGCCGCCAAGGCCCCCGACGCGGAGTGATCCCACTCCCCTAGCGCTTCACGAGAAAGGCCCCCGGACCTCGCGGTCCGGGGGCCTTCTTCGTGGTGCGGGGTGGTGCAGGTCAGTCGAGGTAGTCGCGCAGCACCTGCGAGCGCGACGGGTGGCGCAGCTTCGACATGGTCTTCGACTCGATCTGGCGGATCCGCTCGCGGGTCACGCCGTAGACCTTGCCGATCTCGTCGAGGGTCTTGGGCTGGCCGTCGGTGAGGCCGAAGCGCATGCTGACCACGCCGGCCTCCCGCTCGGAGAGTGTGTCGAGGACCGCGTGCAGCTGCTCCTGCAGCAGCGTGAACGACACCGCGTCGGCGGGCACGATCGCCTCGGAGTCCTCGATGAGGTCACCGAACTCCGAGTCGCCGTCCTCGCCCAGGGGCGTGTGCAGCGAGATCGGCTCGCGGCCGTACTTCTGGACCTCGATGACCTTCTCGGGGGTCATGTCGAGCTCCTTGGCGAGCTCCTCCGGGGTGGGCTCGCGCCCGAGGTCCTGCAGCATCTGGCGCTGCACGCGGGCGAGCTTGTTGATGACCTCGACCATGTGCACCGGGATGCGGATGGTGCGGGCCTGGTCGGCCATCGCACGGGTGATCGCCTGACGGATCCACCAGGTGGCGTACGTCGAGAACTTGTAGCCCTTGGTGTAGTCGAACTTCTCGACCGCGCGGATCAGGCCGAGGTTGCCCTCCTGGATCAGGTCCAGGAAGAGCATGCCGCGCCCGGTGTAGCGCTTGGCCAGCGAGACCACGAGACGCAGGTTGGCCTCGAGCAGGTGGTTCTTGGCGCGGCGGCCGTCCTCGGAGATCCACTCGAGCTCCTCGAGGAGCTTGGGACCGATCCGGCCACCCTTGGCCATCTTCTCCTCCGAGAAGAGGCCTGCCTCGATCCGCTTGGCGAGCTCGACCTCCATCTCGGCGTTGAGGAGGGGGACCTTGCCGATCTGCTTGAGGTAGTCCTTGACCGGGTCGGCGGTCGCACCGGCGACCATGACCTGCTGCTCGGGCTCACCGGCGTCATCGGCGTCGGAGACGACGAAGGACGCGTCCTTCTCGTCCTCCTTGATCGTCGGGTCGTTCTTGACGTCCTTCTCGAACTGCTCGTCCGGGAGGTCGGGGAGGATCTTCTTGCCGTCGGGGCCCACGACCGGCGTGGCCTCGACGACGGCCTCGACGACGTCGGACGGCTCGGCCGCCGACGCCTTCTTGGCCGTGGTCTTCTTCGCGGCCGCCTTCTTGGCGGGCGCGGCCGGCTTCTCGGCGGCGGCCTTCTTCGCCGGCGCCTTCTTGGCGGCACTGGCGGTGGTGGTCTTGCGGGTGGAGGTCGCGGCCACCGCGCGGGCACTGCTGGCCGCGCCGATGTGCACCGAGATCCCCAGTCCGCTCAGGTGGGCGAGCAGCGCCTTGAGGTGCTTGGGCTCGATCGCCGCATCCTCGCTGGCCTGCCTCACCTCCTCTGGCGTCAGGCTCCCCGTGGGGGTGCCGAGCTCGATGAGGGCCACCACGGACGGATGGGCGAGCACCTCGGCTGGGATCTTGCGTGCGTTCGAGGACACGAACACCTCTCGTGTGCTGACGTGTGGGCGCGGCAAGGCCCGGAGTCGTCAAGAGCCGCAGTGGTCATTCTGCCACGGGGGTGGTGGCGGGTCCGCATCAGGGCGCGCCGCGCTCTTGGCGGCGCCTCAGGCCACGCTCAGCCTGTGCTCAGGAAAGGTGGCGGAGATACGGCTGCGAGCGATTCGGGTATGGCACCCTGTCACTCATGCCGCACCCGTCCCCCCGCTCCGCAGTCCTGCGGTCCGTCCACTCCTCGACCGGCCCCGCCACCTGCGCCCAGGTGATGGAGCTCGTCGACCACGCTCTGTCGTCCTTGGGCGCTCGCCTGGAGGGAGCCGACACCCACGACTAGGACGGGTCGGACGCTGCCTGCTTGGCCGCCGCCTTCTTCTGCTTCTTGAAGTCGCGGACCTTCTGCAGCGAGGCCGTGTCGACCACGTCGGC
>JBFGFQ010000043.1:0-16679 GCA_041579495.1 Nocardioides sp.
CAGCTCGCCGTACCCGACGTTGGCCAGGCCGTCGCCGCGGTCGAAGGACCAGGCGTAGGAGGGCTGGCGGCGCTCGCCGTAGCGGATCACCTGCAGGCCGCGCCGGCCCGCGGGCGTGGGCGCGTAGCCGCGCAGCGCCAGGGCCCGGGGTGCCGTGGGGGTCAGCCCCGCGCCGGCCCGCACCGCCGAGTGCACGCCGTCGGCGCCGACCACGACGCCGGCGTGCAGGTGGTCGACGTCGACCCCGCGGTCGCCGGCGCGCACCTCGCGCACCCGGTGGCGCACCAGGTCGGCGCCGCGCTCGACGGCCCGCTCGACGAGCCGGGCGTCGAGGACCTCGCGGGGGATGACGTGCACCTCGCGGCGCATCCGGCCGGCGACCTCGCGGCCGCCGCGCGCGAGCGTGAGGCGGCGCAGCGGGCGCCAGCCGTCGACCACGTCGGCGGCCCCCAGGGGACGCAGCACGTCGAGCACGTGCGGGGCGATGCCGTCGCCGCAGCACTTGTCGCGCGGGAAGTCGGCCCGGTCCACGAGCAGCACCCGCAGGTCGGGGGAGTGCGCCAGGGCCGCCAGCGCCGCGGCGGAGCCCGCCGGTCCGGCGCCGACGACCACCAGGTCGTGGCCCGCCCCGGCGCCGCTCACCCGGCCACCACCAGCAGCACGACGTCGACGAGCGCGATGCCGATCGCCGCGCGGAACGCGTCGCGCCCCGGTCGCAGCAGCGCGGCCGCCGCCAGCGCGGCGACCAGGACCGCCCCGGCGGCCAGCGCCCAGCCGGGCAGCCCCGGGGCGCCCAGGGCGATCACCAGGCTCGCGGACACCAGCACCGCCACCGCGACCACGGGCAGCAGCCGCGGACCCAGCCGGTGCGGCAGCCCGCGCACCCCGGTCGCCGCGTCGTCGTCGAGGTCGGGCAGCACGTTGACCAGGTGCGCACCGACGCCCAGCAGCGCGCCGGCGGCCACGCCCCAGAGCGGCGGGGCGCCGGGGCCGGCCAGCCAGACGAAGGCCGGCAGCCCGCCGAAGGCCACGGCGTACGGCAGCCACGACAGCACCGTCGCCTTCATCCCCAGGTTGTAGGCCCACCCGGCCGCGACCAGCAACAGGTGCGCCAGCCCCGCGGGCAGCCCCACGGCCAGCGACAGCACCACCGTGGCCACCAGCGCCGCGGCGCAGCAGCCGCGCACCAGTCGCTCCGAGAGCTCCCCGGTGGCCAGCGGCTTGTCGGTGCGCCCGACCGCGCGGTCGCGGCGTACGTCGACGAGGTCGTTGCTCCAGCCGATCGAGAGCTGGCCGGTGAGCACCGCGGCGACCACCAGCACCGCGGTGCCGAGGTCCAGCCCGGCGGGCAGGGTCAGCAGCGCCGCGAGCGCGGTGACGGCCAGGGTCGGGCCCAGGTGGGCCGCCCCGAGCAGGGCGCTGGTGCGTCGCCACGTCACGGGCCCTGTCTACCGTGCCGGGGTCCGGGGTGCCCCACCCGACCGGGCCTACCGGGCCGGACCGGGCCGGACCGGGCCGGAACCGGCCCCGCGCGGGCGGCTGCGGGAGTACGGTCGAGGGGTGGCGGGCAGGACCTGGGAGGACCACGAGCGGGCGGTCGAGCGGCTGCGCGCGTCGTACGCCGCGATCCCGGCGGGGCAGCCGGTCCGGCTGGCCAAGCGCACCTCCAACCTGTTCCGGCCCCGCAGCGCCGCGGCCGGCCCCGGCCTCGACGTGGGCGGGCTGGACGGCGTGGTCGAGGTCGACCCGGTCGCCCGCACGGCCGAGGTGCAGGGCATGTGCACCTACGAGCGCCTCGTCGACGCGACCCTGGCGCACGGGCTGGTGCCCCTGGTCGTGCCGCAGCTGCGCACGATCACGCTGGGCGGGGCGGTGACCGGCCTGGGCATCGAGTCCACCAGCTTCCGGCACGGCCTGCCGCACGAGTCGGTGCTCGAGATGGACGTGCTCACCGGCGCCGGCGAGGTGGTCACCACCCGCCCGGGCGACGAGCTCTTCGACGCCTTCCCCAACTCCTACGGCTCGCTGGGCTACGCCACCCGGCTGCGGATCTCGCTCGAGGCGGTGCCGGCGTACGTCGCGCTGCGCCACGTCCGCTTCGACGACGCCGCGCTGCTGGCCAAGACCGTCGCCGAGGTCGTGGCGACGGGCAGCCACGACGGCGTGCGCGTCGACGGGCTCGACGGGGTCGCGTTCGAGCCGGGCGAGCTCTACCTGACCCTGGCCACCTGGACCGACGAGCCCGGCCCGACCAGCGACTACACCGGCCAGCGGGTCTACTACCGCTCGATCCGCGAGCTGGCCGCCGGCGGCGAGGGCGCCGACCGGCTCGGCGTCCACGACTACCTGTGGCGCTGGGACACCGACTGGTTCTGGTGCTCGGGCGCCTTCGGGGCCCAGCACCCGCTGGTGCGCCGGGTCTGGCCGCGGCGCTGGCGGCGCAGCGACGTCTACCACCGGCTGGTGGCGCTCGACACCCGGTTCCGCGTTGCCGATCGGCTCGACCGCCGGGCCGGACGGGCGCTGCGCGAGAAGGTGGTGCAGGACGTCGAGGTGCCGCTGGAGCGGCTGGCCGAGTTCCTGGACTGGTTCGACGAGCGGGTCGGGATGCGCCCGGTGTGGCTGTGCCCGCTGGTGGCGCAGCGCCGCTGGCCGGCGTACCCGCTCGAGCCCGGCGAGGTCTACGTCAACGTCGGCTTCTGGGGCACCGTGCACGTCGGCCCCACCGCCCCCGAGGGCCCGACCAACCGTGCCGTCGAGGAGCGGGTGCACGCCCTGGGCGGGCACAAGAGCCTCTACTCCGAGGCGTTCTACGACCGCGAGACCTTCGACCGGCTCTACGCCGGCGAGCACCTGCGCGCGGTCAAGGCGCGCCACGATCCCGACGACCGGTTGACCAGCCTCTACGACAAGGTGGTGAGGAAGAGATGAGCACCCTGTTCCGACCTGGCCGGTCCGGCCGACCCGACCAGCCCGGCGCACCCGGGTCGATCTCCATCGGCGAGGCGGTCGCCTCGCTGATGCGCGACGGGATGCCGGTGCGCTTCGAGGCGTACGACGGCTCCTCGGCCGGCCCGGCCGACGCCGACATCACCCTGCGGCTGCTCGACCAGCGCGGGCTGGCCTACCTGCTGACCGCGCCCGGCGACCTCGGGATGGCCCGCGCCTACGTGGCCGGCGACCTGCGCCTCGAGGGCGTGCACCCCGGCGACCCCTACGAGGCGATGCGGCTGCTGCAGAACAACCTGCGCTTCCGCGCCCCGTCGGTCACCGAGGCGCTGACCCTGGTGCGCGGCCTGGGGCTGGGCAACCTCAAGCCCCCGCCGCCCCCGCCCCAGGAGCACCTGCCGCGCTGGCGCCGCGTCGTCGAGGGCATGCGGCACTCGCTGGGCCGTGACGCCGGGGTGATCGCCCACCACTACGACGTCTCCAACACCTTCTACCGCCACGTGCTGGGCCCCTCGATGGCCTACACCTGCGCGGTCTACCCCGACGCCGACGCCACGCTCGAGCAGGCGCAGGCCGAGAAGTTCGACCTGGTCTGCCGCAAGCTCGGGCTGCGGCCCGGGATGCGGCTGCTCGACCTGGGCTGCGGCTGGGGCGGGATGGTCCGCCACGCGGCGCGGCACTACGGCGTGCGCGCGCTGGGCGTCACCCTGAGCCGCGAGCAGGCGGCGTACGCGCGCGAGGCGATCGAGGCCGACGGGCTCGGGCACCTGGCCGAGGTGCGCCACAGCGACTACCGCGAGGTGCGCGAGACCGGCTTCGACGCGATCAGCTCGATCGGGCTGCTCGAGCACGTCGGGGTGCGTCGCTACCCGGAGTACTTCGGGTTCGTGCGCGGGCACCTGCGCGAGGGCGGCCGGCTGCTCAACCACTGCATCACCCGCCACGACAACGCCCCGCGCGAGACCGGGGCCTTCATCGACCGCTACGTCTTCCCCGACGGCGAGCTCACCGGCTCGGGCACGATCATCGCCCACGCCCAGGACGCCGGGCTGGAGGTGGTGCACGAGGAGAACCTGCGCCGCCACTACGCGATGACGCTGCGCGACTGGTGCGCCAACCTGGTGGAGAGCTGGGACGCCTGCGTCGCCGAGGTCGGCGAGGGCACCGCGCGGGTGTGGGGGCTCTACATGGCCGGGTCGCGGCTCGGCTTCGAGCGCAACGAGATCCAGCTGCACCAGGTCCTGGCCGTGCACACCGGCCCCGACGGCGACGACGGATTGCCGCTGCGTCCCTCCTGGTGAGTAGCCTCGGCGGGTGAGCACGCGAGCGATGACCTTCGAGGCCGAGGTGCTCGGCCGCGAGCGGATCACCGACCACCTGCTGCGGCTGCGGCTGGGCGGCGAGGGCCTGGCGGGCTTCGCCAGCACCGGCGTGCCCGACGAGTGGGTCGGCCTCGTGGTGCCCGGGCAGTTCCAGAGCCGCTACTACACGGTGCGCTCCTTCTCCGGCGGCGAGCTGGTGCTCGACGTGGTGGTCCACGACGTCGGCCTGGTCACCGAGTGGGCGCAGCTGCCCGACGTGGTCGGCCAGCGGGTCGTGGTCACCGAGCCGAAGGGCTCCTTCACCCTGCCCGAGGGCGCGCAGTGGCTGATGCTGGTCGGCGACCTGACCGCGATGCCCGCGATGGCGCGGATCAGCGAGGAGACCGACCTGCCGACCCGGATCTGGGCCGAGGTGCCCGAGCGGCCCGCCGGCTACCTGCCCGAGGGCAGCGACGTGACCTGGCTGGCCCAGCCCGGCGACGGCATGTCGGCGCTGGCCGAGGTGGTCGGCGACCTGGTCTGGCCCGAGGGCGAGGGCTACTTCTGGATGGCGGGGGAGTCGGCGCAGATGCGCGCGATCCGCAAGCACCTGATGCGCGAGCGCCGGCTGCCCAGCACGGCGTACGACGTCATGGGCTACTGGCGCGGCGGGGCGCAGCGCCAGCCCCGGGCGGTCGACCCGGGGCCCATCTGGCGCGCCGGCAAGGCTGCCGGCAAGTCCGACGAGGAGATCTGGGCCGACTACGACGCAGCGAGGGAATCATGACCAGCACACCGGAGCACAGGAGCGGGTTCGCCTCCTTCGTCGGACGCCCCAACGCGGGCAAGTCGACGCTCACCAACGCGCTGGTCGGCTCGAAGGTGGTCATCACCTCCTCGAAGCCCCAGACCACCCGCACCGTGGTGCGCGGCATCGTGCACCGCCCCGACGCCCAGCTGATCCTGGTCGACACCCCGGGCCTGCACCGCCCCCGCACCCTGCTCGGCGAGCGGCTCAACGACCTGGTCAAGACGACGCTGGCCGAGGTCGACGTGGTCGCGGTCTGCTTCCCCGCCAACGAGAAGGTCGGGCCCGGCGACCGGTTCATCGTCTCGGAGATGGCCAAGATCAAGCGCACCACCAAGGTCGCGATCGCCACCAAGACCGACCTGGCCACCCCCGAGCAGATCGGCCAGCACCTGCTCGACATCCAGGCGCTCGGCGCCGAGACCGGTATCGAGTGGGCCGAGATCGTGCCCGTCTCGGCGCAGGCCGGCGACCAGGTCTCGCTGCTCGAGGACCTGCTGGTGGGGCTGCTGCCCGAGGGCCCCCAGCTCTACCCCGACGGCGAGCTCAGCGACGCGCCCGAGGAGGCGATCGTGGCCGAGCTGATCCGCGAGGCCGCCCTCGAGGGCGTGCGCGACGAGCTGCCGCACTCCATCGCGGTCGTCGTCGAGGAGATGGGCCTGCGCGAGGGCCGCGACGAGGACAAGCCGCTGCTCGACATCCACGCCAACGTCTACGTCGAGCGCGACTCCCAGAAGGGGATCATGATCGGCAAGAAGGGCTCGCGGCTGCGCAAGGTCGGCACCGACGCCCGCGTGCAGATCGAGGCCCTCCTCGGCACCCCGGTCTACCTCGACCTGCACGTCAAGATCGCCAAGGACTGGCAGCGCGACCCCCGCCAGCTCCGCAAGCTCGGCTTCTGACCCGCCGACCCGGCCCGGATCTCGCACCGACCCGTCCTGTATCTCGCGCCGACCCGTCCCGTATCTCGCACCGACCCGGCCCGTACCGCGCCCGGCGAGATCCGGGCCGACTGGACGGGAGATCCCGGCCGACTGGACGGGAGATCCCGGCCGACTGGACGGGAGATCTGGGACGGGTCGGGGGGAGATCTGGGACGGGTCAGTCGGGGACCCAGCAGAGGCCGTGGCGCTGGCCGGCGCGCCACTGCTCGGCGTCGGGCCACTCGTAGCCCCAGCTGAAGTCGAGGGGGTCCTCGGCGGCCTCGCGGCCGGCCGCCTCGCAGGGCTCCTGGCCGCGGGCGCGGGCCGCCTCCTCGCCGGGGTACGCCGCCGGCTCCCCGCCGGCGAGGTCGACGACCTGCACCGCGCGCCAGCTGTGCGGCGCCGAGCAGAGCACCCGGCTGAAGTCGGGGGTGCCGGGCTCGGCGGTGCCGCACATGCCGAAGCGCTCGCGACCGGCCTCGGTGGACAGCACGCCCCTCATCGGCGGGGTCAGCTCGGCCAGGCGCTCGGCGCCGGCCAGCGCGACCACGTCGCAGCGGTACCAGGAGGCGCCCGCGTCGGCCTCCTCGAGGCTGGGGGTGAACCAGACGCTGCGCAGCATGCTCAGGCGCAGCGCGTCGGGGCCGCCGCCGACGAAGTCGACCAGCGCCGCGGGGCAGCGCTCGGCGACGTCGTCCTGCACCCGCTGGGAGTCCACGGCCAGCAGGTGGCCGTCGACCACGGTGTCGAGCGGACCGGAGTCGAAGGTGACCGCGGTGTGCGGGTCGGCGCAGCGGACCGGCTCCGCCGACGAGGTCGGGGCTACGGCGTCGTCGTACGACAGCCGGTAGCAGGTGGCGGTGGGCGGCGGCTCGACGGGCACCGCCGGCGTGGCGGCTCCGGTGGGGCCACCGGTGCCCGCGGCCGCGGTGGTGGGGGAGCTCGAGGGGGCGGAGCCGGGGGCCGCCGCGTCGTCGGAGCAGCCGGCCAGCCCGAGCACCAGGCCCAGCACCAGGCCCAGCGCCACGGCGAGCGTGACGGCGGCGGGGCGCGGCGCTCGGCTCACGACGAGGTGCGCGCCCAGCACACCGAGCGGCGGTTGCCGACCTCCCACTCGGCCTCCTTGAACCAGGTGAAGCCGAAGTCGTACTCGAGCGGGTAGCCGAGCCAGGCGGCCACCGAGTCGGAGCAGAAGTCGCGGCTGGTGACCTCGACGACGCGGTCGCCGGGGTACTCGTCGCCGGGCTCGCCGACCTTGATCGTGGTGACCGCGCGCCAGGTGTGCTCCTCCGAGCACGGCACCTTGGGGGAGCCCGCGACGGCCGGCCCGTCGGCGCAGACCATCCACTCGTCGGGCGGCAGCCCCATCAGCAGCCCCTCGGCGGTCTTGGGCAGCGGTCGGTAGTCGACGCCCTCGGCGCCCCCGCCGATGACGTCGCAGCGGTACCAGCGCGCGCCCTCGTCCCAGGCGGCCTCGGAGGGCCGGAACCACGACCAGGTCACGATCGTGCGCATCACCGACGACTCGTCGGCGCCGAGGAACGCCATCAGCCCCTTCGAGCAGGTCTTGTAGGCCCACGCCCCCAGCTCGCTCGAGTCGTACGCCGCGTCGTGCAGCTTGTCGGGCAGCGTGCCCACCGCGTAGGTCTGGGCGGTGTGCTCCTCGGAGCAGTCGACCGCGGCGGTGGCGTTGGCCGGCAGCGCGACGTCCTCGGGGCGCAGGTTGCGGCACTGGCCGAGCTCGGGGACCTCGGTGGAGTCGACGAGCGCGGGGTCGGGGTTGCGGCCCTGGCTGGCACCGGCGCCGCGGGCGTCGCCGGACCCGGCGGAGCCGGAGCAGGCAGAGAGCAGCAGGGCGAGGGCGGTGACGGTGCCGGCGAGCGCCGCGGTCGGGCTCGGGTGGCGCACGGGGTCTCCAGGGCGGGTCGGTCGGTGGCTGCGGTCAACCCGGGTCGGGCGGTGCGATCCTAGCCGCCCGGTGGTCGCTGCGCTCAGTCCGCGGAGAGCAGCGCGGCCAGGGTGCCGCCGAGCTCGTAGGCGGCCTCGAGCTCCGGCTCGCCCACGTCGCCCAGCACCTCGAGCACCTCGGCGCTCTGGGTCCACGACAGGGCCTGCACGATGCTGCGCACCGAGCGCACGGCGCCGGTGGTGTCGTAGCGCCCGTGCACCCACAGTCCGTAGGGCCGGCGGTCCTGGCCGCCGTCGCCGGCGCCCGCGGACCCGTCCTGGCCGAGGTCGCCGCCGGACTGCAGGAAGATGGTGTCGAAGAAGTGCTTCAGCGCCCCCGACATGTAGCCGAAGTTGGCGGGTGTGCCGAGCAGGAACCCGTCGGCGGCGCGCACGTCGTCGGCGCCCGCCTCCAGCGCCTCGCGCACCACCACCTCGACCCCGGTGATCGCCTCGTCGCGGGTGCCGGCCACGACGGCCTCGCTCAGCGAGCGCAGCGTGGGCGTGGGGGAGTGGTGGACCACCAGGAGCCGGGCCATGGGGCCACCGTAGCCGCGGGCGCGCCGGGACGGGTGGGGACGGGAGCCGGTCAGCCCAGCCAGCCGTGCCGGTGCGCCCAGGCGACCGCCTGGGTGCGACGGCTCACCCCGGTCTTGCCGTAGACCTGGCGGATGTAGGTCTTGACCGAGTTGACGCTGACGAAGAGCCGGTCGGCGACCTCCTGGTTGCTCAGCCCCTCGCAGATCAGCCCCAGCACCTCCGACTCGCGGGTGCTCAGCCCCGGGAAGCCCACCGCCGGGCGGTGCGGCGACGGCTCGGGCATCGGGCGCTCGCCGCGCACGACCGCCTCGAGCGCCGCGAGCAGCTCGAGCCCGGTGGCGGTCTTGCCGAGGTAGCCGTGGGCGCCGGCGTCGAGGGCCTGGCGCACCCCGACCGGGTGCGTGTGCCAGCTGAAGACCAGCACCCGCGCCGGGGCCAGGGCGCCGATCCGGTCGAGCCCCTCGCCGCTGCCGCGGGGCGCGGGCGGCACCGGGAACGGGTCGCACAGCACCACGTCGGGCCCCAGCGCCGCACCCCCCGGGGCGCCGCCGCCGCCCGCCAGGCGCACGCGGTCGGCGTACGGCAGCAGCATCGCCTCGAGGCCCCGGGTGACCAGCTCGGGCTCGTCGACGACCCCGACCAGGAGCGGGCGGCCCGAGCGCGCGGCGGGCAGCCCCCTCGTCTCGTTCACGAGAGGGAAAAGTAGCCAACCGGGCGCCCGGCCGACCCTCGTGCCGACTCACCTCTTGGGGTGAATCTCGATCCGGGACGGCGACGGGCCGCTCGTCGCGGTGCGCTAGGCTGGGCCCGTCATGATGCGTCAGCACCTCCTCCTTCGCTGCCGCAGCGAGGTCTGAGCCAGAGCCGGACCCCCTCGCTGCGGAGTGTTCGTCTGCGCGCCGGCCGCCGAGCCAGACCACCGGACCACCAGCGAGGACCTTTCATCGTGAGCACCTTCTCCACCATCGGATCGGCCCAGAAGCCGAGCGGCATGCCCGTCGAGCGCTACCGCCCCTTCCCCCCGATCGACCTGCCCGACCGCACCTGGCCCTCGCGCACGATCGAGCAGGCGCCGCGCTGGCTCTCGACCGACCTGCGCGACGGCAACCAGGCCCTGATCGACCCCATGACGCCGGCGCGCAAGATGCGCATGTTCGACCTGCTGGTCAAGATGGGCTACAAGGAGATCGAGGTCGGCTTCCCCTCGGCCAGCGAGACCGACTTCGCGTTCGTGCGCCAGCTCATCGAGGGCGACCGGATCCCCGACGACGTCACGATCTCGGTGCTGACCCAGGCCCGCGAGGACCTCATCGAGCGCAGCGTGCAGTCGCTGGTCGGCGTGCCGCGTGCCAACATCCACCTCTACAACGCGCTGGCCCCGATGTTCCGCCGCGTGGTCTTCGGCGCCAGCCGCGACGAGGTCAAGGACATCGCCGTGCGCGGCACCGAGCTGGTGATGAAGCACGGCGAGCAGGCGCTCGACATGACCGTCATCGGCTACGAGTACAGCCCCGAGATCTTCACCTCCACCGAGCTGCCGTTCTCGCTGGAGGTCTGCGAGGCGGTCAGCGACGTGTGGCAGCCCGAGGACGGCCGCGAGATCATCCTCAACCTGCCCGCGACCATCGAGGTCGCCACGCCCAACGTGTACGCCGACCAGATCGAGTGGTTCTCGCGCCAGCTGACCCGCCGCGAGAACACCGTGATCTCGCTGCACCCGCACAACGACCGCGGCACCGCGGTGGCCGCCACCGAGCTGGCGATGATGGCCGGCGCCGACCGGGTCGAGGGCTGCCTGTTCGGGCACGGCGAGCGCACCGGCAACGTGTGCCTGGTGACCCTGGGCATGAACCTCTTCAGCCAGGGCGTCGACCCGATGATCGACTTCGCGATCGACGGCGGCATCGACGAGATCCGCCGCACCGTCGAGTACTGCACCCAGCTGCCGGTGCACCCGCGCCACCCCTACGCCGGCGACCTCGTCTACACCGCCTTCTCCGGCTCCCACCAGGACGCCATCAAGAAGGGCCTCGAGGACCTCGACCGCCAGGCCGCCGAGAAGGGCGTGCCGGTCGGCTCGCTGCCCTGGGAGGCGCCGTACCTGCCGATCGACCCCAAGGACGTGGGCCGCAGCTACGAGGCGGTCATCCGGGTCAACAGCCAGTCGGGCAAGGGCGGCGTGGCCTACGTGCTCAAGGCCGAGCACAAGCTCGACCTGCCGCGGCGCGCCCAGATCGAGTTCAGCCGGGTCGTGCAGCAGCGCACCGACGCCGACGGCGGCGAGATGACCCCCGAGGCGATCTGGGACGTCTTCCGTGCCGAGTACCTCGACCGGCAGAGCCCGTTGAGCCTCGACTCGGTGCACACCAGCTCCGCGGCCGGCGAGAAGGACGCGCTCACCGTCAACGTGCACGTCGAGGGCGAGCTGCGCACCCTCGAAGGCACCGGCAACGGCCCGATCGCGGCCTTCGTCGAGGCGCTCAACGAGCTGCCGCAGGAGTGGGACGTGCGGGTGCTCGACTACCACGAGCACGCCCTGTCCTCGGGCGGCGACGCCCTCGCGGCGGCGTACGTCGAGTGCTCGGTGCGCGACCGGATCTACTGGGGCGTCGGGGTCGACGCCAACATCGTGACCGCCTCGCTGAAGGCGGTCATCAGCGCGGTCAACCGCGCCTGAGCCGCGTCCGGGGCCACCCGGTCCGTCCGGCTGCCGCTCAGTTCTTGAGCGGCAGCCGGACGGTGAAGGTGCTGCCCTCGAGGTGGGCCGAGCGCACGGCGATGGACCCGCCGTGGGCGTGCACGACCGAGGCGACGATCGACAGCCCCAGACCGGTGCCCTGGATCGCCTGCTCCTGCGCGGTGGAGGAGCGGAAGAAGCGCTCGAACAGGCCGTCCTGCTCCTCCTCGGGGATGCCGATGCCGGTGTCGCTGACGACCAGGTGCGCCTCGTGGTCGGCGGTGTGCAGCCGCACCCGCACGACGCCGCCGTCCTCGGTGAACTTGAGCGCGTTGCCGACCAGGTTGAGCAGCACCCGCTCCAGCTGGGTGCCGTCGCCGACGACCACCACCGGGCGCGCGGGGCGCTCCCACGACACCGAGAGGTCGCGTCCGACGAGCAGGGCGGCGGTGGCGTCCTGCACGTCGGCCAGCATCGTGTCGAGGTCGACCTCCTCGGCCTTCCAGCTGACCTCGCCCGAGTCGAGCCCCGAGAGCAGCAGCAGGTCGTTGCACAGCACGATCAGCCGCTGGCCGTTGCGGGCGATGCTGTCGAGCAGCGGCACCTGCTCGGGGTGCGGCGCGACCAGGGCGCCCTCCTGCAGCAGCTCGGTGTAGCCGACGATGCTGGTCACCGGGGTGCGCAGCTCGTGCGAGACCGTCGAGACGAACTCGTTCTTCGCCTCGTCGATGGCCTCCAGCCGCTCGACGGCGGTGCGCTCCTTCTCGAGGGCGGCCACCACCAGGTCCTGGGTGCGGCGCTGCGCGGTGACGTCGCGGCCCACGCAGAGGAACCCGACCTGCGGGCTCACCTCGGTGCCGGTGGCCGACAGCGTCATCGACACCACGCGGCGCTCGCCCTCGCCGTCGACCCACCACCAGTCGCGGCTGGGCTGCTCCTCCTCGCCGAGCGAGGCCGTGAGGGCGGCGAACACGGCGTCGTGGTCGGTCGAGCCGAGCCGCTCCTGCAGCTGCTCGGGGTCGAGCAGCATCGCGAAGGGCAGCCCGACGAGGTCGACCGACTCGCGGCGCAGCAGGTGCTCGGCGCCGGAGTTGACCACGCTGATCCGGCCCCGGGCGTCGAGCCCCACGATGGCCGTCGAGACCGAGGCCTGCATCAGGTGCGTCACCAGCCCCGCGCTGGCCCGCTCGGTGGTCACGTCGACGCCGGTCAGCACGGCGTACGCCGGCATGCCGTCGCTGTCGCGCACCAGGTTGTTGCTCCAGAGGATCCGCCGGCGCTCGCCGTCGAGCGTGACCGCGTCGTGCTCGCGCACCACCGGGGTGCCCGACCGGTTGGGCCACAGGAACAGCGACTCGAGGTCGTGGCCGCCCTCGGGGGCCAGGGTGGTCTCCCACAGCCGGCGGCCCACCAGGTCGGGCTCGGTGTAGCCGGTCATCTGGGTCGTCGCCGCGTTCATCCGCACGATCCGGGCGTCGAGGTCGGTGACCAGGATGATGCAGGCGGTGGTGTCGAGGGTGGCGCTGGTGAGCTTCTCGGCCTCCATCAGCTGGCGGTGCGCGCGCTGCTCGGCGGTGACGTCGAGCAGCTGGACCGACCAGACCGGGCCGCTCTCGCCGGCCGAGATGCGGCTGACGGCGATGGTCACCCGCGCGTCGGGCCGCCCCACGACCCCGCCCTGGCCACGCCAGCCGGAGCCGCTGGCGTCGAGCCGGCCGGCGAGCCCCGCGGCGCCCTGGACGACGATGACCTCGCCGACCTCGCGGCCGGTCAGGTCCTCGGGCGAGCGGTCGAGCAGGGCCGAGGCGGTCTGGTTGACCTCGTCGATGCGCAGCCCGTCGGGGCCCTGGCGCAGGATCAGCTGGCCCACCAGGGAGTCGGTGAAGCTGGCCCGGAAGAGCCGGCGCTCGGACTGCACCGAGTCGAAGAGGCGGTTGCGCTCGTGCAGCAGCACCGCGAGCGGCAGGGTGAGCAGCACCGTGCAGGCCAGGTAGGCCTGGGCGACGCCGGCGCTGGCCACCTGGCCCATGCCCTGGCCGGTGAAGGGGCCGTTCCCGAGCTGGGTCAGCACCGTCACCGCGGTCGCGAAGACCACCAGCTCGACCGCGGTGACCCGGGGGCCCAGGCGCAGGGCCGCCCACACGAGCGGGACGAGCGGGACGAACGTCAGCGACAGCACGTCGTCGGTGGCGAACACGGCGGCGGTCGCCAGCGCCGTGACCCCGCCCTGCACCAGCAGCTCGGCGCCGGTGGCGCGCGGGCCCGGCACGGGCCCCCCGGTCCGGCGCGGGCGGCCCGGCACCAGCAGGGCCGGCACGATCAGCAGCACGGCGGCGGCGTGGGAGGTGAAGACGGTGCGGGAGACCTCGGTGGGCATCCCGAGGCCGAGGGGACCGGCGGCGACCAGGAGCATCAGCGCCATGGTGCTGGCGCCCAGCACCGCGCCCACCACCAGGCGCAGCAGGTCGCGCAGGTCGGCCAGCCGCGGCCGCCCCGGCACCGGGCCCGAGCGCAGCACCAGTCCCGCCACGACCGCCTCGGAGGCGTTGGCGAGGCCGAAGAACACCGACACGTCCCAGGGGCGTCCGCCGGTGTAGTTGGAGAGCCCGGTGACGACCACCAGGGCCGCCGCGACCAGGGCCAGCTCGCGCCGGCCGGGGCGGGTCAGCGCCACCAGGGCGACCGAGAGACCGGCGGCCGGCCACCAGACCGCGACCGGGTTGTCGGCGGGGCGCAGCACCACCGAGGTGACCCCGGCGGCGTACACCGCGAGGAGCAGGACGAGGGTCCACCGACCACTGAGGTGCTCGCGGCGCGTGGTTGGCATGGCGACATCATCACGTGTCACCGAGTCCGGGACCGGGGAACCCCCCCCCTGAGGGTGCAGAGTTTTGCCCTAGGTTGGTGCCCATGCTGGTCTCCGAGCACATCGGTCAGTTCTTCCTCGACGCCGACGGGGCCCGTGACCGCCTCGAGTACACCGAGTACGGCGGCGGCGACTCGTGGGTGGTGCTGCTGCACGGTCAGCTGATGCCGCGCCGGATGCACCAGCCGCTGGCCCGCCGGCTGGCCTCCGAGGGCTTCCACGTGGTCACCCTCGACCTGCTCGGGCACGGCCGCTCCGACCGGCCCGCCGACCCGCAGGCCTACTCGGTGGCCGCGTTCGGCCGGCAGGTCGTCGCGCTGCTCGACCACCTGGGTGCCGCCCAGGCGGTGGTGGGCGGCACGTCGCTGGGCGCCAACGTCTCCCTCGAGGTGGCCGCCACGGCTCCTGACCGGGTGCGGGGGCTGTTGCTGGAGATGCCGGTGCTCGACAACGCCCTCGAGGCCGGCATCGTCGCCTTCTCGCCGCTGCTGATGGCCGCGCGGTTCGCGCCGTTCACGATCAACGCGCTGCGCCGCCTGACCCGTCCGGTGCCGCGGGGCCTGGTGCCGTTCTGGGCCGGGATCGGCCTCGACACCCTCGACCAGCGCGCCGACGCGGTCGCCGCGGTGGTGCACGGGCTGTTCTTCGGCCGGATCGCGCCGCCGGCCGCCGAGCGGCGCGCCATCACGGCCCCGGCGCTGGTGGTCGGGCACCCCCGCGACCCGGTGCACCCGGCCGCCGACGCGGCGCTGCTGGCCGAGGAGATGCCGCGGGCGGAGTTCGTGCGCGCGCGCTCGATCCTCGAGTGGCGTGCCTCGCCGCAGCGGCTCGACCAGATCGCCGCCGACTTCTGCCAGGGCGCCTGGCGCTCGCCGAAGCGGCGTTCCCGCCGCGCCTGAGCGGCTTCCTCCCGGGGCCCGGGCACAATGGGGGAGTGCCTCTCTACCGCGACGAGGCGGTCGTGCTGCGCACCCACAAGCTGGGCGAGGCCGACCGCATCATCACCCTGCTGACCCGCCAGCACGGCCGGGTGCGTGCGGTCGCGCGCGGCGTACGACGCACCAGCTCGCGGTGGGGCTCGCGCCTCGAGCCGTTCACCCACGTCGACCTGCAGCTGGCCGACGGGCGCAACCTCGACACGATCACCCAGGCGGAGACGCTGACCCCGTTCGCCAGTGGGCTGGGCGCCGACTACGAGCGCTACACCGCCGGCACCGTGATGCTCGAGACCGCCGAGCGCCTGGTGACCGAGGAGAAGGAGCCGGCCACCCAGCACTTCCTGCTGCTGGTCGGCGGGCTGCGGGCGATGACGGCCGGCGACAAGGGACCCAGCCAGGTGCTCGACTCCTACCTGCTGCGCTCGCTGGCGGTGGCCGGCTACGCGCCGTCCTTCGACCACTGCGCCCGGTGCGGCGTCGAGGGTCCGCACCGGTGGTTCAACCCGTCGATGGGCGGGATGCTGTGCAGCACCTGCCGGCTGCCCGGCTCGGCCGGGCCGGCGGCCGCGACCGTCGAGCTGCTCGGCGCGCTGCTCGCCGGCGACTGGCCGGTGGTGGCCGCCGCCGACCAGCGCACCCGCAAGGAGGCCAGCGGCCTGGTCGCCGCGTACCTCGCCTGGCACGTCGAGCGCGGCCTGAGGTCCCTGGCCTACGTCGAGCGCTGAGCGCCGTAGGCTCCGGGACGTGAAGCGAGCCGTACGACCGCCCACCCCGCACCCCTCCGGCGCCACCCCGCCGTCGCTGCCCCGCGAGCTCGTCCCCGAGCACGTCGCGATCGTGATGGACGGCAACGGGCGCTGGGCCAAGCAGCGCGGCCTGGCCCGCACCCGCGGCCACGAGATGGGCGAGAGCTCGCTCTTCGACGTCGTCGAGGGCGCGATCGAGATCGGCGTCAAGGCGGTGTCGGCGTACGCCTTCTCCACCGAGAACTGGTCGCGCTCGCCCGACGAGGTGCGCTTCCTGATGGGCTTCAACCGCGACGTGATCCGCCGCCGCCGCGACGAGATGCACGAGCTCGGGGTCCGGGTGCGCTGGGCCGGGCGGACCCCGCGGCTGTGGCGCTCGGTGGTCAAGGAGCTGCGCGCCGCCGAGGAGATGACCCGCGACAACGACGTGCTGACGCTGACCATGTGCGTCAACTACGGCGGTCGCGCCGAGCTCGCCGACGCGGCGCGCGCGATCGGGCGCGAGGTGGCCGCGGGCCGTCTGGACCCCGAGAAGATCACCGAGAAGACGGTCGCGCGCCACCTCTACCTGCCCGACCTCGGCGACGCCGACATGATCTGGCGCACCTCCGGCGAGCAGCGCCTCTCCAACTTCATGCTCTGGCAAGCGGCGTACGCCGAGATGGTCTTCACCGACGTGCTCTGGCCCGACGTCGACCGCCGCGCCCTCTGGTCGGCCATCGAGACCTACGCCTCGCGCGACCGCCGCTACGGCGGCGCCCTGCCCAACGCCTAGGCCGGAGCGTGGTCGTGGGGAATCAGGACGGGGTGCGGGCCGCGGGTGCGCGGGTCTACCTCGACATGGTCGGGGACCTGTTCCACGCGGGTCACGTCTCCCTCCTGCGGGAGGCGCGCCGCCACGGGGACTGGCTGGTCGTCGGTGTGCTCTCGGACGCCACCGCTGCTTCTTACAAGCGACGCCCCGTCATGACCCTGGACGAGCGC
>JBFGFQ010000044.1:0-16222 GCA_041579495.1 Nocardioides sp.
CGGGCGGTGCGCAGCGCCGACGCGGTGGTGCGCGACGGCTCGGGGGCGCCGGCCGCGGCCGGGCGGGCGGTGCGCAGCGCGAGCAGCGCGGCGTCGACCCCCGCGACGGCCGCCTCGAGGGTCTGCGGGGTGTCGTCGTCGAGGCGCAGCGCGACCACCATGTCGTTGGGCCCGGTCCCGTCGGGGACCTCGAAGCCCATCTCGGTGAGCACGTCGAGGTTGAGCGGGGTGGCCATCGCGACCTGGGCGGCGACGACCCCGGGCAGCGCGGCCGCCGTGCGGCTGACCTGCAGCAGCGCGACCGAGTCGGCGTAGGCGCTGCGCACCTCGACGTGCTGGACGAGCGGGCTCATGCGGCGGCTCCTGGTGCTGCGGTCGGCCGGGTCGCGGCGCGGTCGTGGGTCGGTGGGAGGTCCAGCGGCAGGCCGTCGAGCGCGCAGCGGGCGCCGCGCAGCAGGGCGGCACCCGAGGTGTGGCCCACCGCGGCGAGGTCGCGGGCGCGGGCCGCCTCGTCGGGTCCGCCCCGGGCCAGCAGCCAGGCGGCGAGCTCGGGCAGCACCTCGCCGAGCAGGGCGGCCTCGAGCAGCGTCGCGGAGAGCAGGGTGGTGCGGTGCAGGAGTGCGCGGACGGCGGCGTCGGTGCGCGGGGTCGGGGTCGCGGTGGCGCGGTGCGCGGCCAGCCAGCCGCAGAGCAGGTCGTCGCCCTCGGGGGTCAGTCCGCCCCCGCGGCCGACCAGCGCGGCGACGTCGGGCGCGGGGCCGGGCAGGGGGCGGGTCGGCGCGATGCGCGGGACGGTGGTGTCGTGCAGGCGGCCGGGCGCGACCGGCCGCTCGTCGAGGAGCAGGCGGCCCGCGTGCACGCGCACGTCGTCGAGGAGCAGGGTGGGCAGCACGCCGGGGCCGAGCACCAGCGCGTTCGGCGGCCGGGAGGCGGCGGGGTCGACGAGCCCGAGCGCCCAGCCGTCGAGGTCGACGTACGCCGCCAGCGGGCTGCGGTGCAGCACGCGGAGCCCGCCGCCGGGCGGGGTGTCGGGGGAGCGGCGCAGCCGGGCCAGCACGCGCGCCGACGCGCTCACCGGCACCGGGTCGCGGGGCTTCACGCTCCTCGACGCTAGTGGTCGGGCTACGGTGCCTCCCATGTGAGGTTGTGCCAACGATCGGGTGGGCGTGCCTCAGGTGTTGCCAACGCCCGCCCGGCGACCAGCAGGGGGTTGCATGGATCCGGACGTCTCGGCCAGCGTGCTGGCGCGCATCGACCTGCTGCACCGCGGCCTGACCCGGGTGGTGCTCGAGGGCGGCGGGCTCGAGGCCGTGGCCGGCGAGGTCGCCCGGGCGCTCGAGGCCGGGGTGCTGGTCACCTCGACCGACGGGCGGGAGCGGGCGGCGTCGCTGCCGGCGGCCCTGCGGGCCCGGCTGGCCGAGGTCGACCTGGTCACGACCAGCGGCCGGGTGCGGGTCGAGCGGATGGACGGCCGCGACGGCCGGGGCGCCCCGGTGGGCGACGGCGAGGCCCGCGGGGTGCGGGTCGTCGCCGGCGACCACGAGCTGGCCCGGTTGGTCGCGGTGCGGGCCGACGCCCCGATCGGCGCCGACGAGCTGATGCTGCTCGAGAGGGCCGCCGACCTGACCGCGCTGCTGGTGACCCGCCAGGACGCCGTGGCCGAGGTCGAGCACAAGTACGCCGGCGACTTCCTGCGCGACGTGTTCCTCGGGCGCGCCGGCGACGACGTGTTCGTCACCGAGCACGCCGCCTCGCTCGGCTGGCGCCTCGACGGCCCGACCGTGGTGCTGGTCGCCGAGATCGACCCCGCCCCCACGGGCGGCGCGGCCGGCGACCGCAGCGAGTGGCGCCGCTGGCAGCAGCGCTTCGCGGCCGCCTGGCGCCAGGTGCTGCGTGGCGTCGACCCCGCCGTCCCCGTCGTCGACCTCTCCCACGAGGTGGTCGTGCTGCTGCCGCTGGGCGGCTCGCCCGACGCGATGGGGCTGCTGCCGGGCGAGGACGTCGTACGCCGCGTGGTCGCGGCGGTGGCCGGTGACAAGGGCGGCGGGCGACGCCCGTTCTCGGTCGGGGTCAGCCGGCCCGCCCCGGCGCTGGGCGACCTCCCGGCGGCGTACGCTCAGGCCCGGCGGGCGGTCGACGTCGGCCGGCGGGTGCGCGGCGGCGGGTCGACGACGTTCTTCGACCAGCTCGGGCTGCACCGGCTGATCGCGATGGTGCCCGACACCGACGAGCTGCGGGCCTTCGCCGACGACGTGCTCGGCCCGCTGGCCGCGGACACCACCGAGGCGGTCGACCTGCGCGAGACCCTGCAGGTGCTGCTCGACACGAACTTCAACGTCGCCGAGGCCGCGCGCACCCAGTTCTTCCACTACAACACGATGCGCTACCGGGTCTCCAAGCTCGAGCGCCTCCTCGGACCGCTCTCCAGCGACCCGCACCTGCGCCTCGACGTCGCCGTCGCGCTGCGGGTGCTCGACGTCGCCGGCTGAGCCCGGCCGGGGGTCTCGACGGGCGTTCCTCGCTGGCGCTCGTCACTGCTCGACCGGCGGTGGCTCGGCGGGGTTGTGGGGCGGCTGGTCCAGACCGGCGGAGGGTGGGGCGGCGCGCCCATGTGCGACCGATTGCCGTCCGACGGGGGCCGCCTTCGGCGAGACTTGCCGACGAGACGACGAGCGCGTCTCACTAGGTTGAGGTCCCTCGCAGCGGGTGGCCCGGAGGAACTGAGGTGGCGTGATGTCGATGTTCAGGTGGACCGTGGTGAAGCCCGGTCAGGGCGAGGCGGTGGCCCCCGACGAGCGGCTCGACTGGGGTCGCACGGCCGGGATCGGCGCCCAGCACGTCGTGGCGATGTTCGGGGCGACGTTCGTCTTCCCGTTGATCATGGGCCTCAACGCGAACCTCGCGATCATGATGAGCGGCATCGCGACGATCTGCTTCCTGCTGATCGTGCGCAACAAGGTGCCCAGCTACCTCGGCACCAGCGCCTCGTTCGTCGGCGGCGCCGCCGCGATCTACAACCAGGGCGGCGGACCGTCCGACGTCACCGGTGCGATCCTGGTCTCCGGCGTGATCCTGGCCCTGGTCGGCCTGCTGATCCACGTCGCCGGCACCGGCGTGGTCAACGCCGTGCTGCCGCCGGTGGTCACCGGCGGCGTCGTGATGCTCATCGGCTTCAACCTCGCCCCGGTCGCCACGTCGGTCTACATGCCGGCCGACTACTGGATCGCGCTGCTCACGATGACCGCCGTGATCGTGATGGCCGTCGGGCTGCGCGGCTTCCTGGGCCGGATCGCGATCTTCCTCGGCCTGATCTTCGGGTACGTCGTCTCCTGGCTCGCCGACCTCGCCCTCGGCCCGATCACCTCGGTCACGCCCGCCTCCAACGGCGAGGCCGTCGAGCACGACCGCGTCGACTGGTCACTGGTCTCGGGCGCCGACTGGTTCGGCTTCCCCGACAAGACCACCGCGGAGGCGGTCGGCTGGCACCTCCCGTCGTTCTCCATCACCTTCACGCTGCTGGTCATCCCCGCGGTGATCGCCCTGGTCGCCGAGAACGTCGGCCACGTCAAGGCCGTCGCCGAGATGACCGGGCGCGACCTCGACCCCGAGATGGGCCGCGCGGTCGGTGCCGACGGTGTCGCCACCGCGATCGCCACCTCCATCGGCGGCTCGCCGACCACGACGTACGCCGAGAACATCGGCGTGATGGCCACCACCCGGGTCTACTCGACCGCGGCCTACTACGTGGCCGCGGTGACCGCGATCCTGCTCGGCCTCGTCCCCAAGTTCGGGGCGATCGTCAACGCCACCCCGGCCGCGGTGCTCGGCGGCATCACGCTGGTGCTCTACGGGATGATCGGCCTGCTGGGCGCGAAGATCTGGAAGGAGAACGGGGTGGACTTCGGCAACCCGGTCAACCTCGTCCCGGTCGCGGCCGGCCTGATCATGGGCATCGGGCTGGGCACCGACCAGTTCTTCCCGGTCACCGACGACTTCACCCTCGGCGGGATCGCCGCCGGCACGATCATCATCGTGGCCGGCTACCACCTGGCCCGCGCCATCGCTCCGCCCCAGGGCGACGGCACGATGCTGTCGGTGGGCACCGAGGGCGTGCACCACGACGACACCCGCCCGGACACCCGCCCCGACACCGAGGGCCGGCACCGGGGGTGATCCCGACGTGAAGCCCGCACCGGTCGGCTACCTGCGCCCCAGCAGCCTCGAGGAGGCCTGCCGGGCGCTGGAGGCCGACCCCGACGCCAAGGTGCTGGCGGGCGGGCAGAGCCTGGTGCCGCTGCTGTCGATGCGGCTGGCGGCGCCGAGCGCCCTGGTCGACATCAACGCGCTGCCCGACCTCGACGGCGTCGAGGTGAGTGAGACCGGCGTGCGGGTGGGCGCCCTGGTGCGCCACGCCGACCTGCTCGCCCACGACGAGGCCGCGCGGGTCCAGCCGCTGCTGCGGATGGCGCTGGGCCACGTCGCGCACGCCCCGATCCGCAACCGGGGCACCACCGTCGGCTCGCTGGTGCACGCCGACGCCGCTGCCGAGATGCCCGCGGTGCTCGCGCTGCTCGGCGGCTCGGTCGAGGTCGCCTCGACCCGGGGCACCCGCAGCGTCGCCGGCGCCGACCTCGTCGTCGGCCCGCTGGAGAGCTCGCTGGCCCACGACGAGATCGCGACCGCCGCCTGGTTCCCCGCGCTGGGCGCCGGGCAGGGTGTCGGGTTCGCCGAGATCTCGCGCCGCCGGGGCGACTACGCGCTGTGCGGGGTGGCCGCGCTGGTCGGGCTGGCCGGGGGGCGGGTCGTCGAGGCGCGGGCGGCGTACCTCGCCGTCGACGAGACCCCGACGGTGGTCGACCTGCTGCCGGCGCTCGGCGAGGGCCTCGACGACGCCTCGCTCGCCGCCGCCGCCGACCTGGCGCTGGCGGCCCTGTCGCCGTGCGCCGACATCCACGCCACCGCTGACTACCGCGCCCACCTCGCCCGGGTGCTGACCGCCCGGGTGCTGCGCGAGGCGGGCGAGCACGCCCACGGACGGGGCGAGGGGGAGGCACCGTGAGCGAGGAGCTGCACGAGGTGCACCTCGTGGTCAACGGCACGACGTACGACGTGCGGGTGCCCGCGCGGCGCCTGCTCAGCGACGCGCTGCGCCACGACCTCGGGCTGACCGGCACCCACGTCGGCTGCGAGCACGGGGTCTGCGGCGCCTGCACGGTGCTGCTGGACGGCCGACCGGTGCGGGCCTGCCTGCTGCTGGCGGTCACCGTCGACGGCCACGACGTCACCACGGTCGAGGGGCTGGCCGACACCGACGGCACGCTCAGCGCCGTGCAGCAGGGGTTCGCGCAGTGCCACGGCCTGCAGTGCGGCTTCTGCACCCCCGGCTTCCTGACCACGGTCACCGCCGGTCTGCGCGACAACCCCGACCCCACCCACGACGAGGCCCGCGAGATGGTCGCCGGCAACCTGTGCCGCTGCACCGGCTACCAGAACATCGTGCGCTCGGTGGAGCGCGCGGCCGAGCTGGCCCGGGAGCGGTCGTGACGACCCGGATGACCGGCACGCCCGTGCCGCGCACCGAGGACCGGCGGCTGCTGACCGGCGCCGGTCGCTTCGTCGACGACGTGCTCGTCGGCCCCGGCACCCTGCACGCCGCGGTGCTGCGCAGCCCCCACGCGCACGCCCGCATCGTCGGGATCGACGTCGACGCCGTGCTCGACCTCGAGGGCGTGCACCTGGTCTGGACCCACGAGGACCTCGCGGAGCTGTCGGCGCCGATGGCCGAGCCGCTGCCGCTGCTGATCCCGCACCCGGCGCTCACCCACGGCCGCACCCAGCACGCGCTGGCGCGCGACGAGGTCAACCACGTCGGCGAGGCGGTCGCCTTCGTGGTCGCCGACGACCGCTACGTCGCCGAGGACGCCGTCGGGCGGATCCGGGTGACGTGGGAGGTGCTGGCGCCGGTGGTCGGCATCGACCAGGCGCGCGCCGCCGAGCGGCTGGTGCACGACGACGTGCCCGGCAACGTCGGAGCCCGGCTCGAGCAGGGCACCGCCGACGCCGAGCAGATGGCCGCCGCCCTCGACGCGGCGCCGCACCGGCTGAGCTTCGACCTCGAGATCGAGCGCTCCGCCTGCACGCCGCTGGAGGGCCGGGGCACGGTGGCGCGCTGGGACCCCGACTCCGACCGGCTGCAGGTGTGGACCTCGACCCAGACCTCCACCGGCGTGCGGGCCGCGGTGGCGGCCAAGCTCGGCCTCGACCTGGGCCAGGTCGACGTGATCACCCCCGACGTCGGCGGCGGGTTCGGGGTCAAGATCAACCACCCGTGGCCCGAGGAGCTGCTGGTGCCGCTCGCCGCGCGCACCCTGGGCCGGGTCGTGAAGTACACCGAGGACCGCCGCGAGCACTTCGTCGCCTCCGCCCACGAGCGCGGCCAGCAGCAGCACGTCGAGGTCGGCTTCGACGACGACGGCCGGCTGCTGGCCCTCGACGTGGAGTTCTGGCACGACCACGGCGCCTACACGCCGTACGGGCTGATCGTGCCGATCATCACCAGCACCCAGCTGCTCGGGCCCTACAAGCCGCAGCTCTACCGGGTGGTCTTCGAGTCGCTCTACACCAACACCACGATGGTCACGCCCTACCGCGGAGCCGGCCGGCCCCAGGGCTGCTACGCCATGGAGCGCACCATGGACGCGATCGCCGCCCACCTGGGCCGCGACCGCACCGAGGTGCGGGCCGCCAACTTCATCCAGCCCGACGAGTTCCCCTACGACCAGGGGCTGGTCTTCCAGGACGGCCGCGAGCTCGAGTACGACTCGGGCGACTACCCGGCGCTGCTCGAGAAGGCCAAGGCGCTGGTCGGGTGGGACGGGTTCGAGACCTTCCGCGCCGAGATGGCCGCGGCCGGGCGCCGGGTCGGCATCGGCCTGGCCTGCTACGTCGAGGGCACCGGCGTCGGGCCCTACGAGGGCGCCCACGTGCACGTCGAGACCAGCGGCAAGGTGAAGGTCGCCACCGGCCTGACCAGCCAGGGCCAGGGCCACCAGACGGTCTTCGCCCAGCTCGTCGCCGACGAGCTCGGCTGCCGGTTCGAGGACGTCGAGGTGGTCACCGGCGACACCCGCCGGATGCCGTACGCCGTGGGCACCTTCGCCTCGCGGGCCGCGGTGATGAGCGGCTCGGCGATCCACCTGGCCGCCAAGCGGGCCAAGGAGAAGGCGCTGCGGATCGCCGCCGACGCCCTCGAGGCCGACGAGGCCGACCTCGAGATCGTCGAGGGCAGCGTGCGGGTCAAGGGCTCGCCGGGATCGGCGATCGACCTGGGCACGGTCGCGGTGCTCTCCAACCCGCTGCGCTACGCCTTCGACGAGGCGTCCAAGGCCGCCACCCAGTTCTCCGTGGGCGACCCGGGCAAGCCGCCGGTGGCCGAGGACGACGAGCCGGGCCTGGAGGGCAAGGACTTCTACAGCCCCGAGCGCGCCACCTTCGCCTCCGGCATCCACGCGGTGGTGGTCGAGACCGACCCCGACACGGCCGAGGTCCGGGTGCTCAAGTACGCCGTCGTGCACGACTGCGGCACCCTGATCAACCCGATGATCGTGGAGGGCCAGATCCACGGCGGGGTCGCCCAGGGCGTCGCGGGCGCCCTCTACGAGCGGATGGCCTACGACGAGGCCGGCCAGCTGCTCAACGCCTCGTTCATGGACTTCCTGATGCCCTACGTCACCGAGGTCCCCGACGGCATCGACATCGACCACCAGGAGACGCCGAGCCCGCTCAACCCGCTCGGGGTCAAGGGCGCCGGCGAGGCCGGGGTGATCCCGTCGGCGGCGGTCTTCGCGGCCGCCATCGAGGACGCCGAGGGCATCCGGGTCACCCGGATGCCGATGTCGCCCTCCGACCTGCACCACCTGCGGACCGACCAGCGACAGGAGCCCACCTCGTGAGGATCAGCGGAGAGCACGTGCTGCAGCGCCCGGTGGCGCAGGTGTGGGACGCGCTGCTCGACCCGGTCGTGCTCGTCGGCACCATCCCGGGCTGCTCGCGGCTCGAGCGGCTGCCGGGCGCCGAGGGGGAGCACGCGTACGCCATGACCGTCACCGCCGGGGTGGCCTCGATCAAGGGCACCTACGACGGGACCTGCACGCTGGGTGACCTCGTGGAGCACGAGTCGCTGACCATGCACCTGCAGGGCGCCGGCGCCCCGGGCACCGTCGACGCCCGGGTCGCGGTGCGCTTCGAGGCCGTCCAGGACGACGGGGACGGCACCCGGATCAGCTACGACGCCGACGCCACCGTCGGCGGGATGGTCGGCGGGGTCGGTCAGCGGATGCTGACCTCGGTCTCGCGCCGGATGGCCGGGGAGTTCTTCGGCAACGTCGCCACCGCCCTGGCCGGCGGGCCCGCCCCGGCCGCGGTCGCCCCGGCCGTCGCCGGCGCCGCGGAGCGCGAGCAGCCGGGCACCGTCTACACCAGCACCGGTCCCGGGCCGAGCGCCGCCGGGGCGACCAACGCCTTCTGGCAGGGCGTCGCCACCGGGGCCGGTCTGGTGCTCGTGGGGGTGTACGCCGGTGCGCGGTGGACGCGTCGGCCATGATCAGGGGGTGAGCAGCCACCACCCGGGTCACGACCTGACCGTCCACTCCAGCGCCCGCGCGATGGCGGGCGCCGTGCGCGCCCGTCGCATCTCGGCCCGCGAGCTGCTCGAGCTGCACCTGGCGCGCATCGACGAGCGCAACGACGAGGTCAACGCGATCGTCAACCTCGACGTCGACCGGGCGCGGGCCGGGGCCGCGGCCGCCGACGAGCACCTGGCGCGCGGCGGGCCCCTCGGGCCGCTGCACGGCCTGCCGTTCGCCTTCAAGGACACCCACGCGGTGGCCGGGTGGCCCACCACCTTCGGCTCCCGGCTCTTCGCCGGCCACGTGCCCGAGCACGACGAGCTGCTCGTCGAGCGGGTGCGGCGCGCCGGCGTGGTGGTGCTCGGGCGCACCAACGTGCCCGAGTTCGCCGCCGGGTCGCACACCTTCAACCGGCTCTTCGGCACCACCCGCAACCCCCACGACACCAGCCGCAGCGCCGGCGGCTCCAGCGGGGGCGCCGCGGCGGCGCTGGCCAGCGGCATGGTCCCGCTCGCCGACGGCTCCGACATGGGCGGCTCGCTGCGCAACCCCGCCTCGTTCTGCGGGGTGGTCGGGATGCGCCCCAGCCTGGGCCGGGTGCCCGAGTGGCCGCTCTACAACCAGTGGGAGACCACCTCGACCGGCGGCCCGCTGGCCCGCGACGTGGGCGACCTGGCGCTGCTGCTCTCGGTGCTGGCCGGGCCCGACCCCCGCGCCCCCCAGGCGCTGGGCGAGCCCGGGCACCTCTTCGCGGCCCCTCTCGAGCACACGCCGCGGGCGATGCAGGGCCTGCGGGTGGCCTGGTCGCTCGACCTCGGCGGCGCCTTCGCGGTCGACGACGAGGTCGCCGTGGTCACCGAGCAGGCAGGTCGGCTGATGGCGCGCCACGGCGCCCGGGTGCACGGCGACCACCCCGACCTCGCCGAGGGCGACGACACCTTCCGCACCCTGCGCGCCTGGCACCTGCACGCCAAGCTGGGCCCGTTGCTGGCCGAGCACCCCGGCGAGCTGAAGCCCAGCCTCGCCGACAACATCCGCGCCGGGGCACCGCTGACCGGCACCGACGTGGCCCGCGCCTACACCCAGCGCACCACGCTGGGCGAGCGGATGCGCCTGTTCTTCACCCGGCACGACCTGCTGGTGCTGCCGGTCTCGCAGGTCGCGCCGTTCCCGGCCGACCAGGAGTACCCGGCCGAGGTGGCCGGGCGCCCGATGTCCTCCTACCTCGACTGGATGCGCTCGGCCTACCTGGTCACGGTCACCGGCTGCCCCTCGATCGCGGTGCCGGCGGGCCGCACCCCGGCCGGCCTGCCCGTGGGCGTGCAGCTGGTGGGCCCGCACGGCAGCGACCGGCGCCTGCTCGAGATCGCCGCCGCGTTCGAGGCCGCCGTGGGCGGCGACCATGGCTGAGGACCCCCTCTTCGAGCTCGCGGGCTCGCTGCGGTCGACGTACGAGCGGGTCGACTGGGCCGCGACCGGGCTGGGGCCGCCGCGGGAGTGGAGCCCCACGTTGCGCAGCACCCTGGCGCTGGCGCTCGAGACCCGCTTCGCGATGGGGCTCTTCTGGGGCCCCGACCTGGTGCTGCTCTACAACGAGGCGTTCGTCGACCTGATCGTCGACAAGCACCCCGACGCGCTGGGCCGGTGCACCCAGGACGTCTTCCCCGAGGCCTGGGAGCAGATCGGTCCGATGCTGCGCTCGGTCGTCGAGGACGGCACCCCCACCTGGGTCGTCGACGCGCACATCCCGCTGCACCGCTCCGGCTTCCTCGAGGAGTGCTGGTTCACCTTCTCCTACTCGCCGGTGCGCGGGCCCGACGGTGCCGTCGAGGGCGCCGTCGACATCGTCACCGAGACCACCGCCCAGGTCGTGGCCCGGCGGCGCCTGCAGCTGCTGACCCGGCTCGACCAGGCCCTGGCCCGCACCACCAGCAGGGCGAGCCTGCTCGAGCGGGCGCTGCGCGAGCTGCGCGCCGACCCCGGCGACCTCGTCGACGTGGCGCTGTGCCCCGGGGCGCTGTCCGACCCGGTGGTGCTCGAGAGCGTCGGCGCGCCGGGGGAGGGCACGCTGGCGCGGGTGGCCCTGCCCGCGCCCGACCCGCGCGGCTCCCAGGAGCACCTGCGGCTGCGGCTCAGCGACCGCCTCGCCCTCGACGAGGACTACGTCGACTTCCTGCGCTCCCTGGCCGCCACCCTGCAGCAGGCGCTGGAGCTGCTGGGCGCCCGCGAGTCCGACCGCCGGCTCTCCGAGGCGCTGCAGCGCAGCCTGCTGACCCGGCCGGCGCACGGGCCGGCGCTGCAGGTCGCGGTGCGCTACCAGCCGGCCGCCGAGAAGGCCCGGGTCGGGGGCGACTGGTACGACGCCTACGTGCTGCCCGACGGAGCGCTCGCGGTGATGGTGGGCGACGTCGCCGGCCACGACCAGCACGCCGCCGCCGCGATGGGCCAGCTGCGCAACCTGACCCGCGGGGTGGCCTACAGCGCCCGGCTGGCGCTGCCGGCGCGGGTGCTCAGCGACCTCGACCGGGCCATGGCCGGGCTGGGCGTCGACGAGGTCGCCACCGCCGTGCTGGCCGTGGTCGAGGACGGCGGTCCCGACGGCCAGCTGCTGCACTGGAGCAACGCGGGGCACCCGCCGCCGGTGCTGGTCGAGGCCGACGGCACCGTCCGGCTGCTGGAGGAGGTCCCCGACCTGCTGCTCGGCCTCGACCCCGACACCCCGCGCGGCGACCACCGGCTGCGGCTGCGGCCCGGCGACACCCTGCTGCTCTACACCGACGGCCTGGTCGAGCGCCGCGACGCTGGCCTCGAGGAGGGCCTCGCCTGGCTGGTGGAGACCCTGACCGGCCGGGCCGAGAGCGACCCCGAGGACCTGTGCGACCACCTGCTCGACGCCATCGGCGAGCACGAGGACGACCTGGTGCTGCTGGCGCTGCGGGCCCGCGCCTGACGGCCCCGGGGCCGGTCTGTCGTATGCTCGCCAACCGTCCGGGAGGCACCCCGGGCGCACCGCGAGGAGGCACACGATCACCGCACCCAGCGCCGCCCAGGCCACCGACGAGGCACCCCACGGCACCGTCCCGATCGGGCTGGTCCTCGGTGGTGTGCAGAAGGCCGCCACCAGCACCCTGTACCGGGTCCTGGTCAGCCACCAGCACATCACCCGCGCCCCGCAGAAGGAGTGGCACTTCTTCGACGACGACTCCCTCGACTGGGAGCGCCCCGACTTCAGCGGCTACCAGGTCGCGCTGCGCTCGGCCCGCTCGAAGGCGACCATGGGCGTCGACGCGACCCCGTCGTACCTCTTCTGGCCGGGGGCGCTGGAGCGGATCCGGGCCTGGAACCCCGACGTGCCGCTCATCTTCTGCTTCCGGGACCCGATCGAGCGGGCCTTCTCGCACTGGGTGATGAACTGGACCCGGCGGCTGCCGGCCGAGGAGCGGATCACCTTCGCCGAGTCGGTGCGCATCGACTTCGAGCCGTCCTGGATCGGCACCCGCCCCGAGGGCTGGGACGACAAGTCCCTGCGCACCCGCACCGTGGTGGCCCGCGGCTTCTACGGCGCCCAGCTCGCCCGGGTGCACTCGATCTTCCCCCGCGAGCAGGTGCACCTCGTCGACTTCCACCAGATGGTCAAGGCGCAGCACGACACCGCCGAGGACCTGGTCGCGCGCCTCGGGCTGCCGCCGTACAAGAAGCGCTTCGAGCCGTTGGCCCGCAGCGCCTCGCAGACCGACTTCGAGGCCGACCCGCCGACCGCCGACGACATCGCCGTGCTGCGCGACCGCTTCGCCGACGACCACCGGGCCTTCAGCGAGGCCTCGGGGCTCGACACGTCGGGGTGGACCACCAGCCGCCTGCTGGCCGACGAGGTCACGCCCGGCGACGTCGCCGAGAAGCTCGGCCGCAAGGCCGGCCTGCTCTGACCCCCCGACGGACGCCGGATCGGTGGACTGGTCGGTAACCAGCACACTGACCACGTGCCTGCCTCCAGCGACCGGATGTACCGCGCCCTGCACGCCGTCGTGCCCCCGGCGGCGCGGGCGCTGTGGCGCCCGCGCGTCGAGGGCCTCGAGCACGTGCCGGCCACCGGCGGGGTGCTGCTGGCCAGCAACCACCTCTCGTTCATCGACTCGGTGGTCATCCCGGTGGTGGTGCCGCGCAAGGTCGTCTTCCTGGCCAAGTCCGACTACTTCACCGGCCCCGGGCTGCGCGGCGCCGCGCAGCGGGGCGGGGTCGAGGGGTTGGGGATGCTGCCGGTCGACCGCGACGACCCGCGCGCGGCGATCGCCAGCCTCGACACCGCGCTCGAGGTCCTGGGCCGCGGCGAGGCGTTCGGCCTCTACCCCGAGGGGTCACGCTCGCGCGACGGCCGGCTCTACCGCGGCCGCACCGGCGTGGCGCACCTGGCGCTGACCGCCGGCGTGCCGGTCGTGCCCGTCGGGCTGGTGGGCACCGACCGGCTGCAGCCGGTGGGCGCGAACCTGCCGCGACCGGTGCGGGTCACCGTGCGCTTCGGGCCGCCGGTCCGCGCCGAGGGCCGCTTCGACGGCGTCCCGCTGGGTCGGGCGCGCCGCGAGCTGACCGACGAGGTGATGGCCGCGATCGGCGAGCTGACCGGGCAGGTCCCGGCGGGCGTCTACAACGACCGCTCGCCCGCGATCTGAGCGCGCAAGACCTGCCAACCCGCGGGGGCCCGGTCGGCAGGTTCCGCCGTGGCCGCCGCCGGGGCGGCGCCGGTTGAATCGGCGCGTGACGCGGAGCATCCGGATCGGCATCGACACCGGTGGCACCTTCACCGACGTGGTCGCCTTCGACGAGGTGTCGGGGGAGCTGGTGACCACCAAGACCCCCTCGACGCCCGGCAACCCCGCCGACGGCTTCCTCGCCGGCATCGACAAGGTGCTGGCGCTGCTGGGCCGCGACGGCTCCGACGTCGACGCCGTCTGCCACGGCACCACGGTGGCCACCAACCAGCTGCTCGAGGGCAAGGTCGACCGCCTCGGGTTCATCACCACCGAGGGCTACGAGGCGATGCTCGAGATCGCGCGTCAGTCGGTGCCCGACGGCTACGGCAACTCCTACTTCTGGGTCAAGCCCGACCGGATCGTGCCGCGCGACCTGGTCAAGGGGGTGGGCGGCCGCCTCGACCACACCGGCACCGAGGTCCGTCCCTTCGACGTCGAGGGCGCGCGCGCCGTCGCGCGCTGGTTCCGCGAGCGCGGCGTGGGCACCCTCGCCGTGTGCTTCCTGCACTCCTA
Organism: Nocardioides sp.; assembly: GCA_041579495.1. Taxonomy (GTDB): domain Bacteria; phylum Actinomycetota; class Actinomycetes; order Propionibacteriales; family Nocardioidaceae; genus Nocardioides. Next base: position 13,889 of record JBFGFQ010000044.1, read on the forward strand.
CGCCGACCCCTCCCACGAGGAGGCGATGCGCGAGGTGCTGGCCCAGGAGCACCCCGAGGCCGTCGTGTCGCTGTCGAGCCAGGTGCTGCGCGAGTACCGCGAGTACGAGCGCGCCATGACGACGCTGGTCGACGCGGCGGTCAAGCCGCGACTGTCGGCGTACGTCGCCAACATCACCGACCGGCTACGAGGCATCGGGGGGTCCACGGGGGGCGGCGCCCCCCGTGCGTTGCCGTTCTACGTGATGAAGTCCAACGGCGGGGTGCTCTCGGCCGACGAGGTGGTGCACCAGCCGATCACCACCGTGCTCTCCGGGCCGGCCGCCGGGGCGCTGGGGGCCGCGCTGATCGCCCAGGTCGCGGGCTTCGACCGGGTGCTCACCTCCGACGGTGGCGGCACCTCCACCGACGTGTCGGTGGTGATCGGCGGCGAGCCGACCCTGACGACCGAGGGCTCGGTGGGCGCCTACCCCTCGAAGATCCCGATGATCGACGTGGTGACCGTCGGCGCCGGCGGCGGCTCGATCGCCTGGCTCTCGCCCGAGGGCACGCTCAAGGTCGGCCCGCACTCGGCGGGCGCCGACCCCGGCCCGCTCTGCTACGCCCGGGGCGGCCGCGAGGTGACGATCACCGACGCCCACGTGGTGCTCGGCCGGATCCCGCCCCACCTGCTGGGCGGCGAGATCCCGCTCGACGTCGCCGCCGCCCGCGCGGGCGTCGAGGCGCTCGCGCAGCGGCTCGGGCTGAGCCCGGAGGCGTGCGCCTGCGGGGTGCTGGAGATCTCGGCCTGGAACCAGGCCAACGCGCTGCGCCAGGTCACCGTCAAGCGCGGGCTCGACGTGCGCGACTTCACCCTCACCACCTTCGGGGGCTCCGGCTCGCTGCTGCTGTGCCGGCTGATGGACGTGCTGGGCATCGCGACGGTGCTGGTGCCGCCCGACCCCGGCAACGTCTCCGCCTTCGGGCTGCTGACCGTCGACGTCAAGAACGACTACGTGCGCACCCACGTGCGCCTGGCCGAGCAGCTGGCGGCGGCCGACGTCGCGCGGGTGCTCGACGAGCTGGGCGCCGAGGCGGCGCGCGCGCTGAGCGGCGAGGGCTTCGAGGAGGCCGAGCACCGCTTCGTGCGCACCGCCGACCTGCGCTACTACGGGCAGGCCTTCGAGGTGCGGGTCGCGGTGCCCGACGCTCCGGTGGACCAGGAGGTCCTCGACGAGGTGGCCCGGCGCTTCCACGCCGAGCACCGGGCCCTCTACGGCTACGACTTCGCGGGCGACCCCACCCAGCAGGTCGAGTGGGTCAACCTGCGGGTCTCGGGCATCGGCCCGATCCAGCGCCCCGAGATCCGCCGGCACCCGGTCGCGGACCCGCCGCCCGGCGCACCGGTGGCCTCGACCCGCCGGCCCGTGTGCTTCGAGCCCGCCGACGGGTACGTCGACACCCCGGTCCACCAGCGCGCCGACCTGGCCCCGGGCACGGTCGTGGCCGGTCCGGCGGTCCTGGAGGAGTTCGGCTCGACGGTGCCGCTGCACCCCGGGTTCACCGCCCGGGTCGACGAGCACCTCAACCTGGTCGTGACCCGGGAGGAGACCCGATGAGCCGCCGTGCCCCCACCGCCTTCCCCTTCGGCTTCCTCACCGACGACCGGGGGGCCGGCGCCGACCCGGTGCTGGTCGAGATCGTCCAGGGCACCCTGACCAGCGTCGAGGCCGAGGTCGAGACCGCGATCGCGCGCACCAGCCGCAGCCCGATGATCCGCGACGCCCACGACTTCCGCGCCGGCATCCACGACCGGTTGCTGCGCAAGCTCACCGGCCGCTCCTACTCGGCCCTGGTGCACCCGGTGGCCCGCGACTTCCCGGTCGAGGAGATGCGCGAGGGCGACGTCTTCTTCCACAACGACGTCTACCGCTCCGAGGGCGGCATCGGGCACCTGCCCGACCTGTGCGTGACCGTTCCTGTCTTCAGCAGAGGACCCTCCGCGGATGCCTCTGGGGGGTCCACGGGGGGCGGAGCCCCCCGTGTGGTCGGCTTCGTGCAGGCCTTCGGGCACCACGACGACATCGGGGGAGCGGTCCCGGGGTCGATGCCCTCCGGCGCCACCAGCGTCTTCGAGGAGGGCCTGCTGGTGCCGCCCATCAAGCTGTGGGACGCCGGCGTGCCCAACCGCGCGGCGCTGGCGATCATGACCCGCAACTCGCGGATGCCCGAGTCGTTGGCCGCCGACCTCGACGCCGAGTGCTCGGCCTGCCTGATGGGCGCGCGCCGGCTCGGCGAGCTCTTCGACCGCTACGGGGTCGAGGTCGTGGAGTCGTGCTTCGACGCGATCATCGAC
>JBFGFQ010000045.1:0-16196 GCA_041579495.1 Nocardioides sp.
GAAGAACAAGGTCCGCGACGAGCTCAAGCAGCACTTCCGGCCCGAGTTCCTCAACCGTGTCGACGAGACCATCGTGTTCCCGCCGCTCTCGCGCGAGCAGATCATCCACATGGTCGACAACATGGTCGCCTCGGTGGAGCTGCGCCTGCGCGACCGCGACATGGGCCTCGAGCTGACCCAGAACGCGAAGAACCTGCTCGCCGAGCGGGGCTTCGACCCGGTCCTGGGTGCGCGTCCGCTGCGCCGCACGGTGCAGCGCGAGATCGAGGACACGCTGGCCGAGAAGATGCTCTTCGGCGAGGTCGGCCCCGGCCAGCTGGTGCTGGTCGACGTCGAGGGCGAGGGTCCGTCCGCGACCTTCACCTTCACGGGTCAGAAGGTCGCGGCCCTGCCCGACGTGCCGCCGCTCGAGGCGGCCGGCGCTGTCGAGGGTCCCGACGAGGAGTCCGGCCCGACCGACGTGCCCAAGGGCGGCCCCGCTCCCGAGTGAGCCCCGCCCGAGCCACCGGCTCGTGACGAGTGCCCCGGAACACCAGGTCCGGGGCACTCGTGCGTCCGCGGGAGGGCGGTCAGGGCAGGGCGTAGACGTCGGGCGCCAGCCGGGCCACCAGCGCGTCGGCGACCAGCCCGGCCAGGCAGCGCTCGCGCTGCGCCTCGTCGGGCCACACGGCGTCGAGGGCCGAGCGGTGCACCGGGCCGTGGCTCTCGCGCAGCACCGCCATCAGCCGGCCCCGGCACTGGCGGTCGGTGCCCTCCCAGGCCTGCGCGCGCCGCGGCGGGCCGTCGTACGCCGGGTGGCCGGCCAGGCGCCACGCGCACCGGTCGGCGACCGGGCAGGCCTCGCAGCGCGGTGTGCTCGCGGTGCAGACCAGCGCGCCCAGCTCCATCACCGCGACCGCCCAGGTGGCGGCGGTGGCCTCGTCGTCGGGCAGCAGCGCGGCCGCGGCGTCGCGCTCGGCGCGGGTCACCGAGCGTCCGGGCAGCTCGGTGCCGCCGACGGTGCGCGCCAGCACCCGGCGCACGTTGGTGTCGAGCACGACGTGACGGCGGCCGAAGGCGAAGCTGGCGACGGCCGCCGCGGTGTAGTCGCCGACCCCGGGCAGGGCGATCAGGTCGGCGTAGTCGCCCGGCACCTCGCCGCCGTGGTCGGCGACGATCGCGGTGGCGGCGGCGTGCAGCCGCAGGGCACGGCGCGGGTAGCCGAGCCGGCCCCAGGCCCGCACCGCCTCGCCGGTCGCCTCGGCGGCCAGGGCGGCCGGGGTGGGCCAGCGCTCCAGCCACGCCTCGTGCACCGGCAGCACCCGCTGCACCGGGGTCTGCTGCAGCATCAGCTCCGAGACCAGCACCGACCACGGCGAGGCCTCCGGCCGACGCCACGGCAGGTCGCGCTGGTGCTCGTCGTACCAGTCCAGGACCAGGTCGTGCAGCTCGCTCGTGGGCATCGGGGACATTCTCCGTCAGCGGCTCGGAGCGCCTCGCCGAGACCCCCGTCGACGCTGACTACATTGGCGCCCCATGAGCACCATGACCCGGGGACCCCTCGCGCCCGCGGTCTACTGGCGCCGCCGTGCGGTGGTGGTGCTGGTGGCCCTCCTGATCATCTTCGGGACCGCCCGCCTGCTGGGCGGCGGCGGCGACGACAGCGCCGCCGACGAGCAGGTCGTGCAGAGCTCGGCCGAGACTGACGCGTCGGGCGCCGCCCAGCCCTCCTCGGCGCTGCCGACCAGCGACGCCGACGCGGTCGCCGGCGACGGCGCCGCGACCGGCACCGGCCAGCAGAAGGGCAAGGGCAAGGCCAAGGCGAAGAAGCGCCCGCCCGCGCTGCCGCAGCCGGTCGGCACCTGCCTGCCCAGCGACGTGAAGGTGCAGCCGGTCGTCGCCTCCGCGGTCGCCGGCCGCCCGGTCACCGTCGCCCTCGAGCTGCGCACCCGCGACGCGGTGGCCTGCACGTGGGAGGTCTCCCCGGGCGACCTGACCATGAAGATCACCTCGGGTCCCGACGAGATCTGGACCAGCCGCCAGTGCCCGAAGGCGGTGCCGACCAAGGAGGTCGTGCTGCGCAGCGCCAGCACCACCTCGGTGGAGGTCGTGTGGAGCTCGCGACGCTCCGACGACTCCTGCAGCAAGCTCACCGACTGGGCGCTGCCGGGCTTCTACCACGTGACGGCCGCCGCGCTGGCCGGTGAGCCGCGCGACGTCCAGTTCGAGCTGGAGACGCCGGTGGCGCCGACCATCACCGCCTCGCCCGAGCCGCAGCCCCAGGACGACGGCGACGAGGAGAGCGAGCGCGGCTAGCCGCGCGAGCGGCCCAGGAGCGTCTCGTCGAGGTGCTCCAGCAGGTCGCGCGGGGTGTCGTGGACGCTGGCGGCGCCGGCGTCGAGCAGCTCGGCGGTGCTGATCCCGCCGGTGTGCAGACCGATGCAGGCCACGCCCGCTCGGGCCGCCGACTCGACGTCCCACACGGTGTCGCCGAGCATCACCGAGCGGTCGGGGTCGACGGAGCCGAGCGCGACCTCGATCAGGTTCGGCGCCGGCTTCGACTCGTCGGCGTCCCCGCCGGCCACCCGGTCGTGCAGCAGGGCCGCGGCGCCCTCGACGAGGTCGAGCAGCCGCTCGCTGAGCTCCTTGTCGGCCGAGCTGGCCAGCACCAGGGTGAAGCCGCGGGCGCGCAGCTCCTCGAGCAGCTCGGCGGCGCCGTCGGTGGCCACGATCTCGTGGAAGCGCTCGTCGAGGCGCTCCTTGTGCCGCGCGCGCACCTCGTCGCCCACGGCCTTCTCGACGCTCTCGCCGGCGACCTCGGCCACCAGCCGGTCGCCGCCCATCCCGATGGTGCGGTGGATGCGGTGCGCGGGCACGTCGACGCCGACGTCGCGGAAGGCGGCGCGCCACGCGGTGGTGTGCTGGTAGACCGAGTCGACCAGGGTGCCGTCGAGGTCGAGCAGGACGGTGTCGATGCGTGTCTCGTGGTCGTGGGAGGTCATGCGTGCCACCGTCGCACGCCCACGGGGGTGCGCCTTCACCCCGAGGGGCGTGGGTGCGCCGTACGCCGGCTCCTAGCGTCGGAGGTGTCCGCCGCACCCGACCCCGAGGAGCAACGATGCCCACCAACGGCAACGAGGAGCCCGGCCCCAGCGTCAAGGACGACGAGCTCTACGAGAAGCTGCGCGACGAGGGCAACAGCAAGGAGAAGTCGGCACGGATCGCCAACGCAGCCGCGGCCTCCTCGCGCTCCGAGGTCGGCGAGCGGGGCGGGTCGTCGCCGGCGTACGAGGACTGGACGGTCGAGGAGCTGCACGACCGGGCCGCCGAGCTGGAGATCGAGGGCCGCTCGTCGATGAACAAGGACGAGCTCATCGAGGCGCTGCGCGAGCACTGAGACCCCGCGGGCCGGTCAGCCGAGCCGGGCCCGCAGCTTCTCCAGCAGCGGCCCGGCGGCCTCGTCGAGGAAGCGCTGCTGGCCCTCGTCGCCCACCTGCACCAGCGCGACGTCGGTGAAGCCGGCCTCGGCGAAGGCCGAGACCGACTCGACGATGCGGTCGAGGTCGGGGCCGCAGGGGATGTTGTCGGCGACGTCGTCGGGGCGCACGAACTGCGTCGCCCCGGCGAAGCCGGCCGTGGTCGGCAGGTCGGCGTTGACCTTCCACCCGCCCGCGAACCAGCGGAACTGGGCGTGCGCCCGCTCGCGCGCGGCGGCCTCGTCGGGGTCCCAGCAGATCGGGATCTGGCCGATCGCGCGGGCGCCGTCGCCGATGCGCGGGGCGCCCTCGACGGCGTTCCACGAGTCGACGAGGTCGGCGTCGGGCTCGACGGCGATCAGGTCGTCGGCCAGCGGTGCGAACCGCTCCACGCCCTTGTCGCCGGCGACCGCGAGGGCCAGACGCACCGGCTCGTCGGGCAGGTCCCAGATGCGGGAGGAGTCGACGTCGAAGTGCTCGCCGCGGTAGGTCACCAGGTCGCCTGCGTGCAACGCCCGGATGATCTCGACGGCCTCGACCAGCATCGCCTGGCGGGTGTCGACCGCGGGCCAGCCGTGCCCGACGGTGTGCTCGTTGAGGTTCTCGCCGCTGCCCAGGCCCAGGGTGAAGCGGCCCTCGCTGAGCAGCGCCATGGTCGCGGCCTTCTGGGCCACGACGGCCGGGTGGTACCTCATGGTCGGGCAGGTGATGTAGGTCATCAGCTCGACCCGCTCGGTCACCTGGCTGACGGCGCCCAGCACCGACCACGCGTACGGCGCGTGGCCCTGCTCGGTGAGCCAGGGGCTGAAGTGGTCGCTGGAGACCTCGAAGTCGAAGCCGACCCGCTCCGCGGCGGCGGCGTACGACACCAGCTGGCGGGGGCCGCTCTGCTCGGTCATCAACGTGTACCCGAATCGCATGATCGCGACGCTAGGAAGCCTCCGGACCCCGGCTGCTCACCCGTTCGGGTCCATCCCCAGGGGTGGAATCCGGGCCGCGGAGGACCGAATTGCGCCGTTCCACCCCCGAGGATGGCCGCAGGGGTCCACCATCGCTGGTGTCCTCTCCTCGGGACGCCGACCGGTGGTCCGCGGGGCGGGACTCACGCAGTCCGTCCGGAGGGCGCATCAGTACCGAGGACCACCGGTGGCGGTCCCGCCTGCCGCAAGCTTGCACAAGCCCTGGACATATTCGTCGCGGCGGAGCGAAACCTCACCTGCGGGGGTGAAAGTGCCCGTCCGGACCTCGGTGCGGGGGCGGAACACGAGTACGTTCGAGGGGTGTCTACCTCTCGTCCTGTCCGCGTAGCCCTCATCGACAACTTCGAGGTGTCCGTCGCGGGTCTGCGGGCGCTCCTCGCGCCCTTCTCGGGACGCGTGCACCTCCTCGAGCTGCGCACGGCCATGAACAAGCCGTCCGCGGTCGACGTGATCCTCTACGAGCCGGTGCGCCAGTCGCCGACGACCCAGGCGATGCTGCGCGACCTGGTGCGCGCCTCGCAGAAGCAGGCGGTCGTCTACTCCTGGCGCGACCAGGAGGGCGAGCTGCGCGGCTCCTTCGCCGGGCACCTGTCCAAGGCACTCCCGGTCAACGAGCTGGTCTCGGCCATCGAGAGCCTCCACGACGGCGGCGACATCACCGTGCGCCGGCGGATGCCGGCGGACCCCGGCCCGCTGAGCATCGTCTCTCGCTCCTCGGTGGAGGACTACGAGCTGACCCCGCGCGAGGCGGAGATCCTGGCCCTGGTCACCCAGGGGCTGACCAACTCCGAGATCGGGGCGCAGCTCTACCTGAGCATCAACTCGGTGAAGACCTACATCCGCGCCGCGTACCGCAAGATCGAGGTGACCCGCCGCGCCCAGGCCGTCGCCTGGGGCATGGAGCACGGCCTCGCACCGCTCAGCGAGCGGGAGATGGTCAACGCCTAGTCCGAGCCCGGTCCGCGCCGAAAGGGTGAAAACCCGGCGGGTGGCTGGCTTTCGCGTCGAGGTTTGTTAGCCTCTGCCCCGAACGTACGAGGTTCACTCCTCGACCGGGTGATGCATCACCAGCGCCGGGTGATTTCGATACGTCTGTGCGCGGCCCTCGTGGCTGTGCCCCACTCGGTGGGCCCCGAAGCTAGCGGGGCCCACCGTTGTGGTTTCCGGGGAGGTCGCCACGGCGACCGACACCCTCCTCCTTCCCGGTGACCGGCGGGGCCAAACCCTGTCGACCGAGGAAATCCCTGCCGCTCGTCCCGGAGCGGCGTTGGTCATCTCCGCGGGCGCGGGTCCAGCGTGAGCGCCGCGCCGACGAGGGCCACGAACCCGGCGGTCAGCTCGCTCGCGACGGCGACGCCGGAGTCGTGGGCGGCGAGCAGTCCCGCCAGCACCATCGCCACCCCCGTGAGCGCGGCGATCCCGGTGGCGGCCAGGGAGTGGCCCCAGCGCCACAGCCACAGGCCCGCCAGCAGCAGGACCACGGCGCCGGCCATCGCCCGCCAGGTGCCGACCCGACCGGTCGGGGTCTCGGGGTAGACGGTCCACTGCGCCACCGCCAGCCAGGTCCCGGCGAGCAGGACGAGCACGGCACCCACGGGCAACAGGTTCAGCCGGGTGCCGCGGCGGTCCGCGAGGCGGCGCTCCACCTCACGGGAGGTCTCCCGGGCGTGCTCCAGGGTGTCGGGGTCGTCCTGGTGGGTGCCGGCCCCGGGCCGCTCCACCGTGCGGTCCTCACCGTCGACCAGGTCGGCGGGCGTCGAGCCGGTGTCGACGTCCCAGAGCAGCCCGCTGCGCCACGCCCCCACCACGCCGGCGACCAGCAGCACACCGCCGACGACGGCGACCACCAGCTCGAGCAGGATGATCCCGATGCCGAGCACGACCACGCCGGCGAGCAGGGCGAGCAGGCTGGCCCATGTCCACCTCGTGTGCACCGTGTGGGTGCGGCCGCTGAAGTGCGGCTGGTCGGTCCTGCGGGTCCCGGGGGTCCGCTCGTCGTCCATCGTCGGGTGACACCTCCGCGCTGGGGTCCTGGTCCGTCCCCGGTCCGGATACCCGGCATGCCCGCGTCGTACACGTGGTGGGCCCCGTGGGACTCGAACCCACAACCAAGAGATTAAAAGTCTCCTGCTCTGCCAATTGAGCTAGAGGCCCCGAGGCCCCAGGAGGGCCGAGGGGACCTGGGAGCGCTCCAGCAGAGGTCCCAGCCGGGTCGATCCTAGGCCGGTCCGCTCAGTGCTCGTGCACGTGGTCGCCGTGCTGGAAGTGCCGGTGCCCGTCGTGCAGGTGGTCCTCGTGGTCCCCGTGCTGCACCGTCTCGCACCCGTCGCCCGCGGAGTGGGCACCGTCGTGCTCGGCGTGCACGTGCTCCTCGGGGTGGTGCTCGTCGCCGTGCACGTGGTCGACGTGGTCCTCGTGCGGCACGGTCTCGCAGCCGTCGCCCGGCAGGTGCTCGTGGTCGCTGGTCTCGGTGTGTCCGGTCATGGGGTCCTCCTGGATCGAGTCCTCGGACCCTCCAGCGTCCTCCGCTGCCGACCGGGCCGCAAGGGGCCCGCCAGACCACCTGGGGTCAGGTGGTGCTCGTGGGCGCAGGGTCGCCGAAGGTCGCCGCGTAGGCGTCGCGGACCCGTTGCCGGTCGGGCTCGGGGACGTCGGCGGCCTCGTTCATCGCGTGGACGAGCTCGGCCTGGGCGCGCAGGGCCCTTCGTGCCTCTGGACGCTCGAGCTCGTCCAGCGAGCGGAGCACCTGGTGCAGCACGTCGAGCAGGTAGATGAGCACGGTCGGCTGCTCGGCCGAGGCGATGCGGACCTCGTCGAAGGCCAGTCCGACCAGCTGCTCGTGGGTCGTGGCCCGGGGGACCTCCAGCGACTGGCCGTCGGCGCCGGTGAGCCGCTGCGACGGGGGGACCCGACGCAGCAGGTCGGCCAGGAGCGTGCCCATGTGGGAGACGGCGTCGTGCGCGGTCGTCGGGTCGTTGACGCCCGGCGACATCGCCTTCAGGGCGACGTCGGCGAGCTGGCGCACGCCGTACGCGAGGTCCTGCTGCATGGTGCGGGTCGTGCCGACGATGACCGCGGCCCGGATCGCGGCCTCGACGTCCTGGTCCACGCTCCGGGGCGGCCACACGTGGCACAGCGGCGTGCCCTGCACGGCGTAGAGGCCGGCGAAGGTGTCGAGGCGCACCCGGGAGCCGCCCGGGACCGCGGCCAGCAGCCGCGCGTAGTCGATGTCCTGCACCCAGCCGTGCCCCTCGAACCGCACGGGCACGGCCGAGGACGGCAGCTCGAGGGCCTCGCCCTCGTCGGTCGCCCGGTCCTCGGGGTCCGGCTCGGGCCAACCGACCCGCGCCTGCTCCAGCGCCTCGGAGGTGACCCGGTGCAGGATCTTGGAGATGTCCATCGAGTGCGCGGCGTGGTTGATGAACGCGACGATCGCGAGGATGGAGGCGATGCCCAGCACCACCGCCAGCAGGATCGAGACGCTCGGCACGATGGGCTCGCCCTCGGTCTCCAACGAGCTCCGGACGGCGCGCAGCACGACGAGGCAGTAGGTGAAGGTCCCGATCACCACGCCCATGACCCGCTTGTTGAAGGGGTCGCGGAACATCCCGTGCACGACCCGGGGCGAGTACTGGCTCGACGCCAGCGAGATGAGCAGCAGGCTGACGGAGAACGCGATGCCGGCGAAGCTCAGCGTCGCGCCCGCGACGGTGGTCAGCACCGTGCGCGCGCTGTCGACGGTGGCGGTCAACCGGGGGTGGATGCCGGTGACCGAGGCGTCGACCACGAGCATCGCCTCGCCGAGCAGGATCGCGGCGACCACGCACGCCATCGGCACGAAGAACAGGCTGCTGCGCACGCGGTCGGAGTAGGAGCGGAGTCGAGACAGCACGTGTCCTCGCTTCTGTCGTGCGCGGGTACGACGGGGGTCCGCCGTCCACGCGGCGCGGTGGTGCAGGGTGGGTGCGACCGTAGCCGAACCACCGACCCACCCTCCGGAGGAGAACCGATGAGCGACGCCCCGACCGACCCGCTGCACGTCGAGCGCGACGGCCACGTGGAGACGTGGACGATCAACCTGCCCGAGGCGCGCAACCCGATCTCGGGACCCGACGTGGTCGCGGCGTTCGTCGAGCACACCGCCCGGGTCGACCGCGACGAGGAGGTGCGCGCGGTGATCCTCACCGGCGCCGGGTCGGCGTTCTCGGCCGGCGGCAACGTGCACGAGATGGCCGAGCGGCGCGGGATGTTCTCGGGGGCGCCGTACGAGCAGCGCAACGGCTACCGCCACGGCATCCAGCAGATCCCCCTGGCGCTGCGCCGCTGCGAGGTGCCGCTGATCGCCGCGGTCAACGGTCCCGCGGTCGGGGCCGGCTGCGACCTGGCGATGATGTGCGACCTGCGGGTCGCCTCCACCAAGGCGTTCTTCGCCGAGTCGTTCGTGCAGCTCGGGATCATCCCCGGCGACGGGGGAGCGTGGTTCCTGACCCGCGCGATCGGGCCGGCGCGGGCCGCCGAGATGGCGCTGACCGGTGACCGCGTCGACGCCGCGACCGCCCTGGAGTGGGGCCTGGTCTCGCGCGTCGTCGAGCCGGAGGCCCTGCTCGACACCGCCCGCGACCTCGCCGCACGGGTCGCCAAGAACCCGCCGCACGCCACGCGGATGGCCAAGAAGCTGCTGCAGGAGTCGCAGCAGCGCGACCTCGAGGGCGTCCTCGAGCTGAGCGCGGCGATGCAGGCGATCTCGCACCACACCCAGGCCCACACCGACGCGGTGCAGGCGTTCGTGGAGCGCACCCGCCGTTAGGTCGAGCACACGTCGAGAGCAAGGGAGGCGGTTCGGCGCCGCGACGGGCCCGCAGGCCCGATGATGTCGCGGTGACGACAGCCTCTCCCCGCCGTGCCGCCGCCCTGGTGGCCGCACTGGCGGTCTCGGTCCCCCTGCTCGCCTCGCTGGCCACCACGCCGGCCTCGTCGGCCGCGGTCACGACGTCGACCACGTCGGTGACCGGTACGCCGACCACGCGCACCACGGCGCCGGCGATCCGTTGGCGCGACTGCGGGCGCCACGACTGCGGCCGGATGCTGGTCCCGCTCGACCACGACGAGCCCGACGGCGCCGCCGTCGCCCTCCACCTGGTGCGCGTGGCGGCCCGCGAGCCGGCCCGGCGCGTCGGTGCCGTCTTCGTCAACCCGGGCGGCCCGGGCGGATCGGCCGCCGACTTCGCGCCCTGGGCCGCCCGGCTGCTCGGCCCGAAGGTCCGCAAGCGCTTCGACGTGGTCGGCATCGACCCCCGCGGCGTCGGCGGCACGAGCGGGCTGGCGTGCCGCGGGCGCAGCGACGCGGCGTACCCGCTCGTCGCCTTCCCCGACACCCGGCGCCAGGTCCGCGACTGGCGGGCCTTCGACGCCGCCGTGCAGGAGCTGTGCGGGCGCAGGCCGATCGTCGACCACATGAGCACCGCCGACACCGCGCGCGACATGGACCTGGTGCGCCGGGCGCTCGGCGACGAGCGGGCCAGCTTCTTCGGGGCGTCGTACGGCTCGGTGCTGGGCGCGACCTGGGTCTCGATGTTCCCCGGCACGGTGCGCGTCGCCGTCGTCGACAGCGTGCTCGACCCGGTGGCCTGGACCACCGGGCGCGACCTGGCCGACGGCACCCCCGGCTCCAGCCTCCCCTCGAGCGGTCGTCTGGGCAGCGAGGTCGGGGCGCGGCAGGCGCTGGCGGCCGGACTGGCCGAGTGCGACGCCGCCGGGCGCCGCGGCTGCCGGCTCGCCGGCGACGCGCTGGCCCGCTGGGACGCGGTCGCCGCGCGGCTGCGCACCGACAAGCGCGCGGCCCGCCGCCTCGGGCTGTCCTACTCCGACTTCGTCGGCGCGACCCTGGGCATGCTCTACGGCGGTGACACCTGGTTCGTCGCCGACTTCACCGCCCGCGCCGAGAAGCAGCTCGCCCACACCCCCGGGCGGCCCAGCTCGGGTGAGCCCGCCGCGGTCGACGGCTCGCTGGCCCGCACCGTGCGTGAGGTGCGCGAGCGCCTGGCCGGCTCCCCGTTCCCCGGTCCGTACGCCGCCGCGGAGCGCGCCCGGGGCACGAGGTCGCGGGTGTGGGTCGACGGCGGCTTCCACGGGGTGCTGTGCGCCGACGGACTCAACCCCACCGACCCGGGGGCGTGGACCGCGAACGCCGAGCGCACCCGCGCCGCGGGCGGGGCCGACTTCGGCCCGCTCTGGTCGTGGAGCTCCTCGGCCTGCGCCGCCTGGCCCGGCTCGGGCGACGACGCGTACCGCGGACCCTTCACGATGCCCGACGCCGAGCGCCTGCTGCTGGTCGGCAACCGCCACGACCCGGCCACCCCGTTGAGCGGCGCGCTGGCGCTGCAGGAGCTGATGCCGGGCTCACGACTGGTCACGACGGGCGAGACCGGCCACATCGCGACAGGCACCAACCGGTGCGCCACCGACGTGGTCCGCACGGTGCTGAGCACCGGTCGGACCCCCGCCGAGGACGTCACCTGCGCCCGCGAGCGGGACCCCTTCGGGCGGTGATCACAAAAAAGACGTCCGCGATTGGTTTGCGGACGGGGTGTGCGCGGTAGTGTGTGCTTCAGCAACAGATGCAAGTTCCAGCAGGTCGACGCCAGCGGAGTTTGTGATCCAACGGCGTTTCAGCTTGTACGGGTCCTGCCAAGGTCAAAGCAAGTCGGAGCGACGTGTCACCGCATCAAGTTTGCCGGGCCGTCGAAGTGACGGTCCTCGCTTTGACTAAGGAGTACCAAGCACATGGCACAGGGCACCGTGAAGTGGTTCAACGCCGAGAAGGGTTTCGGCTTCATTGCGCAGGAGGACGGCGGCGACGACGTCTTCGTGCACTACTCGGCGATCCAGACCCAGGGCTACAAGTCCCTGGACGAGAACCAGAAGGTCGAGTTCGACGTCACGCAGGGCCCCAAGGGCCCGCAGGCGGAGAACGTTCGTCCCGTCTGATCAGGACGTCACCGGCGGCTAGCCGGTAGCACCACGACGAGGCCCCACCCGGCGACGGGTGGGGCCGTCGTCGCGTCCGGGCGCCGGTGTCGCGCGGATGGGGTACGCCGCTGTGCGACTTGCTGAGTTTTCCCCCAGAATCTCCCCCGCAGGGGTTTGCTGTGCACGAGCGTCGGGCACCCTTGGTCCCGATGGACATCAACGAGCTGAGCGGAGGAAGAGTGCACGACCAGTTCGACGTGTCGCTCGAGGACTCCGACCTGCTCGGGGAGGTCGAGCTGACCACCAACCTGATCATCGCCGCCTCCGAGTCCGAGGAGCACCTGAGCCAGGTCGAGATCGACGAGATCCTCGGCGTGGCGCTGCACCGCGACGCCTCCTGAGCCCGCGCCGTGACGGCGCGGGCTTCCTATGGGTTGCGGAACTACCCTAGGGGGGTACCCTATAGGCATGGTTGAGCACCAGCACGGCTACCTGCACCGCAAGGACGACTACCTCGCCCGGCTGCGCCGCATCGAGGGCCAGGCCCGCGGCCTGCAGCGGATGGTCGAGGAGGAGCAGTACTGCATCGACATCCTGACCCAGGTCTCGGCCATGACGAAGGCCCTGCAGGCGGTCTCCCTCGGCCTGCTCGACGAGCACATGCACCACTGCGTCGCCGACGCCGCCCGCGCCGGCGAGGCCGAGGGGCGCGCCAAGATCGACGAGGCCGTCGCGGCCATCACCCGACTCGTGAAGTCCTGAAGGAGCACCCGATGAGCACCCACACCAGCACCTGGACCGTCTCCGGCATGACCTGCGGCCACTGCGTCGCCTCGGTCACCGAGGAGATCGCCGAGATCGACGGCGTCGAGAGCGTCGACGTCACCCTCGAGAGCGGCGAGGTCGTGGTCACCAGCAACGCCCCCCTCGAGCGGGTCAGCGTCGAGCGCGCCGTCACCGAGGCGGGCTACGAGCTGACGTCATGACCAGCACCGGCACCGCGGCCGGCACCGCTGCCGGCGCCGAGGTCGACGCCGAGGTCGACGTCGAGCTCGCGATCACCGGGATGACGTGCGCGTCGTGCGCCAACCGGATCGAGCGCAAGCTCAACAAGATCGAGGGCGTCAGCGCCACGGTCAACTACGCCACCGAGAAGGCGCACGTCGTGGGGCCCGCCTGGGTCAGCACCGACCTGCTGCTCGAGACGGTCGCCAGGGCGGGGTACGCCGCCAGCGTGCCCGACCCCGAAACCGATCCGGACGGCGCCGACACCGAGCTCGACGCGCTGCGCCGCCGCCTGGTCGTCTCCGCGGTGCTGGCCGTGCCGGTGGTCGCGCTGGCGATGGTGCCGGCCTGGCAGTTCGACCGGTGGGCCTGGGTCTCGCTGGTCCTGGCCACGCCGGTGGTCACCTGGGGCGCGTGGCCATTCCACCGCGCCGCGGCGACCAACCTGCGCCACGGCACCACGACCATGGACACGCTGGTCTCGGTGGGCGTGGGGGCGGCGTACCTCTGGTCGTTGGTGGCGCTGCTCGTGGGCGACGCCGGGATGCCGGGCATGACGCACGGCTTCTCGCTGACCCTGCAGCGCGGCGACGGGCTCGACGAGGTCTACCTCGAGGTCGCGGCCGGCGTGACGACGTTCCTGCTGGCGGGGCGCTGGTTCGAGAAGCGCTCCAAGCGCCGTGCCGGCGCCGCGCTCGAGGCCTTGATGAGGATGGGCGCCAAGGAGGTCACGCTGCTGCGCGACGGCGTCGAGACCTCGGTGCCGGCCGAGCGGCTGCGCGTGGGCGACACGTTCGTGGTGCGACCCGGCGAGAAGATCGCCACCGACGGCGAGGTCGTCGAGGGCACCTCCGCGGTCGACGTCTCGATGCTCACCGGCGAGCCGGTGCCGGTCGACGTGGGCCCCGGTGACGCGGTCACCGGCGCCACCGTCAACGCCGGCGGGCGGCTGGTCGTGCGCGCGACCCGCGTCGGCTCCGACACCCAGCTGGCGCAGATGGCGCGCCTGGTCGAGCAGGCCCAGCAGGGCAAGGCCGAGGTGCAGCGCCTCGCCGACCGGGTCTCGGGCGTCTTCGTGCCCGTCGTCATCGCGCTCTCGCTGCTGACGCTGACCGTGTGGCTGCTCAGCGGCGCAGGCGCCACCACCGCCTTCGCCGCGGCCGTGGCGGTGCTGATCATCGCCTGCCCCTGCGCCCTGGGCCTGGCCACACCGACCGCGCTGATGGTCGGCACCGGGCGCGGCGCCCAGCTCGGCATCCTGATCCGCGGCCCGGAGATCCTCGAGTCCACCCGCCGCGTCGACACGGTCGTGCTCGACAAGACCGGCACCGTCACCACGGGCCGGATGAGCCTGGTCGACGTCGTCGCCCACCCCGCCACCCCCGCTGCGGAGGCCGAGGTGCGCCGGGTCGCGGCCGCGCTCGAGCACGGCTCCGAGCACCCCATCGCCCGCGCCGTGGCCGACGCCGCGCCGCGGTCCGAGCACCCCGAGGTCGTCGGCTTCACCAACCGCGAGGGCCTCGGCGTCGTCGGCGACGTCGCCGGGCGGCGTACGGCGGTCGGACGCCCGGCGCTGCTCGAGGCCGAGGGCCTCACCCTGCCCGACCCGCTCGCCGAGGCGCTCGAGGCCGCCCGCGCCCAGGGCCGCACCCCGGTGCTGGTGGGCTGGGACGGCGCCGCCCGGGGTGTGCTCGTCGTCGCCGACACCGTCAAGGACACCTCGGCCGAGGCCGTGGCCCGGCTGCGCGACCTGGGGCTCGACCCGGTGCTGCTCACCGGCGACCACGAGCGTGCCGCGCTCTCGGTGGCCCGTGAGGTCGGCATCGACACCGTCGTCGCCGACGTGCTGCCCGCCGACAAGGTGCGCGAGGTGCGCCGCCTGCAGGAGGCCGGCCGGGTGGTGGCGATGGTCGGCGACGGCGTCAACGACGCCGCCGCGCTGGCCCAGGCCGACCTCGGCATCGCGATGGGCACCGGCACCGACGTGGCCATCGAGGCCGCCGACCTGACCCTGGTCAGCGGCGACCTGCGGGTCGCCGGCGACGCCGTCGCGCTGGCCCGCCGGACCCTCGGCACGATCCGCGGCAACCTCTTCTGGGCCTTCGCCTACAACGTCGCCGCGCTGCCCCTGGCCGCCCTGGGCCTGCTCAGCCCGATGATCGCCGGCCTCGCGATGGCGCTGTCCTCGGTCTTCGTCGTCTCCAACAGCCTGCGCCTGCGCCGCTTCCGCTCCTCCATCGCCTGAGCAGCGAGGCCGAGTCGACTCGTTCGAACCGGCCGGGGCGGCGTACGGCTCAGCAGGTCGCGAAGAGGACCGGGCCGTTCGACAGGTCGCTGACGGGGTAGGCGCCGGCGACGGGGGTGAGGTCGAGGGTGACGGTGGTGCCGTCGGCGGTGACCTCGTCGACGGTGAACCGGTCGGCGAAGGCGCCGCCCTGGCCCGGGGCCGGCCCGGCGGCCAGCGCGGCGCGGGTGTCGGCGTTGGTGCGGGCCTGGTCGTCGGTCTCGAAGCCCAGCCCGACCCGCAGGTCGAGCGGCCCCTGGGCGTCGTCCTCGGGCGGCAGCAGGGCCAGCACGAAGCCGGTCAGCGGGCTGACCGAGCCCGCCTGCGCGAGCAGCTCGTCGCCGGCGGCCTGGTCGGACTCGCCGGCCTGGCCCATCGACAGCGCCCCGCACGCCTGCTCGCCGGTGAGCAGCACCGCGCTGAGCGGCTGCCCGGGCAGCGTGCCCAGCACGTCGGTGACGCCGGCCGCCGCGGGCTCGTGCTCGTCGGCGGCCTCCTCGAGGGCCCGCTCGAGGTAGACCTGCTGGTCGCTGGTCAGCACGAGCGAGCGCTCCTCGTCGAAGGCCACGAACTGCAGGGTGGGGGTGCCGGTGGTGCCGCTGGCCGCGTTGAGCCGGGCCAGCACGTCCTCGCCGCCCTCCCACACGCCGCCGGGGGAGTCGGGCCGGGTGTAGCCCAGCGACTCCAGCCGGTCTCCCAGCTCGGCGGTGTCGGCGTCCTCGCCGAGGCCCACCAGCTCCAGCGCCCCGTCGGGCGACTGCGCCAACAGCTCCCAGTCGATCGTCGCCGGCGACCAGCCGAACGACGCCGCCAGCAGCGGTGCCGACTCCACCAGCCCCGAGGCCGAGGTCAGGTCGGCGTCGAACCCCGCGTCGAGCAGGCGGCGTACGGCGTCGTCGTCGGTGCCGTCCACGCCCAGCTGCTCGCGCACGCCGGCCCAGTCGGTCCAGGTCCAGCGCTGGGTGTCGGCGGGGGCCAGCGCGACGGCGCGCTCGAGGTCGCTGCCCGGCCCGCGAAGCCACCCCGCGACCAGCGCGAGCGCGACGATCAGCAGCAACGTCAGCGCCACCACACCGGCCACCACCAGGGCCCGGCGCCGCGGGCGGCGCTCGTCGTCGGCGGTGCCGCCGCTCGGCGGGGCGACGGCGTCGGTGCGGGGCTCGGGCGCAGGGTCAGGCACGGGTCGGGCTCCTCGTCGCGTCGGCGGTGGTGTGAGACTACGGGCATGGCAGCCGTCCCGAGCCGCGCCCGCGACCCCCGTGACCCACGTGACCCACGAGACGTCGTCGCCGCCGGTGCCGTGGTGTTCCGCCCCGGGCGCGAGGTGCTGCTGGTGCACCGCAAGCGCTACGACGACTGGTCCTTCCCCACGGGCAAGCTCGACCCCGGCGAGCACGCCACCACCGCGGCGGTGCGCGAGGTCGAGGAGGAGACCGGGCTGCACGTGCGGCTCGGCCCGCCGCTGCCGCTGCAGCGCTACCCCAACGGCAAGTCGATGAAGAC
>JBFGFQ010000046.1:0-16036 GCA_041579495.1 Nocardioides sp.
GTCGGTGGCGGCGGCGCCGAGCGCGATGGTGTCGCCGACCGCCCAGCCCTGCCCGACCTCCGGGTCGTCGACCGTGATGACCGGCGGCCCCTGGTCGCCGGGGTGCAGCCGCAGCGTGGCCACGTCGCTGGCGCTGCCGTCCCCGACCCGCACGTGCACCAGCGCGTCGCGGTCCTCCTCGAAGACCCAGGTGGCCCGCGGGCCGGTCGCGTCGTCGAACTCGCCGTCGCCGTCGAGGTCCCACTCGTAGGTCAGGTCGTCGCCGTCGGGGTCGGTGGAGCCGCTCGCGTCGAGGGCGACCGAGAGCGGCAGCGCTCCCCAGGTGCGGTCGGCCGTGACGGCGGCGCGCGGCATCCGGTTGCCGCGGGCGAAGTGGATGCGCCGCAGCGAGCCTCCGCGCTCCTCGAAGTTGCCGACCGCGTCGACGCCGAGGCTCAGGTAGTACAGGTCGCCCTCGGGCCCGGTCAGCAGGTCGACCGGGCTGGCGGCGCTCTCGAGGAACGGCCGCACCCGCTCGGGGTCGGGGACGCCGTCGGCCCCGGCCTTCATCACCCAGATGCACTGGCGGGAGAAGTCGGAGAAGAACAGCGCGCCCTCGTAGCGGGACGGGTACGTCGCGCTGGTCGGGATCTGCACGCCCGAGATCGACGACGAGCCGTTCGGGCAGCTCTCGCCGGCGACCTTGCCGGTGCGCGGGTAGGCGAAGAAGGGGGCCGCGGCCGAGCGCTCCTTGTAGAGCGACTCGCACAGCGGCAGGTCGACCGGGTCGAACCCGGGGTTGCGCGCCGGGCCCTCGTAGCAGGGCCACCCGAAGTTCTCCGCCGCCCCGCCCACGCGGGCCCGGTTGACCTCCTCGAACCCACCTTGGCCCACGTCGCCGATCCACAGCTCGGGCTCGGCCGAGCCGGCGCCGGGCCGGAACGCGAAGCGGAACGGGTTGCGCATGCCGTAGGCGACGATCCGCTCGGCGTTGGCGTTGCCGTCGCCGGCGTACGGGTTGCCGGGGGCGCCGCGACCGGTGTCGGGGTCGATGCGGATCACGCTGCCCGACAGCCCGACCAGGTCGCCGCGGGTGCGGATGTCCTGCGAGCGCAGCGAGCCGCCCTCGAGCTCCGGGTCGTCGCAGGGGTTGCGGCCGTCGGCCCAGTACGGCGCCTCGACCTGGCCGTAGTCGACCTGGGAGTAGTGCGCACCCTCGCCGGCGCTGGCGTAGAGGTAGCCGTCGGGGCCGAAGTGCAGGGAGCCGGTGGCGTGGCTGGGGTACTGCATGCACCAGTCCTCGACCAGCACCTCCTCCTCGCCGCTCATCCGCCAGGCGCCGTCGACGGCCTCCGCGGTGAGCCGGCTGAGCCGGCCGCTGGCCAGGCAGCCGCTCTGCTCGGCGCCGGGCCCGCCGTCGGCGGGGTCCGGGCACTCGTCGTAGTACGAGCCGGGCGTCCCCCACCGCGGGGCGGGCGCGGGGTCGCCGAGGATGTGGTCGTAGGCGTAGAGCACGTAGACGAACGGGCGTTGCGGGAAACCGGGGTCGACCGCGATGCCGAGCATGCCGCGGTCGTAGAGGTTGTTGACCTCGACGTTGAGGTCGGCGAAGGTCTCCGGCACCGCGCCCGGACCGTCCGCGACCTTGACCACGCCGCTCTTCTCGGCCACGAAGACCTCCCCGCCGGGGGCGAAGGCCGCCGCGGTCGGGATGTAGAGACCGTCGACGACGACCCGCTCCTCGAAGCGCTCGGGCAGCCGGGCCGCGTGCGTGGTCGGCTGGGCGCGCTCCTCGCCGGCCACCGCCATCGAGGCCGGCGGTGGCCCCGGTCGCGGCTCGTCGCCGGCCGCCCGGCCGGGCGCCGTGGCCCCCAGCATCGCGAGCAGCGGCAGCGCCAGTGCGCCCGCCGCGAGTCCGTGCAGCCCCATCGAGCCCCCCATGGTCGTCCTCAGCACCGTAGGTCCCCCGGCGGCTCCTGTCCGCTGTTCACGCTCCCCCGACTCTCAGCGAGGGCTCAGGGGTTGCTGGCACAGTGGGGTGCGTGACCGCCTCCGACGCCCCCACGACCAGCCGGTCCACGGTGCTCGTGGTCGACGACGACAAGGCCGTGCGCGAGTCGCTGCGCCGCTCGCTGGAGTTCAACGGCTACTCCGTCGCCCTGGCCACCGACGGCGCCGAGGCGCTGGCCGGCATCGCCGCCGCCCGCCCCGACGTGGTGGTGATGGACGTGATGATGCCGCGCCTCGACGGCCTGGAGACCACGCGGGCGCTGCGCGCGGCCGGCAACGACGTGCCGATCCTGGTGCTGACCGCCCGCGACGCCGTCGGGGACCGGGTCGACGGCCTCGACGCCGGCGCCGACGACTACCTGACCAAGCCGTTCGCGCTGCAGGAGCTGCTGGCCCGGCTGCGCGCGCTGCTGCGCCGCACCGTGCCGGTGTCCGGCGACACCGAGGAGACGCTCGCCTTCGCCGACCTGAGCATGAACACCGCCACCCGCGAGGTGCGCCGCGGCGAGCGGCTCATCGAGCTGACCCGCACCGAGTTCGCGCTGCTCGAGATGTTCCTGCGCCGCCCGCGCCGGGTGCTCGAGCGCTCGTTCATCCTCGAGGAGGTGTGGGGCTACGACTTCCCGACCACCGCCAACTCCCTCGAGGTCTACGTCGGCTACCTGCGCCGCAAGACCGAGGCCGAGGGCGAGAGCCGGCTGCTGCACACGGTGCGCGGCGTCGGCTACGTGCTCAAGGAGTCATGAGCACGGCCCCCGGGCGGCCCGGCCGCACCGGCTTCCGCCGCTCGCTGGCCGGACGGGTCACCCTGCTGACCACGATGGCCGTCGGGCTCACGGTCGCCCTCGTGGCGGCGGGCGCCTACCTGACCATGCGGATGCAGCTGCAGGACACCCTCGACGAGTCGCTGCTCGACCGGGCCCGGGCCGCCGCCAGCGCCGACGCCCTGCAGCAGCTCACGGTCGCCAACGACATCCCGTCGTGGGCGCTGGGCGCCGGCGACATCCGGATCGCCTTCCTCACCGCCGGCCCCGAGCCGCAGATCGTCTCGGCCGACCGCAGCCCCGACGCGGCCCGGATCTCCCTGGGCGACCCCGAGACCCGGGTCGCGCTGCGCGGGCGCGGCTCGAGCCTGCGCACGATCGAGGCCGGCGGCGAGCGGTTCCGCGTGGTCGCGGTGCCGGCCCAGAGCCAGGGGCAGGCCCTGGTCATCGCCCAGTCGCTGGACGCCCACGAGAAGGTGCTGGCCAAGGTCGGGGTCGTCACGCTGCTGCTCGGCCTCGCCGGCGTGGTGCTGGCCGGGTTCGCCGGCTGGGGCGTGGCCCGCAACGGTCTCAAGCCGGTGCGCCGCCTGACCGGGGCGGTCGAGACCATCGCCCGCACCGAGCGGCTCACCCCGATCCCCGTCGAGGGCGACGACGAGATCGCGCGCCTGTCCACCTCCTTCAACCAGATGCTCGCCGCCCTCGAGGCCTCCCGGGACCGCCAGCGCCGCCTGGTCGCCGACGCCGGCCACGAGCTGCGCACCCCGCTGACCTCGCTGCGCACCAACATCGACCTGCTCAGCCAGGCCACCGCCGCCGACGACGACCCGCAGGCCCTGCACCTGCCCCCGGAGGCCCGCCAGGAGCTGATGGACGACGTGCGCGCCCAGACCGAGGAGCTGACCACCCTCATCGGCGACCTCGTCGAGCTGGCCCGCGACGAGCCGCTGGCCCACGTCGTGGAGACCGTCGACCTCGCCGCCCTGGTCGAGCACGCGGTGGCGCGCGTGCGCCGCCGCGCGCCCGGCGTCGCGTTCGAGGTCGCCACCGAGCCCTGGGAGGTGGTCGGCGAGTCCGGCACCCTGGAGCGCGCGGTCACCAACCTGCTCGACAACGCCGCCAAGTGGAGCCCCGCCGGGGGCACGGTGCGGGTGCACCTGGCCGAGGGCGTGCTGTGCGTCGACGACGAGGGCCCCGGCATCGCCGAGCACGACCGGCCGCACGTCTTCGAGCGCTTCTACCGCGCGGAGGAGTCCCGGTCGATGCCCGGCTCGGGCCTCGGCCTCGCGATCGTGGCGCAGGCCGCCGAGCGGCACTCCGGCACGGTGCGCGCCGAGGCGTCGGCGTACGGCGGGGCGCGGCTGGTGCTGCAGCTGCCCGGGCGGTCACCGGAGCCGCGCGACCTCTAGGGTCACCGCGTGGACCTCTCCTTCTTCACCCGTGACGGGGACCTGCTCGTGCCCACCGAGATGGCGCTGAGCAGCTGGTCTGGCGACCAGCTGCACGGCGTGGCGGTGAGCGGTGCCCTCGGGCGCGCCGCCGAGCAGGCCGTCGAGGGGATCGGGCGCGCCGAGCTGGTGCCGGTGCGGATGACCGTCGACCTGTTCCGCGCCACCCGGATGCGCCCGTGCCGCCTCGAGACCAGCGTGGTGCGCGAGGGGCCGCGGCTGTGCCTGGTCGACGTGCACCTGTGGCAGGACGGCGACGACGGCCCGGTCGCCACCGCGCGGGCCTCGGCGCTCTTCCTGCGCACCGGCGAGCCGCCCACCGGCGAGGTGTGGATGCCCACCGACGCCCCGCAGCCGCCGCCGCTGGAGGTCGCGCCCGTCTCGGACGAGCCGCACGTGCCCTACCTGCGCAGCGACGCCGACTGGTCGCAGGACTTCCGCGAGCACCAGAACGCCGGGCGCAAGACGACCTGGAACACCCCGCCGGCGATCGTCTCCGGCGAGCCGCTGACCGGCTTCCAGGCAGCCGCCGCGATGGCCGACGGCACCAGCCTGACCAGCAACTGGGGCAGCCGCGGCGTCGAGCACATCAACGCCGACATCACCCTGACCCTGGCCCGGCGCCCGGTCGGGGTCACCGTCGGCCTCGACGCCAGCGACCGGGTCGAGCACGACGGGATCGCGGTGGGCACCGCCACCCTCTTCGACCGCGAGGGGCGACTGGGCACCACCGTGGTCACCGCGATGACCAACACCCGCCGCTCGGTCGACCTGGGCTCGGAGAAGCGGGCCCAGACCGACGTCTGAGGCCCGCCCCGGCCGGCCCCAGGATCAGGCCCGGGCTCAGGCCTCGAAGGTGTTGGGGTCGCGCCACTCCCGCTCGAAGGGCAGGCGCCAGGCGCGCGGGGCGATGAGCTGGTGGATGGCGTTGGGCCCCCACGAGCCCGGCGGGTAGCTGCGCACCGGCGGCGGGTCCTGCAGCAGCGGCGTCGACTTCGCCCACAGCTCCTCGATGCCGTCGGCGGTGGTGAACAGCGTGTGGTCGCCGCGCATCGCGTCGTGGATCAGCCGCTCGTAGGCCTCCAGCACCAGCCCCGACGACGGGGTGTCGTGGGTGGCGAACTGCATCGAGAGCTTGTCGAGCTTCATCCCCGGACCCGGGCGCTTGCCGTAGAACGACAGCGACATCCGGGACTGGTCGGCCAGGTCGAACGTCAGGTGGTCGGGGCCGTGGGTGCCGACCCCGGAGCCGGCCGGGAACATCGTCAGCGGCGGCTCCTTGAACGCGATCGAGATGATCCGCGCGCTGTCGGCCAGCTTCTTGCCGGTGCGCAGGTAGAACGGCACGCCCGCCCAGCGCCAGTTGTCGATCTCGACGCGCAGCGCCACGAACGTCTCGGTCTCGGAGTCGTCGGCGACCTCCTCCTTGCCGCGGTAGCCGGCGTACTGCCCGCGCACCACGTGGTGCGGCTCGATCGGCTTCATCGAGCGGAAGACCTTGAGCTTCTCCTCGCCGATCGGGCCCTGGGTCAGCGACGTCGGCGGCTCCATCGCCATGAAGGTCAGCACCTGCATCAGGTGCGTGACCACCATGTCGCGGTAGGCGCCGGTGGCCTCGTAGAACGACGTGCGGCCCTCGAGGCCGAGGGTCTCGGGCACGTCGATCTGCACGTGGTCGATGAAGTTGCGGTTCCAGATCGGCTCGAAGAGGCCGTTGGCGAAGCGGAACGCCAGGATGTTCTGGGCCGCCTCCTTGCCCAGGAAGTGGTCGATGCGGAAGATCTGGGACTCGTCGAAGACCTCGTGCACCCGCTCGTTGAGGCGCTGGGCGGACTCCAGGTCGGTGCCGAACGGCTTCTCCATCACCACCCGGGAGCGCTCGACCAGGTCGCACTGGTCGAGCTGCTTGACCACGTCGAGCGCCGCGCTGGGCGGCACCGAGAGGTAGTGCAGGCGGCGCTTGTCGTGGATGTCGCCCGGCAGCTCGGTCTCGACCCGGTAGACCTCGTCGCGCAGCGCCCCCGAGCCGGCCTGCTGCGAGACGTAGCTCAGCATCGCGGCGAACGCGTGCCAGGTGTCGGCGTCGAAGTCGTCCTTGGCGAACTCCTGGCAGGCCTCGCGCGCCAGCGCCACGAACTCCTCGCTGGTCATGTCCTCCAGCGAGGTGCCGACGATCTTGGCGTCGCGCAGCAGGTCGGCCTGGAAGAGGTGCAGCAGCCCCGGCAGGAGCTTGCGCCGGGCCAGGTCCCCGGTCGCGCCGAACAGGACGACGACGTGCGGCTTCTCCATGGCCACGAGGCTAACGGTCGCGACTCACCCCTCGAAGACCGCCAGCAGCCGGTCGGCCTTGAGCCGGGCCTCGGCCCACTCGCCCTCCACGTCGGAGAGCACGGTCACCCCACCGCCGGTGCCCAGCCGCCAGGTGCCGTCGCCGCGGGTGGTCAGCGCGCGGATCACCACCCCGAGGTCGGCGCGTCCGTCGGCGCTGAGCCACCCGAAGGCACCGGCGTACGCGCCGCGGGGCGTGGCCTCGACGGCGTCGACCACCTCCATCGTGCGCAGCTTGGGCGCACCGGTCATCGACCCGGCGGGGAAGAGCGAGCGCAGCGCCCCCACCGTCGTGACGTCGTCGCGCAGCCGGCCGCGCACCACGCTGACGAGCTGGTGCACGCTCGCGTAGGTCTCGACCTCCATCAGCGTGGGCACCTCGACCGTCCCCGGCTCGCACACGCCCGCCACGTCGTTGCGCAGCAGGTCGACGACCATCAGGTTCTCGGCGCGCTGCTTGGGGTCGCGGGCCAGCTCCTCGCGCAGTGACCGGTCGGTCGCGTCGTCGGCGCCGCGGGGGGCGGTGCCCTTGATCGGCTTGGTCTCCAGCACCCGGCCGGCCCCCACCAGGGCGTAGCGCTCGGGGCTGCTGCTCAGCAGCCACCCCCGCGCCCCCGGCACGGCGTGCTGCAGGAAGCCGGCGTACGGCGCCGGGTTGAGCGCGCGCAGCCGCAGGTAGGCCCGCACCGGGTCGAGGTCGGAGGCCACCTCCTCGCGCAGGGTCAGGTTCACCTCGTAGGTGTCGCCCGCGTGCAGGCGCTCCTGGACCTCCCCGAACGCCGCCCGGTAGGCCTCGGGGGCGCGTGCGGGCTCCCGGGACACCGGGGAGGCCGCCGGCCCGGCCGCCGGCACCGGGTGGTCGAAGAGCCGCACGTGCCGGGGCCGCATCCACACCGCGTCGGGCACGTCGACCGAGGGGCGGGCGGGCAGGTCGGGGCGGCTGGCGTAGCCGAGGTAGCCGAACCACTGGTCGGTGGGCGACCCGGCCGCCAGCTCGGCCTCCAGCGCCGCGAAGACGTCGTCGCCGACCACCTCGGCGCGTCCGTCGGCGTGGCGGGTCACCTCGCGCCGGGCGGCGTCGTAGGTCAGCGAGACGTCGTCGGGCTCGCACCAGCCCAGGATCGAGCGGCGCCCCGACCACTCGCGCGCGCCGCCGCCGTCGAGCCAGAAGCACCGCTCGTGCGCCGCCGCGGTCTCCTCGAGGAGGCCCACCGGGTCGGCGGGGTCGGCGGGGTCGGCCGGGCCGCTCACCGCGCACCCCGAAGGAACGAGCCGACCATCGCGGCCCCGTGCCGCGAGAGCACCGACTCGGGGTGGAACTGCACGCCCTCCAGCGGCAGGTCGCGGTGCCGCACCCCCATCACCACGCTCGGGTCGTCGGGGCCGGCGCCGGCGCAGGTCGCGCTGACCTCGAGGCAGTCGGGCACCTCGAGGGCGCCCAGCGAGTGGTAGCGCACCACGTCGAAGCCCTGGGGCAGGCCGGCGAAGACGCCGCGCCCGTCGTGGGCCAGCGTCGAGACCGTGCCGTGCGCGGGCGGCACGCGCCCGACCCGGCCGCCGTACGTCGTGACCAGGCCCTGCATGCCCAGGCAGACGCCCAGCACCGGGCGGCTGGCCCGGCGCAGCACCTCGACGCCGACGGCGAAGTCGTGCGGGTCGTCGGGGCGTCCCGGGCCGGGCGAGAGCACCACGTGGCTGTGGCGCAGCACGTCGTCGGGCTCGGTCTCGTCGTGCTGGACCACGCGCGGCAGGCGGCCGGTCACCTCGGCGACCAGGTGCACCAGGTTCTGGGTGTAGGAGTCGTGGTGGTCGACGACGACCACGTCGGCGACCGCCATCACGAGCCCTCGGAGGCCCCGAGATGCGACAAGCCCGATGGAGCTGGGGGGCAGTCTCCATCGGGCCTCGACGCGCAGTGCGTGTCGAGAGAAAAGCCTACAGGCCCTCCGGGCGCGTGGATCCTCCGATCGGTCATTTCGCCGTGACCAGCAGGTCACGCACGAGCGTGTGCAGCAGGTCGAAGCCGTTCTGGGTCAGGATCGACTCGGCGTGGAACTGGATGCCGCGGTAGTGCGGCCCGCGCAGCGCGTGCACGTCGCCGGTCGCGGGGTCGGTGTCGACCTCGACACCCTCGGGCAGCACCGTGTCGTCGCCGACCCGACCCACGAAGGTGTTGTAGAAGCCGACCCGCTCGGTGCGCCCGTCGAGGCGCACCGGCGACTGGGTGCCCTGGAAGACGATGTCCTTGTAGGCCAGCGGCAGCCCCAGCTGGTGGCACAGCGCCTGGTGGCCCAGGCAGACCGCCAGGAACGGCTGCTCGGCGGCCAGCAGCGCGGCCACCGCGGCGCGCAGGTTCTGCATCTTGGGGTCGTCGTCGGCACGCGGGTCGCCGGGGCCGGGCCCGACGATGACCAGGTCGTGGCCGTCGAGGCAGCCGGGCACGTAGTCCTCGTGGCGCACCACGGTGCTCTCGAGCCCGATCACGCCCATCACGTGGCGCAGCATGTTCACGAAGTCGTCCTCGCCGTCGAGGATCACCACGCTGCGCCCGGCCAGGCGCGGGTCGGGGTCCTCGTCGCCCTGGTCGGTCAGCCAGAACGACGACAGCCGCCGGTTGCGCGCGTTGAGCGCGATCAGCACGTCCTCGTCGGCGGCCAGCTCGGCCACCGGCACCGCCGGCGCCGGGGCGGCCGGCACCAGCCCGAAGGCGCTGAGGATGCCGCCGGCCTTGGCGTGCGTCTCGGCGACCTCGTACGCCGCGTCGGAGTCGCGCACCAGGGTGGCCCCGGCGGTCACCTTGAGGTTGCCCTCGAGGTCGACGTCGGCGCTGCGGATCACGATCGGGCTGTCGACGACCGGGCCGCCGCGCTCGTCGCGGCCCAGGATCGCCAGCGCGGCGCCGTAGTAGCCGCGCCCCTCCGACTCGTAGGCCTTGATCAGCCGGCAGGCGTTCTCGACCGGGCTGCCGGTGACCGTGGCGGCGTACATCGTGTCGCGCAGCACCTCGCGCGGGTCGCGGTCGGTGCGCCCGGCCAGGAGGTACTCGGTGTGCACCAGGTGCGTCATCGGCTTGAGGAACGGCCCGAGCACCTGCCCGCCCTCGTGGCAGATGTCGCACATCATCTTCAGCTCCTCGTCGACGACCATGAAGAGCTCGTAGATCTCCTTCTCGTCGCGCAGGAACTCCATCAGCGGGCCCTTGACGTCACCCTCGCGCGGGATCCGGAAGGTGCCGGAGATCGGGTTCATCCGCACGTCGCCGTCGTGGATCGAGACGTGCCGCTCGGGGCTGGCGCCGATGAGGAAGCGGTCGCCGGTGAAGAACACGTAGGTCCAGTAGGCGCCGCGCTCGCGCTCGAGCAGCCGCTTGAAGACCGTCAGCGCGGTCGCCACCCCCCAGTCGGCGACCTTCGCGCGGTAGTGCCGCCCGACGACCAGGTTGGCGCCCTCGCCCTGCCCGATCTCGTCGCGGATGATCGTGTCGACGACCTTCGCGTACGCCGCGTCGTCGGTCTCGAACCCGCCGCGGTCGGTGAACTCGACCCCGGTGTCGTCGATCGCGTCGACGACCTCGGCGACCGAGAACTCCAGCTCGGTCTCGACGTCGACGACCACCAGCGGGGTGCCGTCGTCGTGGGCCTCGAAGCCGCGCTCGGCGACCTGGCGGAACGGGATCGCCAGCAGCCGGTCGGCGATGTGGCCGTCGGCCGGCGCACCCTCCTCGAGCGGCACGTCGAGCAGCGACTCGACGACGCTGCGGCGACCCCCGACCAGCCCGACGGTGTCCTTGTCGCCGGCCCGGGTGGAGCGCCGGATGATCGCCCACGCCTCGTGCCCCTGGATCGCCTCGATCGCGGCGCGGGCATCCGGCATGGCCTCAGTCATGCCCCGCAGCCTAGTTGCGCCCGCCCGGGCGCCCGGCCGCGGCTCAGGAGACGGTCGTGAGCAGCTGGGTGGCGCGGGTGAGCACGACGTACAGCGTCGCCCGACCGGTCTGCGACTCGTCCTCGATCTCCTGCGGGCGCACCACCACGATGCCGTCGAACTCCAGGCCCTTGGTGTCGAGACCGGTCAGCACCACGACGCGGTCCTCGCCCGACGGCGTCACCGAGGAGTCGACCGCGGCGCGGGCGCCCTTCGCGTCGTCGGCGAGCTCGGGCCACGACGCCAGCCAGGCGTTGACCTCGGAGCGGCGCGCGGCGGGCACCACGACGCCGACGGTGCCGGCCACCCGGCCGGCCAGGTCGACGACGGCCTCACGCACCGCGGCCTCGAGGTCGGGCACGTCCTCGACGACCCGCGGCTCCACGCCGGTCGAGCGCACCGCGGTGGGCAGGTCGGCGTCGAGGCCGACCCGCTCGGCGTACGCCGCGGCGTGGGCGTAGATCTCGGAGGAGTTGCGGTAGTTGGTGGAGAGGTGGAACTCGTGGAGCGCCTTGCCCTCGGTGGCCTCGGCGCGCGCGGCGGCGGCCTCGTCGGGCACCGGCCACGACGACTGGGCGGGGTCGCCGACGATCGTCCACGAGGCGGTACGCCCGCGGCGCCCGACCATCCGCCACTGCATCGGGGTGAGGTCCTGCGCCTCGTCGATGAGCACGTGGGCGTACGGGTCGTCGTCGATCTTGTGGGTCGGTGGCGTCCACGCGCGCCCGGTCGGCGCGTACTCGCGGTCGGCGGCGGTCATCAGCTCGGCCATGTCGTGGCCGCCCTCGAGCAGCGAGGTGTCGGAGAGCGACGCCTCGTCGTCGGTGCGCTCGGGCACGTCGCCCAGGGCGTAGCGCAGCTCGTCGAGCAGCGGCACGTCCTGCACCGTGAGGTCCTTGCCGGTGGGGTGCTCGGGCAGGTCGGCCCACGACTTCGACAGCACCCGCTGCTCCTCGGGCGACAGCACGCCCTCGGCGACCCGGGCCAGCACCTCCGGCTCGCGCAGCCAGGCGAGCACGGTGGGGGCGTCGAGCGGCGGCCACCAGGCGGTGACGAAGTCGAGGAAGCGCTGGTCGCCGAGCAGGTCCTCGTCGAAGGAGGAGCGACCGCGCTCGCGGCCGCGCTCGCCGCGCACCTGGCGCCACAGGGCGTCGAGCAGCACGCCCGGCACCCGCGGCAGCTGGCGGTTGCGGCGGCCCTGCGACATCAGCTGGCGCCGGATCCGACCGAGCAGTCCGCGGTCGAGGAGCAGCACGTCGTCGCGGTAGAAGATCCGGAACTCGCTCGGGCTCCCCGGCGCCTGCTGGCGCGCGAGCCGGCGCACGACCTCGGCCATCCGGGCCGCGCCCTTGACGTCGGCCACCGACGGCTCGTCGTGGCGGGTGGCACGCACCCCGTCGACGACCTCGCCGAGCGAGCGCAGCGCCACCGCGGTCTCGCCGAGGCTGGGCAGCACCCGCTCGATGTAGCGCATGAAGACCCCGCTGGGGCCGACGATCAGCACGCCGCCGGTCTCGTAGCGGCGCCGGTCGGTGTAGAGCAGGTACGCCGCACGGTGCAGCGCCACGACGGTCTTGCCGACGCCGGGGCCGCCGGAGATCGCCACCACGCCCTTGCTGGGCGCGCGGATCGCCTGGTCCTGCTCGGCCTGGATGGTGGCCACGATCGAGTGCATGGTGCGGTCGCGGGCCCGGGAGAGCTGCGCCATCAGCGCGCCCTCGCCGACGATCGGCAGGTCGGCGCCGGTCTCCTCGAGCGCCTCGGCGTCGAGCAGCTCGTCCTCGACGCCGACGACGTCGGAGCCCACGCAGCGCAGCACCCGGCGCCGGATCACCTGCTGGGGAGTGGCGGCCGTGGCCTGGTAGAACACGGCGGCGGCCGGGGCGCGCCAGTCGATGAGCAGCGAGTCGCGCTCGGCGTCGCGCAGCCCGATGCGCCCGATGTAGCGCGGCGCGGGGTCGAGGTCGGGGTGCAGGTCGAGCCGGCCGAAGACCAGCCCCTCGTGCGCGGCGTCGAGCTGGGCGATGCGGCGCGCGGCCTGGAAGACCATGGCGTCGCGCTCCACCAGCCCGCCCTCGTGGCCGAGCCGGCCCCGGTCGTGGCCCTCCTTGGCCAACGCCTGCGCCGCGGCCGACGACAGCGTCAGCTGGGCGTAGACCTTGTCGACGTACGCCTGTTCGCGCGCGGTCTCCTGCGCTGCGAGATCGTCGCTCAACGCGTGCTCTCCTCGACGTGCTCCTACGTACCGGCCCGGTGGCCGTCGCCGGACCGGACGGGCCGCGGCAAGGACCCGACTTTACCGCTGCCCGCAAGGGCCCGCGCACCCCGTCCCACCGACGCGCGGATCACGGAAGGTTGCCGCTGCGCGGATACGATCTCGCGCCGTGACCGATCCTCTCGCCCCGGGCGCCGCGACCCGCCGTCGCAGCCCGTGGCCGGCGGTCGTGCTGGCGCTCCTGCTCATCGGGATGGTGAGCGCGGTGGCCGGTGGTGACCGGGCCGTGCCCGAGGGCGCGATCGCCCCGGTCTCCTCCCCCGGCGACGAGCGGCCCAACATCGTGCTGTTCTCCAGCGACGACCAGCGCCTCGACGAGATGGTCTTCCTGCCCAAGGTGCGGGCCCTGCTGGGCGAGCACGGGCTGACGATGAGCGAGGCGATCACGCCGCACCCGCTCTGCTGCCCCGCCCGCGCCGAGATCCTCACCGGCCAGATGGCGCAGAACAACGGGGTGCGCACCAACTTCCCGCCCCAGGGCGGGTACGCCGCCCTCGATCCCGGCTCCACGATCGGCACCGACCTGACGGCGGCCGGCTACAACACCGCCTTCCTCGGCAAGCCGCTCAACGGCTACGACGAGGGCGACGGGCGCGACCCGGGCTGGACGATCTTCAACGCCACCAGCCACGGCTACTCCGACTACTACGACTTCACCCAGTTCGACGAGGACCGCAAGGTCAGGGTCGACGGCTACTACACCGACTACCTGGCCCAGAAGTCCGTCGAGTACGCCCGCGACCTCAGCGACATGGACGCCCCGTTCTTCCTGTGGGTCAGCCACTTCGCGCCGCACCCCAGCAAGGGCCGGTCGGGCTGCCACGACGCCAGCTGCAAGAACGCCCCGCCGCGGCTCTCGCCGACCCACGAGGCCCGCTCGCGGCTGCTGGGCCGGCTGCCGATGCAGGACGAGGCCGACCGCCTCGCCGCCACGATCCTCGACTCCCCCGGCTACCGCGAGGTCGACCGCTCCGACAAGCCGCGCCTGGTGCGCCGCCAGTCGGGCACCTCCGACGCCAAGGTGCGCCGCCTGGTGCGGGCCCGCGCCGGGGCGCTGGCCTCCCTCGACGACGCCTTCGCCCGGCTGGCCGCCCAGCTGCGCGCCGACGGCGAGCTCGACAACACCTACGTCGTCTTCGTCACCGACAACGGCTACACGCTCGGCGAGCACGGCTGGTTCGGCAAGACGCTGCCCTACGAGCAGAACCTGCGGATGCCGATGCTGGTCGCCGGGCCGGGCGTCGAGGCCGGGTCCACCAGCGACGTGGCCGTCAGCATCGTCGACCTGGCCGCGACCTTCCTCGACATCGCCGGGGCCGGCAGCGAGCGCCGCCTCGACGGCGTCTCGCTGCTGCCGACCTGGACCGGCCGGTCGACGCGGGCGCTGCACCCGGGCGGGATGCTGATCCAGGGCGGCCCGTTCAAGCCCGAGACCGGCCCGCGGGGCTGGCTCTACCGGGGCGTGCGCACCGAGCGCTACACCTACGCCCGCCACGACGACGGCACGGTCGAGCTCTACGACCGCCTGCGCGACCCGCACGAGGTCGACTCGGTCGCCGGCCGGCCGGCGTACGCCGCCGTGCAGCGCGAGCTGGCCCGCCGCACGGCCGTGCTGGGTCGCTGCTCGGGGCCGCGTGCGTGCAACCGCGACTTCGGCCCGCTGCCCAGCGCTGGCTAGGTTGGGTCCGCAACCCGCTCCCGAGATGTCCAGGACAGGCGTGCCCTCCCTCTCCCCGCCGCGGGTGCCGCGGCCCCTGCAGGCCGTGCTCGTGGCCCTGGTCGTGCTGATCGGCCTCGCTGCGGTCGTCCAGCAGCAGACCGAGCCGGCCGACCGGCGTCCCAACATCGTGCTGGTCACCACCGACGACCAGCGTCTCGACGAGATGCGGTTCCTGCCCGCGGCCGAGCGGCTGCTGGGCGGGGCCGGCCTGACCTTCGAGAACGCGCTGACCCCGCACCCGCTGTGCTGCCCGGCGCGCGCCCAGCTGATGACCGGCCAGCTGGCCCACAACAACGGGGTGCGCGGCAACTTCCCGCCCCAGGGCGGGTTCGCGGCGTTCGACACCAGCCAGCACCTCGGCACCTGGCTCTCCGACGCGGGCTACCGCACGGCCTTCGTCGGCAAGATGCTCAACGGCTACAGCAAGTCCGACGGCCGGCTGCCCGGCTGGTCGGTCTTCAACGCCACCAGCCACGGCTTCGCCGACTACTACGACTTCGTGCAGTACGACGAGGACGGGCCGGTCCGGGTCGACGGCTACTACACCGACTACGTCGGCGAGAAGGCCGTCGAGTACGCCGCGGAGCTCGGCGCCGGCGACGACCCGTTCTTCATGTGGGTCAGCCACTTCGCCCCGCACCCGGCGCGCGAGCGCGAGACGTGCGAGCGCGCCACCTGCGGCCTGGTGCCGCCGCGGCCCTCGCCCGAGCAGGTCGAGGAGCGCGAGCGCACCGGGCGGCTGCCGCAGCAGGACCGCGCCGACGCGCTGGCCCGCTCGATCATCGAGTCGCCGGCCTTCAACGAGGACGACGTGTCGGACAAGCCGGGCGTCGTACGCCGCCAGGCGCGCCTCTCCGAGGGCAAGGTGGTGCGCAGCGCCCGCGGACGTGCCGCGGCTCTCGACGCCCTCGACCGGACCCTCGAGCCGCTCGTCGAGCAGCTGCGCGAGTCGGGCGAGCTCGACAACACCTACATCGTGCTCGTCACCGACAACGGCTTCCAGATGGGCGAGCACCGCTGGTTCGGCAAGATCCTGCCCTACGAGGAGAACGTGCGGACCCCGATGCTGGTGCGCGGCCCGGGCATCGAGGCGGGCACCACCACGGACACCACGGCCACCATCGTCGACCTGGTGCCGACCTTCCTCGAGATCGCCGGGGCCACGCCGACGCTGGAGCAGGACGGCCGCTCCCTGCTCGACCTGTGGCACGGCGAGCAGGAGGAGGCGCTGCACCCGGGCGGCGTGCTCGTCCAGGGCGGCCCCTACAAGCCCGAGACCGGGCTGACCGGCTGGCTCTACCGCGGCATCCGCACCGACCGCTACACCTGGGCGCGCTACCACGACGGGTCCGTCGAGCTGTACGACCGGCAGCGCGACCCCCACCAGGTCGCCTCCGTCAGCGGCCGCCCCCGCTACGCCGCCGTCGAGGCCGAGCTGCGACGCCGCGCGAGGGTGCTCGCCACCTGCGCCGGCCCCGACGAGTGCAACCAGGACTTCGGCCCCCTCCCCGCCCCGGCCCGCCCCCGCTGACCCGCCCCACCGCCGGGCGAGCCCGTCGAGACCCCGAGGCCGTCGCCGAGTGGTCAC
>JBFGFQ010000047.1:0-15919 GCA_041579495.1 Nocardioides sp.
CGTCGGGGGTGAGGTCGAGCAGCCGCGCGACCGAGTCGGCGTGCTCCGGCTCGAGGACGTCACCGCCGCGGTCCAGCACCGGCCGCAGCTGGATCATCGCTGGGGCGATCGCGTCGAGGAGCGTCTGCAGGCGCTGCAGCTGGGTCTGGGCGAGCAGCGTCGCGTCGGCGGCGTCGGCGGCGACGGCGTCCGCCTTCGACACGACGAGGTCGGCGCGGGCGGCGATCCCCGCGACCTCGTCGACGAGTCCCTCGACCCGGCCCACCAGGACCACCACCCGCGCGGCCAGGCGGGCGGCGTCCTCGACCACCTCGGTGGCGTCGGCGACGAGCCGCCGGCCCGCCTCGACCGCCTGGCCGGGCAGCCGGACCGCGGCCGCGACACCATCGAGGAGGCGGTTCAGGGCGCCCGTGGCGCTGGTCGTCGCTACGAGTGCCATCCGTCGAACGTACGGCGCCCCGGTGGCGCAGTCACCTCACCCGCAGGTGGCCCGCCCACGGGTCGGCTCAGATGCCCGAGGTGGCCACGCTGTCGAGCACCCGGTTGGCCGTGGGCCGGTCGAGGCTGCGCACCTGCACCCACAGCAGCCGGTTGCCGGCGACCTGCAGCACCCGCTCGACGACCATCGCCCCGCCCCCGCCGCACCCCGTGTGCAGCACCGTCACCGACGGCACCTCGCCCTCCTCGACCACCGGCGCCTGCGCCTGCTCGCACTCGGGGTGCCCGGGCACCAGCTCGGGCAGGTCGCTGCCGGGCATCAGCCCCAGGAACACGCCCTCGGCCTCGCGGTCCGGGTCGGTCCAGGCGGGGTCGGTGCCGACCGACAGCGCGGCGTACGAGCCGGCGCCGTCGGGGCCGTCGGGGCCGGCCCAGCCGTCGCCGCCGACGCTGCGCTCCCAGCCGGCGGGCACCTCGACCGACAGCGTGCCGCTCTCGTCGCTGACGACCCGCAGGTCGGGGCGCGTGCCGCGCTCGACCGCCTGACCCGCCCAGGCTCCCCCAGCCGCCGCCACCAAGCCGGCCAGCAGGACGCCGGTCAGCACCGCCCGCCGCCTGCGAGGGGGCTCGGCCGGCGGCGCGGGCTCGCCCAGCGGGCCCGACGGCGCGTGCAGCGAGGGCCGGTTCCCGGGCTGGGTCAGCTCGGGGTCGACGGGCAGCCACGGCGCGGTCGACGGCGCAGCGGCACCGCGCACCACCGGCTCGAGCGCCGCGGCCAGCTCGGCAGCGAACGTCGCCACGTCGGGCCAGCGCTCCTCGCGCTCCACCGCGAGCGCGCGGCGTACGACGTCGTCGACAGCGGGCGGCAGGTCGCCACCCACGGGCGCCGGCGGCTGCGGGTCGGCCGCGGCGCGCAGCGTGGCGTGGGTGAAGGCCGGCCGGCCGGCGAGCAGCAGGTAGGCGACCGCGCCCAGGGAGTACTGGTCGGCGCGGGCGTCGGGGTGCTCGGCCTGCGCCTGCTCGGGCGCCACGTAGGAGGGGCTGCCGGCCACCATCGTCAGCCGCGAGGAGACGTCGAGCGCCTTGCCGAGACCCAGGTCGCCCAGCATCGCGCGCACCTCGCCCTCGACGGTGCGGAAGAGCACGTTGGCGGGCTTCACGTCGCGGTGCAGGATGTCGCGGGCGTGCAGCGCGGTCAGCCCGGCCCCGACCTGGTGCACGATCTCGAGCGACTGCGCGGGGGTGAGCCCGTCGATCTCGAGCCGGTCGGCGAGGGTGCCCTGGTCGGCGTACGACATCACCAGGTAGGGCCGGCCGTCGTCGAGCTCGCCGGCGTCGTAGACGCTCACGACGTGCGGCGACTCCACGCGCCGCAGGTAGCGGCCCTCCTCGAGGAAGCGGCGGCGCACCTGCGCGTCGTCGGTCCAGTTGTCGGCCAGCACCTTGACCGCGACCGGCGAGTCGAGGTGCTCGTCGTAGGCCAGCCACACGGTCGCGAAGCCGCCCGAGCCGATCCTGCGGCGCACGGCGTAGCGGCCCAGGCGCTGCGGGATGCGCTGGCCGGTGGACACCCAGGCATGATGGGCCATGGAGGTAAAGCAGACCAGTGGGCGCACCGCAGGCGTACGACGCCGACGAGATCGACGACCTGGCCCGACGGGCGCAGGACGGTGACCGGCCTGCCCTCGAGGAGCTCCTGGGCGCGATCCGGCCGCGGGCGCTCAACGTCTGCCGCGGCGTGCTGCCGCACTCGGCCGACGCCGAGGACGCCTGCCAGGAGGCGCTGATCAACATCGCCGGCAAGATCGACGGCTGGGGCCGGCGCGGGCGCTTCACCACCTGGATGCACGCCGTCGCGGTCAACAGCGCCCGCTCCACCTACCGCCGGCTGAAGAACCAGGCGGTGCCCGCCGACCCGCAGGAGACCGGCGGGGGGAGCCTGGAGCGGCCCGACCCGCGCACCACCAGCGTCATCGCCGGCACCCGCCTCGACCTGCTCGAGGCGATGGAGACCCTGGAGCGCGAGCACCCCCAGGTCGTCGAGCCGCTGCTGCTGCGCGACGTCTACGGGCTGCCCTACGAAGAGATCGCGCAGCTGGTCGGGGCCCCGCTCGGCACGATCAAGGCGCAGATCCACACCGGCCGCAAGCTGGCGCGCCCGCTGCTGCGCGGGGACGACGCGTGAGGCACCTGCTGCTGGCGGTGCCCGTGCTCTCGCTCGCCGCCTGCTCCGGCGCGGCCGAGGCGCCGCTGCTCGAGCGGCCCGCCGGCGCCGAGGCGCCTGGCCCCGTGGCACTCGTCGCCGAAGCAGCGGCGGCGTACGACGGCGTGGCCGACCCGGCGCTCGACGTGGCGCTGAGCGAGCCGGTCGAGGACTCGGTCTACCCCCGGGTCGGCGACCCCGGCGTCGACGCCCTGCACTACGACCTCGACCTGGCCTGGGACCCCGACGCGGAGGTGCTGACCGGGCGGCAGACGCTGCTGCTGCGCTCGACCGAGGACGACGACGAGCTGCAGCTCGACCTGAGCCCCGAGCTGCGGCCGGACGACGTGCGCGTCGACGGCGAGGAGGTGACCTGGCGCCACGAGGGCAAGGACCTCGTCGTGGTCACCGACGTGGTGGCCGACGAGCGCTACGAGCTCAGCCTCGACTACGCCGGCACCCCGCTGCCGGTGCCCGCGCCCACCACCCGCGGCGACTTCGCCACCAACGGCTGGACCACGATGCCCGACGGCTCGACCTGGACCATGCAGGAGCCGCACGGCGCCTACACCTGGTACGCCGTCAACGACCACCCCTCCGACAAGGCGCTCTACGACATCAGCGTCACCGTGCCCGAGCCGTTCACCGGCATCGCCAACGGCGAGCTCGTCGACACCACCGAGGCCGACGGGCTGCGGACCACGACCTGGCACCTGGCCGAGCCGGCGGCGTCGTACCTGATGACGATCGCGACCGGCGACTACGTGCTGTCCGAGGACGAGTCGGCCAGCGGGGTGCCGATCCAGTACTGGGTGCCGCGCGAGCGGCAGCGGCTGGCACGCACCCTCGCGCCCACGCCCGAGGCGCTGGCCTGGCTCGAGGAGATCCTGGGCCCCTACCCCTTCGACACCCTCGGCATCCTGCTCGTCGACAGCGAGAGCGGCATGGAGACCCAGACCATGATCACGCTCGGGATGACCGACTACACGACCTCGCAGGCCGTCGTGGTGCACGAGCTGGCGCACCACTGGTGGGGCGACGAGGTGGGCCCCTCGGACTGGCGCGACATGTGGATGAACGAGGGCATGGCGATGTACCTGCAGGGCATGTGGCAGGCCGAGGAGGACGGCTACACCGTTGACGAGCTGATGGACTACTGGGCCTCCTTCGAGGACGAGGAGCGCGCCGCAGCCGGCCCACCCGCCGCCTACGACCCGGCCACCTTCGGCGAGTCCAACGTCTACTACGGCCCCGCGCTGATGTGGCACGAGCTGCGCCGCGACATCGGCGACGAGCTGTTCCTCGAGCTGGTGCGGGCCTGGCCGGCCGAGCACTCCAACACCACGTCGTCGTACGACGAGATCACCGCGTGGTTCTCCGAGCGCGTCGGGCGCGACCTGTCGGGGTTCTTCGACGCCTGGCTGCTCGGCGAGACGACTCCGCCGCGAGGCTGAGCCCCGGGCCCGGGGCCGTCCCTCCCGGGGGCGTGCAGGCGTCCGCACCCCCTAGTCTTCGGCCCATGACCAGGCTGACCTCCCACGACCTCATCGACCTCGTGCTCGACGAGGGGTCGTGGCGCAGCTGGGACGAGGAGCCGGCGTACGGCGAGATCAGCGAGCAGTACGCCGCCGACCTGGCCGCCGCGCGCGAGAGGGCCGGCACCGACGAGGCCGTGGTGACCGGCGAGGGCGTGCTCCGCGGTCGGCGGGTGGCGGTGGTGCTGGGCGAGTTCGGCTTCCTGGCCGGCTCGATCGGGCGGGCGACGGCCGACCGTCTGGTCGCCACGATCAAGCGCGCCACCGAGGAGGGGCTGCCGCTGCTGGCCGCCCCGATCAGCGGCGGCACCCGGATGCAGGAGGGCACACCCGCGTTCGTGCAGATGGTGCGCATCGCCGAGGCGGTGATGGCCCACAAGACGTCGGGGCTGCCCTACCTGGTCTACCTGCGCCACCCCACGACCGGTGGCGTGATGGCCAGCTGGGGCTCGCTGGGCCACGTGACGGTCGCCGAGCCCGGCGCGCTGGTGGGGTTCCTGGGCCCGCGGGTCTACCAGGCGCTCTACGGCGAGGACTTCCCCGAGGACGTGCAGACCTCCGAGAACCTCTACGCCCGCGGCATCATCGACGCCGTCGTCGCCCCGGAGGACATCGCCGACATCCTGCACCGCGCCCTCGAGATCATGCTGCCCCCGCGCGAGCAGATGGCGCAGGTGCCCGACCCCGGGGACGAGGAGGTCCCCGACGTCGACACGTGGGAGGCCGTCACGCGCTCCCGCGACCCGGAGCGGCCCGGCGTACGCCGGCTGCTGCGGTACGCCGCCTCCGACGTGGTGCCGCTCAACGGCACCGGGCAGGGCGAGGCCGACCCGGGGCTGCTGATCGCGCTGGTCCGCTTCGGCGACGTGCCGTGCGTCTTCCTCGGCCAGGACCGCCGCGGCCAGACCAAGACCCACCCGCTGGGCCCGGAGGCGCTGCGCGAGGCACGGCGCGGGATGCGGCTGGCCTCCGAGCTGCGGCTGCCGCTGCTGACCGTCATCGACACCCAGGGCGCCGCGCTCAGCGTGAACGCCGAGAACGGCGGCCTCGCCGGCGAGATCGCCCGCTGCCTGGGCGACCTGGTCACCCTCGACGCGCCCACGCTGAGCCTGATGCTCGGCGAGGGCAACGGCGGCGGCGCGCTCGCGCTACTGCCCGCCGACCGGGTGGTCGCAGCCCAGCACGCCTGGCTCTCGCCGCTGCCGCCCGAGGGCGCCAGCGCGATCGTGCACCGCGACCTCGACCACGCCCCCGAGATGGCGCGCCGGCAGCGGGTGCGCGCCCTCGACCTGCACGCCGCCGGCATCGTCGACCGCGTGGTCGTCGAGAAGCCCGACGCCGCCGAGGAGCCCGAGGAGTTCTGCCGCCGGGTCGGGGCGGTGCTCGCCCACGAGCTCGCCGGCCTGCTGACGCGGGGCGCCGGCAGCCCCGGCGACCGGGTGCGCCGCTACGAGTGACCCCCCGCCGCCGGTCGAGCAGCGAGGGCCGAAGGGTCGAGCGCCCGTCGAGACCCCGTGACCGCACGGCGTACGGCGAGCGCGGGCGGGGTGACGGGGCACCCTGTTGACTGGGGCGCATGCGCGCCCGCTCCGCCTCCGCCCTCGCGGGCGTCCTCGCCCTGGCCCTGGCCGCCCCGGCGGCCCTGCTCGCCCCCGCGACGGCGTCCGGGGCGGGCGCGGTCGAGGTCGTCGAGGGGAGGGTCGAGGTCGGGCCCGAGCCGAGCGGGCGCGAGGTCGAGCTCGACACCTCCGTCTTCGTGCCCGAGGGCGACGGCCCGCACCCCGCGGTGCTGCTGACCCACGGGTTCGGGGGCAGCAAGGCCGACCTGGCCGGCCAGGCGGGTGACCTCGCCGACGACGGCTACCTGGTGCTCACCTACACCGCCCGCGGCTTCGGCGCCTCCGGCGGGCGCATCCACCTGGCCGACCCCGACTTCGAGATCGCCGACGCCCGTGCCCTCGTCGACGAGCTGGCCGCACGCGACGACGTGGTGACCGACGCCGACGGCGACCCGCGCGTCGGCCTCGTCGGGGCGTCGTACGGCGGCGCGGTGTCGCTGATGACCGCCGCCACCGACCCCCGCGTCGACACCGTGGTCGCGGCCATCACCTGGCACGACCTGGCCGAGGCGTTCTTCCCGCAGTCGGTGCTGGGCAGCGACGAGCCGGGGCCGTTCAAGCAGCTCTGGGCGTCGCGGTTCTTCCTGGCCACCGCCGGCCGGGGCGCCGGGCAGGACGAGGGGACCGACCCGGTGTGCGGCCGCTTCGCCGAGCGGGTGTGCGGGCTGCTGCTCGACGCGGCGGCCAGCGGCGAGCCGAGCCGGGCGCTGCTCGACCTGCTGGCCGCGCACAGCCCGGCGCCCCTGCTCGCCGACCTCGACGTG
Source organism: Nocardioides sp. (assembly GCA_041579495.1). Lineage (GTDB taxonomy): Bacteria > Actinomycetota > Actinomycetes > Propionibacteriales > Nocardioidaceae > Nocardioides. The sequence goes on from JBFGFQ010000047.1 coordinate 6,560, forward strand.
CCGACGTACCTGGTGCAGGGCATGGCCGACTCGCTCTTCGGCGTCGACCAGGCGCAGGCGACGGCCCAGGCGCTCGAGGAGCAGGGCACCCCGGTGGCCGTGCGCTGGAGCGACGGCGGCCACGACGACCTCGGCGGGTCGCTGGAGGCCGACACCGCCACCATCGAGCCGTGGCTCGACCACTACCTGCGCGGCGACGGGGCCACCGCGGAGCCGACCGCCGGGGGGCTGCCGCTGCCGGCGTTCAGCTGGGCGCTGCCCCGCAGCCGGGGCCAGGACGCTTCGACGGTGCAGAGCACCGACGACCCCGGCGCGACCTCCTACGAGACGCTCGCGCTCGACGGCGAGCCGCAGCCGCTGGCCAACCCTCCCGGCGGCGAGCCGCAGTCGCTGACGGCGGTGCCGTCGGCCGGGGACGCGGTCGACGAGTTCAGCGACGTGGTCTCGACGTACCCGCTGGCCGCGCTGCCGGGTCAGTCCGCCGCCTTCGACACCGCCGTGCTCGACGAGGCGCGCACAGTCGTGGGCTCGCCGCGGGTGCGGCTCGAGGTCACCTCGACCGGGCGCAGCAGCACCCTCTTCCTCAGCCTCTGGCAGGTCGCCAACGGGGTCCCCGAGCTGTCGCGCCGCCTGGTCGCGCCGGTCACCGTGGCCACCACCCCCGGTGAGCCGACCACGGTCGAGGTGGCGCTGCCCGGCGGCACCTGGCAGGTGCCGGCCGGGGCGCGGCTGCGGGTGCTGGTGACCTCGACCGACCAGACGTACGCCGCCCCCCGCACCGCCCGCCTCGACACCGTGCAGGTCAGCGATCTCGAGCTGCCCACGGTCGAGGGCGCCAGCGTGCTGGCCACCGACGGCGGCGGCCTCGACGACGAGGTCGTGGGCCTGCTGGTCGCGATCGGAGTGGTGGCGCTCGTCCTGCTGGGCGCCGCGCTGGTCGGGCGGCGCCGCGGCCACGGGCCGGTCGACCCCGCGCTGGCCGACGTGCCGCTGGTGGTCGACGGCCTGGTGAAGACCTACGCCGACGGCCACCGCGCGGTCGACGACGTGTCCTGGCGCGCCGAGCGCGGCCAGGTGGTGGGCCTGCTGGGGCCCAACGGCGCCGGCAAGACCACGACGCTGCGGATGGTGATGGGCCTGATCTCCCCCGACTCCGGTCGCGTGCACGTGCTGGGCCGCCAGGTCGGGCCGGGAACCCCCGTGCTGGCCCGGGTCGGCGCGCTGATCGAGGGGCCGGGCTTCCTGCCCCACCTCAGCGGCCGCGCCAACCTCGAGGCCTACTGGGCCGCCACCGGGCGCGACCCGGCCGAGGCCGGCTACGACGAGGTGCTCGAGATCGCGGCGCTGGGCGGTGCGATCGAGCGTCCGGTGCGCACCTACAGCCACGGCATGCGCCAGCGGCTCGGGATCGCCCAGGCGATGCTCGGACTGCCCGAGGTGCTGGTGCTCGACGAGCCGACCAACGGCCTCGACCCGCCGCAGATCGCCGGGCTGCGCCCGGTGCTGGCGCGGTACGCCGCCGCCGGACGCACCGTGGTCGTCTCCAGCCACCTGCTGGCCGAGGTCGAGCTGACCTGCTCGCACGTCGTGGTGATGCACGCGGGCCGGGTCGTGACGACCGGCACCGTGGCCGAGCTGGTCGACTCCACCGACACCACCGTGGTGACGCTGGCCCCGGGCAGCGACCCGCACCCGCTGGCCGAGCACCTGCGCGAGGTCGCCGGCGTCACCGAGGTCGACGAGGTGGCCGACGTCGACGAGCCGCACGTCGTCGTGGTCGCCGACCTGCCCCGCGCCGAGGTGGTGCGCGCGGCCGCGGCCAGCGGCGCCGACATCGCCGGTGTCAGCAGCCGGCGCCAGCTCGAGGAGGTCTTCCTCGGCGTGATCGCCGCGGCCTCCGGCTCCGACCCCGACCTGAGGCAGGTGCGTTCGCGATGACCGAGGACCCGGGGGACCCGGGCGCACGCCCCACCACCGAGACGCTCCCCGGCAGGCCGCTGTCGCTGCGGGCGGAGGTGCGCCGCCAGCTCTCGCGGCGGCGTACGTTGTGGTCGTTCGTGCTGCTGCTCGCGCTGCCGCTGGTGATCGTGGCGGCCTTCGCGCTCGGTGACGGCGACCCCAGCGAGGGCAGCCTGGTCGACCTGGCCACCGGCGGCGCCGCGAACTTCACGGTGTTCACCACCGCGGTCTCCTCGTCCTTCCTGCTGATCGTGCTGGCCGCCCTCTTCGTCGGCGACTCGCTGCCCTCGGAGGCGGCGTGGTCGACCCTGCGCTACCTGCTGCTCGCGCCGGTGCCGCGCGCCCGGCTGCTGGCCAGCAAGCTGGTGGTCGGCCTGGCCAGCACCGCGGTGGCGGTGCTCGTCCTGATCGGCTGGTCGCTGCTGGTGGGGCTGGTCTTCTACGGGTCGGGCGACTTCCGCAGCCTCAGCGGCAGCACGCTGGACTGGGCGACGTTCGGGCCGCGCCTGGCCCTGGTGGCGGCGTACCTCGTGATCACGCTGCTGCAGGTCGGCGCGATCGCCTTCGCGCTCGGGGTGCGCACCGACGCGCCGCTGGCCGCGGTCGGTGGCGCGGTGATGGTCACGATCGTGGCCGCGATCCTCGACCAGATCGACAACCTGGGCTCGCTGCGCAACGCGCTGCCCATGCACGACGCGGGCGCCTGGTTCGCGCTGCTGCGCCCCGAGGTCGTCTGGGACGACCTGGTGCAGGGGACGCTGTGGTCGGTGCTCTACACGCTGGTGCTCGTCGGGCTCGCGTTCTGGATGTTCCGCCGCAAGGACGTGCTCAGCTGAGCGGGCACCGGTGCCGGGGCCGGGCGTAGCCCGCTCGCCGCAGCGTCGTTGGAGTGATGTGGTCCAGACCGCCTGGACCACGGACGAAAGGACGACGATGCGCCTGTCTCGGAAGGCCACGACCGCCGGATCGATCTTCGCCGCGGTGGCGATGGTGGCCACGACCGCCGCCACGACCCTCCCCGCCCACGCCGCCACGAACGACCCGCTGCGCACCCAGCAGTGGGGACTCGACCAGGTCCGGGCCGAGCAGGCCTGGCCCACCTCGACGGGGGCCGGCGCCGTCGTCGCCGTCGTCGACACCGGGGTCGACTTCTCCCACCCCGACCTGCGGGCCAACCTGCTCCAGGGCGCGACCTTCACCGGCTGCCAGGGCACGGCCCCGTGCGGCAACGGCGACTTCCGCGGGCCCGACGGCGAGAACAACGCCGACGAGCACGGCACCCACGTGGCGGGCATCGTCGCGGCCGTCACCGACAACGGCATCGGCATCGCCGGCACCGCCCCGGACGCGCGGATCCTGCCCGTCAAGGTGCTCGAGGACGGCAGCGGCTCGTTCGGCGAGATCGCCGCCGGGATCCGTTGGTCCGCCGACAACGGCGCCGACGTCGTCAACCTGAGCCTCGGCGCCCTGCCCGGCGTGCAGGCCCTCACCCTGACCGGCATCGAGTCCGACGTCACCGACGCGATCGCCTACGCCAACGAGCGCGGCGTGACCGTGGTCGCGGCGGCCGGCAACTCGGCCACCCCCTTCTGCAACACCCCGGCCTTCGAGCCCGGCGCCATCTGCGTGGCCTCCACCGACCGCAACGAGGTCAAGAGCTGGTTCTCCGAGCTGCCCAACAAGCCCGACCTCAAGGCGGTGACCGCCCCCGGCGGTGCCGGGCTGGCCTTCTGCGAGGACGACATCGTCTCGACGGTGCCGCTGGGCACCGGCAGCGCGGCCTGCGGCGAGTCCGACTACGACTACTACGCCGGCACGTCGATGGCCACGCCGCACGTCGCGGGCGTCGCCGCGCTGCTCGCGGCCCAGGGACGCACCCGCGAGAACATCGAGGCGGCGCTGATCGGGACCGCACGTCAGCCCCTCACCGACGTCACCGGCCTCTACTCCCCGGCCTACGGGTGGGGCATCGTCGACGCCGCGGCTGCCGTCCAGCACCCCGGCGCCACCACCCCCTCCGTGGAGCCCACCCCCACCAAGGGCAAGGGCAACGGCAAGGGCAACGGCAAGGGCCGCACGACCGGCTGAGCCAGCGGCTACCCCGCGTCGGTGGCGGTGGTCTCCGCGAGGAGCGCCGCCACCGACGCGGCCACCGCGTCGCGGACGTCGTGCGTGTCGGCGCCCGTCGTGCCGGCCATGAACTCGGCGAAGATCAGCCAGCCCAGCACCAGCGAGCCGGCCACCGCGCTGTCGACGGCCCGGGCCGGCGCCCGGCCGCGCCACAGGTCGCCGAAGAGATCGGTGGTCACGGCGGTCCCCGGCCCCGCCGCGCCCGGGGCGGCCAGCACCGCGTCGACGAGCGCGCGCCAGTACGTCGGGCGCCGCGCCATCACGTCCAGGACCCGGGCCACCGCCTCGGGCGTGACGTCTCCGGCGTCGGGCAGCTCCCCGATCTCCGACACCAGGAGCCGCCCCTCCTCGAGCAGCACCTGCTCGAGGACGTCGGCCTTGGTCCCGAAGTGCCGGTGCACGAGTGCGTGGTTGACCCCGGCCCGCGCGGCGATCTCGCGCACCGAGAACCCGTCGGGACCGCTCTCGGCGACCAGGGCGCGGGTCGCCTCGAGTACGGCGGCGCGCACCTGGTCGCGCCCGCGCGGCGGGCGGCCGGTGGCACCGGGGTGGTCTGCAGGGTCCATTGACAGCGATTGTAACCAGCCGGTTACATGTGGCGGGTGCCAGCCCTCCGCTCCCTCCGTCTGACCGTCCCGCTGCTGACCGTCCCGCTGCTGGGCGCCCTCCTGGTGGCCGCCGGCCCCGGGTCGTCCGCCGGGGAGCCGGGTCCGGACGTCGTGCCGCCGCTGCCGACCGTGCCGGGGCTGCCGATCGTCTCCCTGCCCACCGACCGGTTGGTGCCGTCGTACACCGGCGGGCCGGCACGGGAACGGCCGATGCCGGCCGCCCACCTGCCGCAGCACCCGTTCCTGGCGCCGAACGGCAGCAGCAGCATGCACAACGACTCCTACTCCTCCGACGCCTACGCCGTCAGCGGTCCCCTGGGCCACGACCCGGTGGTCGAGTCGGCGTCGTACGGGATCCGCGAGTGCGCCACGATCACCTTCGACTCCCAGGGCCGCATCCTCGGCCTGTGCGGAGGGGTCGAGGGCTTCACGATGATGCTGATCGACCCCGAGACGCTGCAGCCGATCTCGCAACGGGTGGTCTCGGAGCGCGACCTCACCTCGGGCGCGAACCCGCTGACCGACATCTGCGGCGGCACCTACTTCTACCTCGACGAGCGCGACCGGGCCTTCGCGACCACGACGGACTCCTCGATCGCCCAGCTGCAGGTCGTCGACGACGAGGTGGTGGAGAAGCGCCGGTGGCCGGTCGCCGACGCCCTGCCCGAGGGTGACTGCCTGGTCGCGACCGCCCCGGACTGGTCGGGACGCACCTGGGTCTTCAGCAAGCAGGGTCACGCCGGCACGCTCGACCGCCGCACCGGCAAGGTCCGGCTGCGCCGCCTCGGCGGCCCCGAGGAGGGGATCTTCAACTCGGTCTCCGCCGACGAGACCGGGGGTGTCTTCGCGGTCAGCACCCACGCGATGTACCGGCTCGAGGCGGACCGGCGCGGTCGACCCCTGGTGACCTGGCGCCGCGAGTACGACCGCGGCTCCCGGCTCAAGCCGGGCATGCTGTCGCAGGGCTCGGGGACCTCGCCGACGCTGCTGGGCCGGCGCTGGGTCGGGCTGACCGACAACGCCGACCCGCGCACCCGGCTGCTGGTGCTCGACCGGCACACCGGCGAGCAGCGTTGCGCGGTGCCGGTCTTCGAGGCCGGCGCGAGCACCACCGAGAACAGCCTCGTGGCGGCCGGCCGGGGGTTCGTGATCGAGAACAACTACGGCTACTCCGGCGTGCCGGCGACCATGCTGGGCCGCACCACGACCCCGGGCGTGGCACGGGTGGTGCTCACCCGCGGCGGCGGCTGCCGGTTGGCCTGGACCAACGACACGGTGGCCCCGACCTCGGTCCCCAAGGCTTCCCTGGGCAACGGCCTGGTCTACGTCTACTCCAAGCCGGCGCGCGACGACGGCATCGACGCGTGGTACCTCACCGCCATCGACCTGCGCAGCGGCCGCACCGCCTGGAGCCGGCTGACCGGGACGGGCACCCAGTGGAACAACCACTACGCCGCGATCTACCTCGGCCCGGACGGGGCGGCGTACGTCGCGACACTCACCGGCCTGGTGCGCGTCACCGACGGGGCGCGGCCGTGAGCGCGCGCACGTACGTCGTCTCCGGCGCCGCCTCCGGGATCGGTGCCGCGACGGCCGACCTGCTCCGCGATCAGGGGCACCGGGTGGTCGGGGTCGACCTGCGCGACGCCGACGTGGTCGCCGACCTGTCGAGCGCCGAGGGGCGCGAGGCCGCGGTGGCCGGCGTGGCCGCGCTGACCGACGTGGTGCACGGCGTGGTGCCCTGCGCCGGTGTGGCCGGGCTGACCGGCGTCGACCCGGCGCTGGTGGTGTCGGTGAACTACTTCGGCGCGCTCGGACTGGTGCGCGGCTTGCGCCCGGCGATGGTCGCGACCGGGTCGGCCGCCGTGGTGCTGCTCGCCTCGAACTCGATCACCTGCCAGCCCGGCTGGGCTGGCGACGTCGCCGACCTGTGCCTGGCCGGCGACGAGGACGCCGCCCGCGCCGCGGCCGCGGCGACCGAGGCGGTGCAGGTCTACCCCGCCACGAAGGCGGCGCTCGCGTGGTGGGCCCGGCGCGAGGGCCTCGGCGAGGACTGGACCGGCGCCGGCATCCGAGTCAACGCCGTCGCCCCCGGGCTGATCGCCACCCCGATTACCGACCGGCTGCGCGCCGACCCCGAGCTCGGCGTCTTCGCCGACTCCTACCCGACCGCGATCGGTCGGCCAGGGCGCCCCGACGAGGTCGCGGCCACCATCGCGTTCCTGCTCTCCGACGCGGCGTCGCTGGTGGTGGGGTCCGTGCTGTACGTCGACGGGGGCACCGACGCGATGCTGCACCCCGAGGTGCCGGTGGGGTGGGAGGTGGGGCTCCCCGCGGATCGGGTCAGCAGCTGACGAGGAGGCCCACGCCGTACGACGTGATCGACCTGGTCGAGATCGACGTCCAGGAGGTCCCCGGCAGGCTTGCGGTGACCTCGACGACGTAGGTCCGAGGCGAGAGAAGGCTGCCGAGCAGGCTGGTGACGTCGACGTGGAACGTGGAGCCCGACGCCACCGGACTCAAGGAGGCTCCCCCGACCACGCGTGCGGCGTACGTCGCCGAGGTGGGACTGGTCACCGCGGGCCACCGCACGCGGGCGCTGGCCAACCCGGGCTCGCAGGTCAGGACCGGCGTGATCGTCGCCGAGCTCGAGGCCTGACCTCGTGCGGTGGCCTGGTCCGTCCAGGCTGCGAGGGTCGTCGCCGTGGGCACCAGGGCCGATGCCGCCAGCAACCCGAGCGCTGCCCGGAGCATCACGACTGCGTCGCCGTCACGACGAACGTGGGGGTGATCGTGGCCCCCTGCACGGAGTTGGGGGCGGCGGCAGCCAGCTCGAGGGTCACGCACAGGGAGGTCGACCCGCCCGGAGCGAGCACGGCACTGCTCGGCACGACGGTCTTGCTGGTCCCGTCCAGGGCGGCCGCGAAGGTCTCCGTCCCGCCGGAGCAGGTCTCCTTGCGCGGGTAGGCCGTCGCCTTGGACGACGCCGTCCCACCGACGCGCACCCTGACCGTCACCTGGGGCAGCATGGAGGTGCCCCCGCTCGCCACGGTGCCGGTGGCGGTGCCCGAGACCGTGAAGGTGAAGGGTGTCGTGCCGGCGTTGCTGATCGGCACCGCCGCGGCGACGCTCTCCCCCGGGGCCATGTCCGTCATCTGCAGCGCCGTCCACGTGTACGTGGTCGGGTTGCCCTGCTGGCCGTCGACCTTCACGTCGAGCGAGCCGGCGGTGGCGGTGCCGCCCTGGACGGTGGACGTGTCGTTCCAGTACGCCAGGGTGCCCGCACCACCGAGCGTGCCGACGAAGCCGACGGCCAGCAGCGCCCCCACGGGGAGCGCTCCCAGCCCTCGACGACGTCGCTCGGCACGGTGTCGGACCTCGCTCATGCCAGCACCTCCGTGACCGTGTGGCGCCCGGGACGCGGTCGCCGCCAGCAGGCGCGCACCGCGACCCCGAGCACGTAGGCGAAGCAGCCGCCTGCAGCCACCCTGGTCATCAGCTCGTGCTGGTCGGTGGAGAACAGGATGTTCAACCTCCCCAGCCACGGGACGGCGTACCAGACCTCGCCGCGCACCTGGACGGGCCGGACCGGTGCGGCATCCGGGCCCTCGTTGGCGTCACCCTGGGTCGTGAAGACCTTCTCGCCCCTGCCGTCGTAGCCGATCCCGACGACGCGGTGGGTGACCACGGTCGGGTCGCCGCTGCGCAGTTGGAAGGTGATGACGCTGCCCACCCCGATCTCCTCGGCCGGCAGCGGACGCACCACCACCAGGGTCCCCGGCGGGTACGTCGGAGTCATGGAGCCGGTCAGCACCGTCATCGGGGTGGAACCGGTCACCCGGGGCACCACGACCGCGGCTGCGACCACCGCCACCGCGAGGCCCAGCAGGAGCCAGGAGCAGATGCTGAGCACCGCGCACCATCGAGTGCGCACGCCGGCTCCTGTCAGGACTTCTGCGTGACAGTGACGGACAGGTCGTCCAGCACCGCCTTGAGCGCCGCGTTGGTGCCGTCGCCGACCAGCGAGTTGGAGTCGTTGTCGACCGCGTTGCCGAACGGCAGCTCCACCGTGATGACGGCCTCCAGCTTCTTGCCGCTGTCCGCCTGGTCGAAGCTCCACGTACCGGTACCAGCCGCGACCGCGACGTCATCCCCGACGCTCGCGACGCCCGCGGACGTGAGGATCCTGAAGGCCGGCGTCACCGTGAGCTCGTTGCCCAGGGTCGACACGTCGACGTCAGGCTCATCGACCGACAGCTCCGCCCTGAGCACGCCCTCCACCTTGATGTCGAAGGTGCAGGTCTTGGCGAGCTTGGTGCCCGGGACGACGAGGAATTCGCCCAGCAGGTCCTCGGTCTTCTTGGGGTCACTGAGACTCCCGTCCACGACCCACCCGCTGCACTTCTGGTCCAGCAGGTTCAGCGTGCCCGACTCGATGGTGCCGCCAGCCTCGGTCTCCTTGTCGTCCCAGTACGCCAGCGAGCCGGCGCCTCCCAGCAGCAGTGCTGCACCCGCGACTCCTGCCAGCGCAGCCTTGACCGATGTCCTCATTGGCCCTCCCAGACCTCATGGGGACACACGCGTCGTCCCCCTCCGGGGAGAAGAGTGGCGGGGACGAGATCTGCGCCACACCGGATGACCGACTGGGGTGCGGCGCCGGTTC
>JBFGFQ010000048.1:0-15802 GCA_041579495.1 Nocardioides sp.
CCCTCGCGGCGGTCGGCGGCCGCGCGCTGCAACGCCGCGATGCGGCGCTCCTCCTCGGCGGCGGCGTCCTCCGCGGCCTTGCGGGCCGTCACGGCCTGCTCCAGCCCGGTGCGCCGCACGTCGACCTCGGCGGCGGTGCGCTGCTCCTGCTCGCGCACCCGGGCCGCCTCGGCCTCGAGCTCGTCGGGGTCGCGGCCGCTGGCGGTCTCGACCTCCGTGCTGGCCGCGGCGTTGCGCACCCGCTCGGCCGCCAGCGACTGGGTGCCCCGCAGCCGCTCCCGCAGGCCCGAGAGGGCGTACCAGGTGTCCTGGGCGGCGGCGAGCACCGGCAGGTCCTCGCGCAGCGCGGCCTCGAGCGCGGCCTCGGTCTCCCGGGCCTGCGTCGTGGCCTGCTCGACCTCCTCGCGGCGCCGCAGCAGCACCGACTCGTCGGCCATCTCCTGCTCGAGGGCGGTGCGGGCGGTGACCAGGTCGTCGGCGAGCAGCCGGGCCCGGGCGTCGCGCACGTCGGCCTGCACCGTGGCCGCGCGGCGGGCCACCTCGGCCTGGCGGCCCAGCGGCTTGAGCTGGCGCCGGATCTCGCTGAGCAGGTCGTTCAACCGGTGCAGGTTGCCCTCGGTCGAGTCGAGCTTGCGCAGCGCCTTCTCCTTGCGCTTGCGGTGCTTGAGGACCCCCGCGGCCTCCTCGATGAAGCCGCGCCGGTCCTCGGGGGTGGCGTGCAGGATCTGGTCGAGCTGGCCCTGGCCGACGATGACGTGCATCTCGCGCCCGATGCCGGAGTCGCTGAGCAGCTCCTGGACGTCGAGCAGCCGGCAGGTCTGGCCGTTGATGGCGTACTCCGAGCCGCCGGAGCGGAACATCGTGCGGCTGATCGTCACCTCGGCGTACTCGATCGGCAGCGCACCGTCGGTGTTGTCGATCGTCAGCAGCACCTCGGCGCGACCCAGCGGCGGGCGCCCCGAGGTGCCGGCGAAGATGACGTCGTCCATCTTGCCGCCGCGCAGGCTCTTGGCGCTCGCCTCGCCCATCACCCACGCCAACGCGTCGACGACGTTGGACTTGCCCGACCCGTTGGGCCCCACGATGCAGGTGATGCCGGGCTCGAGCTGCAGGGTCGTCGACGAGGCGAAGGACTTGAACCCCTTGAGGGTCAGGCTCTTCAGGTACAACGCAGGGGCCCTTCCGCCGTGGTGGGCCTCAGGCTACCCCTGGGCGCGCCGGCGCCGCAGGAGCAGCGCGCCGGCCGCGGCGAGCCCCACGAGGCCCAGCGGCAGGGCGTTCGCGGCCGCGCGGTCCGACGCCGACACCGCGGCGGTGGCGTCGGCCGGCGGCTCGGCGCCCCGGCCGTCGCCCGGCACGTCGACGGCGTACACGTCGAGGCCGCGCACCAGGTCGATGCTGTAGACCAGGTTGGTGCGCTTCGAGGTGCGGCGGTCGCGGGCGTCGTAGACCGGCACCCACATCGCGTCCCAGACCTCCGAGAGCCCCCACACCGCGTGGGCGTGGGTGCGGATGCGGCGCGGGTCGCTGACGTCGAGCACCTGGGTGCCGCCGCCGTAGAAGCCGGCCGCGACCAGGCCGCCGGGGCGGTAGTCGAACCAGTGCGAGGAGCAGAAGGCACCACGCGGCAGCGGGAAGGTGCCGAGGTCGGAGAGCTCGACCTTGTCGAGCGGCACGATCTTGCCGGGCTTGCCGTTGAGCTTCTTGACCCACCAGGTCTGGAACGAGCCGGCCTGGGCGCAGTCGGTCTCCTCGTAGTCCTCCTCGGTCACCAGCAGCACGTTGCCGCGGCGCAGCGAGGGCTTGCGGCCGGGCTTGAAGCGGTCGGCGTGCGGGCGGAAGGAGTTGTGCAGGATGAAGTCGTTCCAGCCCTCGAAGTCGGGGTCGGTGCCCTCACCGGCGGCGCCGGTGGTGGTCAGCACCCGCGGGCGGCGCGGCTTGGAGACGTCCCACATGGAGGCGCCGTTCCACCCGGTGTGGGTGCCGATGCCGGCGGCGTCGAAGTTCCACTTGTGCCCGCCGGTGGGCGTGGCGAACGGCTGCACGCCGGGGGTCGAGCGGTCGGAGTCGACCTCGACCGGGTTCTCGAGGTCGCGCAGGTCGAAGATCGAGAAGGTCGAGCGGCCGCCGGCGGAGTAGGCGTAGCGGCAGTTGGTGTCGTCGATGCAGGCCACGGTGTGCGTCGAGGTGGTGCCCGGCACCCGGGAGATGATCGTGGGCGCGCTCGGGTCGGTCACCTCGACGACCACGAGCTCGTCGCCCCCGACGTTGACGTGCTGGATGTCGTCGGGCGAGGCCTGGTAGAGGTCGAGGCCGATGAGGGCGAAGCGCCGGGTGCCCTGCTTGGTGCGGCGCTCACCGCAGTTCATCGCCTCGTTCTCGAACATCGCGCTGGGCAGCACCCCGGTCAGCTCGGGGTTCGCGGCGTCGGAGACGTCGAAGACCTGCAGCGAGTCGAGGCCGCTGGTCACGAACAGCGGCGCGGTGGCGGTGAAACACCCCGAGATGCCGACCTGGCCCGGGTTGGTGGAGACCTGGGCGATGTTGCTGCTGGCGACCAGCGAGGCGGTGGTGCCGGGCTGCTGGGCGGCCCGCTCGAGCATCTGGCGGCGTACGTCGTCGGGGTCGGCCGCCTGTGCGGGCGCGGCCACCCCGACCGAGGTCAGCGCGAGGGCGGCGGCGGCGAGGACGCCGGGGAGCAGACGGGAGCGACGGGTCATGTGGGGCCCAACGACGGCGGGGCCCCGGGGTCACGCCGAGGTCAGGCGGGCTGCATCTCCTGCAGGTCCTGCATCTCCTCGCGCAGCCCGTGCTCGGCGAGCTCGGCGGTGAGCCGGTCGTTCTCGGCGCACAGCCGCAGGACGAGGGCCTCGAGCTCGCCGACACGCGCGCGCAGGCGGGCGTTGTCGGCCGCGAGGCGGGGGTCGATCAGGTCGCTGCTGCGGTAGCCGATCAGCGCCTTGGCCATGGTGGACTCTCCAGTGCGGTGGGGACGGGGGTGGGGCGGCGGCGGACGGCGTCCGGACCGTCTTCCAGAGTCGCACCCGGGGGCGCCCCCGGTCAATCGAGAGCGGTGCCGGGCACAGCCGCCACGCGCCGGCGCCGGGGCACCGGCTGGCAGCGCGGGCAGAAGTACGACGACCGGTTCATGAAGGCGACCCGGCGGATCAGGGTGCCGCAGCGGTCGCAGGGCTCGTCGGCGCGCCCGTAGGCGTGCAGCGAGCGGTCGAAGTAGCCGGACTCGCCGTTGACGTTGACGTAGAGCGCGTCGAAGGAGGTGCCGCCCTGGGCCAGCGCGTCGCTCATCACCTCGCGCGCGTGCCCGAGCAGGGCGAGCACCTGGGCGCGGCTGAGCCGCTCCCCCGGGCGCTCGCCGTGGATGCCGGCGCGCCACAGCGCCTCGTCGGCGTAGATGTTGCCGACGCCCGAGACGAGGTTCTGGTCGAGCAGCTGGCGCTTGATGCCCGAGGCGCGCCGGCGCACCCGCGCCGCGAACTCCTCGTCGTCGAACTCGGGGTCGAGCGGGTCGCGGGCGATGTGGGCGATCTCGGGGGGCAGCTCGGCGCCGCCGGTCGAGAGCGAGAGCCCGCCGAACATGCGCTGGTCGACGAAGTGCAGGTGCCGGCCGTCGGCGGCGCCGTCGAGACGCATCCGCACCCGCAGGTGCTTCTCGGGGACGGCGTCGGCCGGCTGCACCAGCATCTGCCCGCTCATCCCCAGGTGCGCCAGCAGCGCGTCGCCGTCGTCGAGCGGCAGCCACAGGTACTTGCCTCGGCGACGGGCGCCGGTGAAGGTGCGCCCGGTGAGGGCGGCCGCGAACCCCTCGGGGCCGCGCGCGTCACGGCGTACGGGGCGCGGGTGCAGCACGTCGACGCCGACGACCCGGGCGCCGACGACGTGGCGCTCCAGCCCGGCGCGCACCACCTCGACCTCGGGGAGCTCGGGCACGGCTGCCTCAGGAGCCGGTGGCGGGACCGGTGCCGGACTTGCCGGCCGCGGCGTTGCCGGCCGCGGTCTCGGCCGCGGTCTCGGCGGGGTCGGTGACGCCGAGCTGCTCGGCGATCTCGCCGTACGCCGTCTCCGCGGCGGCCTGCTCGGCCTCCTTCTTCGACCGGCCGGTGCCGTTGCCGTAGAGGCGGTCGCCGACCCGGACCTGGGCGGTGAAGGTCTTCTGGTGGTCGGGGCCGCTGTCCTCGATGACGTAGTCGGGGACGCCGAGCCCGTGCTCGGCCGAGAGCTCCTGCAGGGAGGTCTTCCAGTCGAGACCGGCGCCGAGCGCGGAGGCCGCCTCGATGAGCGGGTCGAAGAGGCGGTGCACCACCGCGGCGGAGGTCTCGATGCCTCCGCCGGAGAGGTGCACGGCCCCGATGACCGCCTCGACGGTGTCGGAGAGGATGGAGGCCTTGTTGCGGCCCCCGGTGCTCTCCTCGCCGCGACCGAGCTTCACGTACTCGCCCAGCCTGATGCCGCGCCCGACCCCGGCCAGGGCCCGCGCGTTGACCACGGCGGCGCGCAGCTTGGCCAGCCGGCCCTCGGAGAGGTCCGGGTGGGTCAGGTACAGCGTCTCGGTCACGACGACGCCGAGCACCGAGTCACCCAGGAACTCCAGGCGCTCGTTGGTCGGCAGGCCGCCGTTCTCGTAGGCGTAGGACCGGTGCGTGAGCGCGCGGTCCAGCAGCTCGGGGTCCAGCTGCGGATCCCCGAGCGCTGCGCGCAGCTCGGCGTAGTCGTTCAGGGCCGTGGCGGGCTCAGAGGACCTGACGACGGTCGGCCTTGGCGCCGTACTGGCCGCACTCGCCGCACGCACGGTGCGGGAGGTGCTTGGCACCGCACGCGGGGTTCGCGCAGGTCACCAGGGTCGGGGCCGTGGCCTTCCAGGCCGAGCGACGGTGACGGGTGTTGCTGCGCGACATCTTCCGCTTCGGGACAGCCACTGTTTTCTCCTCGTTGCGAGGCCGGGATCGCTCCGCGGCCTGGTGGTGGTCTTGCTGGTGGGTCTGCTTACTTCTGGTCCGGCTCGTCCTGCACCAGGGCGGTCAGGCCGGCCCAGCGCGGGTCGATCGGTTCGTCGTGACCGTGGTCGGGGTCCTCGGCCAGGCGTGCCCCGCACTCGGGGCACAGACCGGGGCAGTCCTCGGTGCACAAGGGCTGGAACGGCAGCTTGAGCACCACCGCGTCCCGCAGCTGGGGCTCGAGGTCGAGCAGGTCGTCCTCGAGCCGGCTGACCTCGTCGTCCTCGTCGTGGGAGGTCTGGTGCTCGGCGTAGACGTACAGCTCCTGGAAGGTCGCCTCGACGTCGTCGCGGATCTCCTCCAGGCACCGTGCGCACTCGCCGACGAGCCCGGCTCGCGCCGTGCCCGTGACCAGGACTCCCTCCATGACCGCCTCGAGCCGCAGGTCGATGTCGACCGGCGAGCCCTCGGGGACAAGGAGGACGTCGATGCCCAGATCTGCCGGTGCCGGCACCGAGAGCGTCACCTCACGCTGGGACCCCGGGCGGCGGCCGAGCTCGCGGGTGTCGAGCACGAGCGGCGCTCTCGGGTCCAGGCTGGTCAGGGGATCACTTCCGGGTCCGGGCACGAACAGATCAGCGGGAATCGTATCCCTCGGGGGAACGGCGGGGCAAAACGCGCCGTGGCGCTCATCCGTGCTGCTCCGCGATCCGGGCGACGAGCCTGGCGTGCACGAAGTCGGGCACCAGCGTCGAGACGTCGCCGCCGAAGGTCGCCACCTCCTTGACCAGGCTCGAGGCCAGGAAGGAGTAGGCCGGGCTGGTGGGCACGAAGACGGTCTCGACGTCGGTCAGCGAGGAGTTCATCTGGGCCATCTGCAGCTCGTAGTCGAAGTCGCTGACCGCGCGCAGGCCCTTCACGATGGCGTGGATGCCGTGCTCGGTGCAGTAGTCGGTCAGCAGGCCCTTGAACCCGTCGACGCGCACGTTGTCGAAGTCGGCGCACGCCTCGGTGAGCATCGCCATCCGCTCCTCGGGGGAGAACATCCGGTTCTTGGACTTGTTCACCCCGACGGCCACGACGACCTCGTCGAAGAGCGAGGCGGCCCTGGCCACGATGTCGATGTGTCCGTTGGTGACGGGGTCGAAGGACCCCGGGCATACGGCTCGGCGCACTACTGCTCCCCCGCTCGTGGTTGCTCTGCTGTCTCCCCCGGCTCGTCCACGGGCGCGTGGGCCGACCACAGGGTCGTCTCACCGTACTTGCGCGAGCGGACCTCGACGAAGCCGGCGGGGAAGGCCGGCTGCGGGCTGCGGCGCGAGCGCTCGACGACGACCAGCGCGTCGGGCACCAGCCAGCCCTGCTCGACCAGGGCCGCCAGGTCGGCGGCCAGCTCCTCCTCCGACAACGGGTAGGGCGGGTCGGAGAAGACCACGTCGTACGGCGCCACGGGCGTCCGGCCCAGGGTCGCGGCGACCGGCGCCGCGAGCACCTCGGCGCGGGGGAAGCCCAGGGTGCGCGCGTTGGTGGCGATCAGCGCGGCGGTGCGCCGGTCGGACTCCACGAGGGTCGCCACGCCGGCGCCGCGCGACAGCGCCTCGAGGCCCACGGCGCCCGAGCCGGCGTACAGGTCGAGGAAGCGCAGGCCCTGCAACGAGCCGGTGGTGGCCTCGATGGAGGAGAAGAGCGCCTCGCGGACCCGGTCGGCCGTGGGGCGGGTGGCGGTGCCGGGCGGGGTGCTCAGCCGGCGTCCGCCGGCGCTGCCGCCGATGATGCGGGTCATGGGGCGCGATCCTACGAGCGGTCGACGAAGTCGGCGGCCACCGACCGCTCGAGGCCCTCGACCGCCGCCGCCAGCACGGGGGCGCCCGCCAGCCGGGGGTCGCTCTCGAGCAGGTCGACCGCGGCGCGGCGGGCGGCGAGGATCGTCTCCTCGTCGCGCAGCACCCGCAGGGTGCGCAGGCTGGAGCGGTAGCCGGACTGGTCGGCGCCCAGCACGTCGCCCTCGCGGCGCTGCTCGAGGTCGACGCGGCTCAGCTCGAAGCCGTCGGAGGTGGCCGCGACCGCCTCGAGGCGACCCCGTGCGGGGGTGCCGACCTCGGCGTGGGTGACCAGCAGGCACAGCCCGGGGTGGCCCCCGCGCCCGACCCGGCCGCGCAGCTGGTGCAGCTGGGAGACCCCGAACCGGTCGGCGTCGAGGAGCACCATGGCGGTGGCGTTCGCCACGTCGACCCCGACCTCGATGACCGTGGTCGAGACCAGCACGTCGACCTCGCCGTCGGCGAAGGCGCGCATCGTGGCGTCCTTGACGTCGGGCGCCAGTCGTCCGTGCATCGCGGCCAGCCGCAGCCCGGCCCACGGCCCGTCGCCCAGCTCGGCGACGACCTCCTCGACCGCGCTCAACGGCCGCTCGGCGCGCGCGGCACCGCCGTCGTCGTCGGTGTCGGCCGGCTCGCCCGCGTCAGCCTGCCCGGCCTCCCGCTCGTCGCCCGAGATGCGCGGGCACACGACGTAGACCTGGTGGCCGGCCGCGACCTCCTCGCGCACCCGCTGCCAGACACGGTCGACCCAGTGGGGTGCGTCGGCGACGGGCACCACCGTGGTCTGCACCGGCGCCCGGCCGGCCGGCAGCTCGGTGAGGGTGGAGACCTCGAGGTCGCCGAAGACCGTCATCGCCACCGTGCGCGGGATCGGGGTGGCGGTCATCACCAGCACGTGCGGCGGGGTGCCGGCCTTGTCGGTGAGGGCCGCGCGCTGCTCGACGCCGAAGCGGTGCTGCTCGTCGACGACGACCAGGCCGAGGTCGGCGAAGCCGACCTTGTCCTCCAGCAGCGCGTGGGTGCCGATCACGATGCCGGCCTCGCCCGAGGCCACGCGCGACATCGGGCCGGTGCGCTGGGTCCTGGTCATCGAGCCGGTGAGCAGCTCGACCGCGGTGGCCTCCTCGGCACCGCCGAGCAGGCCGGCCGAGGCCAGGTCGCCGAGCATCGCGGTGATGGAGCGGTGGTGCTGCTGGGCGAGCACCTCGGTCGGGGCGAGCAGGGCGGCCTGCGCCCCGGAGTCGACGACGCGCAGCATCGCGCGCAGCGCCACCAGCGTCTTGCCGGAGCCGACCTCGCCCTGCAGCAGCCGGTTCATCGGGCGCTCGCGCGCGAGGTCCTCGTCGATCTCGGCGCCGACCTCCCGCTGGCCGGCGGTCAACTCGAAGGGCAGGCGGGCGTCGAAGGCGTCGAGCAGGCCCCCGCTCCGCCCGGCCCGCGGCCGGGCGCCCAGCTGGGCGATCGCGCGCCGGCGCCGGGCCAGCACCAGCTGGGTGATGATCGCCTCGTCGAAGCGCAGCCGTTGCAGCGCCCGCGTGACCTGGGCGTGGTCCTTCGGGTGGTGCACCCACTCCAGCGCGGTGCCGGCGTCGACCAGCCCCGCCTGCTCGCGCACCGCCTCGGGCAGCAGCTCGGGCACCTCGTCGAGCACGGCCAGGGCGAAGGTGACCGCGCGCTGCAGGTCCCAGGTGTCGACGCCCTTGGTCAGCGGGTAGATCGGGTAGAGGTCGCCGAGGGTCTCGAGCGAGAGCTGGGCGGCGTCCTCGCCCTCGGTGCCCATCAGCACCATCTGCGGGTTCGTGAGCTGCCAGTCGCCGTTGAAGCGACCCACCTTGCCCTGGAAGATGCCGCGGCGCCCCTGCGGCAGCCGGCGCTCGTGCCAGTCGGCCATGTGCGCCTTCTTGGCGAAGAACGACATCCGCAGGCTCGGGCCGTCGGTGCGCAGCACCGTGTCGACGCGGTACGCCGTGCGCCCGGTGCGGCGGTCGGTGTACTCGCGCCTGCGGGTCTGGCCGATCTGGCCGACCACGGTCAGCAGCTCGCCCTCCTGCAGCGAGTCGACCGTGGTCAGCTCGCCGGTGCGCACGTAGCGGCGGGGCAGGTGGTGCACGAGCTGCCCGACGGTGCGCAGGCCCAGGCCCTTGACGATCTTGTCGGCCTTGGTGCCGGTGTCGCCCAGCACCGTCTCGACCGGTGAGTCCATCGAGATCATCGCCGCACCTCCTCCCCCGGGCTCGACGCCCTGCTCACTCGACGGCCAGCAGGAGCGGGTAGCGCTCCTGACCACCGTCGTACACCACGGCGTCGACATAGGGGTGGCGCTCGGCGAGCCACGACGTGCAGTGCTCGGCCAGCGCCCCGTCGGCGTCGTCGGCGCCCGAGACGATGGTGACGAGCTCGCCACCACCGGCCACGAGCCGCTCGAGCACCTCGGTGGCGACGTCGGCCAGCGCCGAGCCGACGACCGCGAAGTCGCCGGCGACGACACCGAGGGCGTCGCCCGGCTCGCACGGACCGGCCATCGTCATCGCCTGGCGCGCCGCCACCGTGACCGCGCCGTGCCGGGCGTGGCGCGCCGTGGCGGTCATCTCGAGCACGTCGGCGTCGAAGCCGCGCCCCGGTTCGTGCACCGCCAGCGCGGCCAGGCCCTGCACCTGGGCCTGCGTGGGGATCACCGCGACCCGCACCCCGGCGTCCTGGGTGGCCGTCGAGGCCGCCACCTGCGCGGCGCGCACCGAGTCGCCGTCGTTGGGCAGCACCACGACCTCCTGGGCTCCGCAGCCCGTGATCGCGGTGAGCAGGTCACCGGTCGAGGGCCGGCGGCCCGGCCCGCCCTCGACGACCACGGCACCGGCCTCGCCGAAGAGCGCGGAGAGCCCGGGGCCGGCCGACACGACGACCACGCACCGGCCCTCCCGGGGCCGCGCGGCGGCCTCGCCCTCGGAGGCCCCGGCGGCCTGCTGGGTGACCTGGTCGTGGAAGTGGGTGACCCGGATCCGGTGCGGGCGTCCGGCCTCGATGCCGGCCTCGATGGCCGCCCCGACGTCGTCGACGTGCACGTGGACGTTCCAGAGCCGCTCGTCCCCGACCACGACCAGGGAGTCGCCGAGCGCCGCGAGCCGCTCGCGCAGGGCGGGCACCTGCTCGGCGTCGGTGTCGAGCAGGTACATCACCTCGTACGACGGGCCGCCCGCGGTCAGGTCGCCGCCGGGCTGGTGGTCGGCGGTGGCGGCGATGGGGATGGCGTGCTGCCCGATGCGCGGCAGCACCGGCTCGGGCCGCCGCCCGGTCAGCGCGGTCTCGGCGGCGTCCAGCACCACGCTGAGCCCACGGCCGCCGGCGTCGACGACGCCGGCGTCGGCGAGCGCCTGCAGCTGGGTGGGGGTCCGCGCCAACGCCTCCCGGGCGGCCTCGGCGGCCGCGGTGAACACGTCGCGGGTGCGGGTCTCGGACCGAGCCCCGGCCTCCTCGGCGGCGTCGGCGGCGGCCCGGGCCACCGACAGGATCGTGCCCTCGACCGGCGTCCCCACGGCGGCGTACGCCGCGTCGGAGGCCAGGCGCAGCGCCTCGGCGAGCACCTCGGCGTTGCGCTCGGCGGGGGTCGAGCCCGCCAGGCGCCGGGCGATGGCGCGCATCATCTCGCTGAGGATCACCCCGGAGTTGCCACGCGCCCCGAGCAGCGCGCCCCGGCTGAACGCCGCCAGCGCCTCGCCCAGGTCGGCGCCGGGGTCTCCCCCGGTGGCCTCGCGCACGGCGTCGCGCGCGGCGGAGACCGTCAGGTACATGTTGGTGCCGGTGTCGCCGTCGGGCACGGGGTAGACGTTGAGCGCGTCGATCTCCTCGCGTGCGGCCCCCAGGGCGTCGACGGCGACGTCGACGAAGAGCAGCACGACCTCGAGGCTCACCCCGCGTCCGGTCGGTCCCACTGGCTTCACGGGGCCACACGTTAGTGTGAGGTGTCGTCCCACGGACGGTGGGACGCGCACGCCGGCCCCACCGGACGCCACGATTGGCCGTCCCCCGTGCCCCTCGGATACTCTGGCGCGGTTGCCCGGAGCACCCGGGCCCTCGACTCGTTCGGCTGTGCACGAACAGTTGTGCACATCTTTTCGTCCCAACCTCGATCCTTCAGGAGTTCACGGTGGCTGCCGTCTGCGACATCTGCGCCAAGAAGCCTGGCTTCGGCAACAACCGGCCGTGGTCGCGCAAGATCACGAAGCGCCGCTTCGACCCCAACATCCAGCGCGTCCGTGCCAAGGTCAACGGCACCCCCAAGCGCCTCAACGTCTGCACCGGCTGCCTGAAGGCGGGCAAGGTCTCGCGCTGACCTCCCCCTGATCTGCCGTCGGACGGCCGTCACCCCAGCGGGGTGGCGGCCGTTCGTGCGTCAGAAGTGGGTCCAGCCGGTCTCGCCGGTCCAGGGCGCGCCGTCGACGGTGACGCCCTCCCCCTCGCGCACCTCGCCGATCGCGGCCCAGCCCTCGGGCAGGGCGCTCCCGGCGGGGAAGGTCGCCAGCAGGGCGTGGTCGTCGCCGCCGGAGAGCATGAAGGAGACGGGGTCCACGCCGCCGAGGGCCGCGGCCACCGCGTGCAGCGGCTCGGGCACCTCGAGCGCGTCGGTGCGCACGTCGACGGCCACGCCCGAGGCCGCGGCCAGGTGCCCTGCCTCGGCCAGCAGGCCGTCGGAGACGTCGATCATCGCGGTGGCCCCGGCGTCCGCGGCGGCCGGCCCGGCGTCGTACGGCGGCTGGGGGCGGCGGTAGGCCTCGACCAGCACGCGCGGGGAGCGGAAGCCGCGACCCAGCACCGCGAGCCCGCCGGCGGCCCAGCCCTGGCGGCCGGCGAGCGCGAGCACGTCGCCGGGCTCGGCGCCCGAGCGCACCACCGGCGCGACCGTGCAGGCGCCCATCACGGTGACCGCGACGACGACCTGGTCGCCCCGGGTCAGGTCGCCGCCGACGACGCTGGCCCCGACCAGGGCGCACTCGTCGGCGAAGCCCTGCGCGAAGTCGAGCGCCCACTGCGCCTCGAGGTCGGCGGGCGCGGCCAGGCCGATGGTCAGCGACGTGGCCCGCCCGCCCATCGCGTTGATGTCGGAGATGTTCTGCGCTGCGGCGCGGTGGCCCACGTCGGCCGCGGAGGCCCAGTCGCGGCGGAAGTGCCGGCCCTCGACCATCAGGTCGGTGGAGACGACCACGTGACCGGTGCGCACGCGCAGCACCGCGGCGTCGTCGCCGGGCCCGATCAGCACCTGCTCGCCCTGCGGGAACCGCTCGGTGATGGCCGAGATCAGCCCGAACTCACCGACGTCGGCGAGGGTCGCCCCCGGGTCGAGGGACCGGCCGGCCGGCGGCTGGGGGGACTGCTCGGACGGCTGCTCGGGCGACATGGCCCCATCCCACCAGACGCCCGACCGGCTGGGCGTCAGTGACCCCGCGGTCCCCAGCAGGTAGGTTGTCGCCGACACATCCGGGTGACGTGTCCACGGCAACGACGCCGTGCCGACAACCCTTGAGGAGCAACACGATGGTCGTCCAGGCCTACATCCTGATCCAGACCGACGTCGGCAAGGCCGCCGAGGTGGCCGCATCGATCGCTCAGGTCAAGGGCGTGACCCTCGCCGAGGACGTCACCGGCCCCTACGACGTGATCGTGCGCGCGGAGGCCCGCAACGTCGACGAGCTCGGCAAGCTGGTCGTCTCGAAGGTCCAGAACCTCGACGGCATCACCCGCACCCTGACCTGCCCGGTCGTCCACATCTGAGCCGGGACGCCTGACCGTCGTGGTCACCGCCCGGCGTCACGCGCCTCGACGCCCCGCCCCCGCCAGGGGTCGGGGCGTCGTCGCTGCGGGCGCGCTGGTGCTGCTGCTCGGCGCCTGCGGCGGACCCGTCGAGGTCGCCGCCCCGGCCCTCGACGCCGAGACCGCCGCGGCGTGCGAGACGTTCCTCGAGGCGCTGCCCGACGAGCTGGCCGACCTCGAGCCCCAGGAGGTCTCCCCCGCCGACGCCCCGGCCCGGGCGTGGGGCGACGGGCTCGTGCTGACCTGCGGCGTCGAGGAGCCCCCGGGCTTCCGTGAGCTGATCACCCCGTCGTGCGACGAGATCGTCGGCGTCGGCTGGTTCTTCCCGCCCTCCGAGCTCGAGAGCGAGGACGGTCCGGTCACCGGCACCACGATCGGCTACCGGCCCCGGGTCGAGGTCCTCGTGCCCGAGGAGTACCGCGGCGGCGTCTCCTTCACCGCCCTGTCCGAGCTCGCGGGCCCCGTCACCGAGCACCTCGAGCTCGTCCAGCGCTGCCAGTGAGTGACCGGGCACCCGGCGGGATGTGGGACGCTCGTCCCATGAGCGAGCAGCAGCTGCCCAGTCCCGTCGCCGTCATCGCCGGCGGCCTGAGCCACGAGCGCGACGTGTCCCTGGCCAGTGGCCGCAACCTGGTGCGCGAGCTGCGCGCGGCCGGGGTCGAGGCCGAGGCCTACGACTTCGACCGCAACCTGCTGCACACCCTCGAGCAGCACAAGGTCGTCGCAGCGGTGCCGGCCCTGCACGGCCACTTCGGCGAGGACGGCGAGATCCAGACGCTGCTCGAGCTCATCGACCTGCCCTACGTGGGCACCCGCAGCCGGGCCTGCCGGGTCGCCCACGACAAGGGCACCGCGCGCGAGCTGCTGCGTCGTGCCGGGATCGCGGTGCCCGAGAGCGTCGGGCTCTCGGCGCAGACCTTCCGCGACATCGGCGCGGCCGCGCTGATGGAGCACGTGATGCACCGCCTCGGCGAGCGGGTCGTGGTCAAGCCGACCCGCTGCGGCAGCGCCCTGGGCGTCACCGGCGTCGACGGCCTCGCCGCGCTGCCCTCCGCCCTGGTGACCGCCTACGCCTACGGCGAGGACGCGCTCATCGAGCGCTTCCACGACGGCACCGACGTCAGCGTCGTGTGCATCGAGACCGACGAGGGCGTGACCGCGCTGACCCCGGTGGCGGTGGAGTACGAGAAGGGCCACGAGTTCGACTTCGACGCCCGCTACACCGCCGAGTTCGTCTCCTTCTCGCGCCCCGACCTGCCCGAGGAGCTCATCGAGGACCTCGGCCGCACCGCCTGCGAGGCGCACCGGGTGCTCGGGCTGCGCCACGTCTCCCGCTCCGACTTCATCGTCTCCCCCGACGGCTCCTACGTCCTGCTGGAGACCGCGATCACCCCCGGCACCACCGAGACCTCGGTCATGCCGTTCGCCTGCACGCTGTCCGGCACCAGCCTGGGCGAGGTCGTCCTCGGCCTGGTCCGCCGCGCCCTCGCCTGACCCGGCGCACATCTCCCACCCACCCGGCCCGGATCGCCGGGCGGGGGGCACCTGCCGGACGGCGCGAGGAACGGGCCGACTCGGCGTGAGATCTGCGCCGGGTCAGCGCGCGATCCGCGCCGGGTCAGCGCGAGATGTGGGCCGGGTCAGCGCAGGCCGAGGGGGCGCTCGAGAGCGAGCTGGATGAGCTCGTCGACCAGCTCGGTGTAGGAGAGCCCGCTGGCCTCCCACATCTTCGAGTACATGGAGATCGGCGTGAAGCCGGGCATCGTGTTGATCTCGTTGAGCAGGACCTCACCGTCGGGGGTGACGAAGACGTCGACCCGCGAGAGCCCCTCGCCGCTGATCGCCTCGAACGCCTGGACCGCGACCTCGCGCACCCGCTCGGCCACGTCGTCGGGCAGGTCGGCCGGCGCCTCGGTGCGGGCCTGGGAGTCGGAGAGGTACTTGGCCTCGAAGTCGTAGAACGTCGCCGCGCCGTGGTCGACGACGATCTCGCCGGGCACCGACGCCCGCGGGGCGGCGCCGCCGCGCCCGCCGAGCACCGCGCACTCGATCTCCCGACCCTCCACGCCCTGCTCCACGAGCACCTTCGGGTCGTGGGCCCGGGCCTCCTCGATGGCCTCGGACAGACCGGTCACGTCGTCGACGCGGGTCACGCCCAGCGACGAGCCGGCGCGGGCCGGCTTGACGAAGACCGGGAACCGCAGCGCCTCCTGCACCCGCGCCACCACGGCCGCGGGGCTCTGCTCCCAGTCCACGGGCCGCACGACGACGTACGGCGCCACCGGCAGCCCGTGCCCTGCGAAGACGAGCTTCATGTAGTGCTTGTCCATGCCGACGGCCGAGGCCAGCACGCCCGCGCCGACGTAGCGCACGCCGGCGAGCTCGAGGAGGCCCTGGATGGTGCCGTCCTCGCCGTAGGGACCGTGCAGCAGCGGGAAGACCACGTCGACCGGCCCGGCCTCGCTGAGGCTGGCCAGCTCCGGCCCGGACTCGGTCGTCACCTCCGGCAGCCGGCCGGCGGCGAGCTCCCAGCGCGACGCGTCGCCGGCGGCCAGCACCCAGTCGCCGTCGCGGGTGATGCCGATCGGCAGGACGTCGTACTTGTCGCTGTCGATCGCCTTCATCACGCCGGCGGCGGTCGCCGCCGAGATCGCGTGCTCGCCGGAGCGACCGCCGAAGACGAGGGCCACCCGGATCTTGCGTGCTGGGGTCTCGGTCATGGTCGGCGACCCTACTGAAGGGTGGCGGCGACCTCGTCCAGGCGCGCCCCGCGCGAGGCCTTGAAGAGAACCGCGTCACCCTCGACGAGGTTCTCCTCCAGCCAGGCGACCGCGGCCGCGTTGTCGGGCAGCAGCACCGCGCGCTCGCCCGCACCGTCGTGGATGCCGCGGGCCGCGTCGCCGACGACCACGACGACGTCGGTCCCGCGCTCGACGGCGTACGCGCCGACGCCGCGGTGCTCCTCGAGCGCGGTCTCGCCGAGCTCGCGCATCTCGCCCAGCACGGCGACGGTGCGCCGCACGGCCGGGTCGGCGCCGATGGAGCCCAGCGCGTCGAGCGCAGCGCGCATCGAGTCGGGGTTGGCGTTGTAGGAGTCGTTGAGCACCGTCACGCCGCTGCCCAGCTCGCGCAGCTCCATGCGCCACTGCGACAGGGAGGCGACGCCGCTGAGCGCGGCACCCACTTGCTCGATGTCCAGGCCGGCCGCCGGCGCCGCGGGGGGCGCGG
>JBFGFQ010000049.1:0-15746 GCA_041579495.1 Nocardioides sp.
CGCGGTCACGCTGGGTTGCGCGCTGCTGCTGTCCAGGTCCCTGATGCGCTGGGTGGTCGCCAGGTCCTCGGACTGACAAGGCGTGGGGCCCGGGCGGTCACGGGACGAGCAGCACCGCGGAGCCGCTGACCGCCCCGCAGGCGAGGTCGGCCAGGGCGTCGTCGGCCGCGGCCAGCGGGTAGGTGGTCACCTCGGGGCGGACGCCGAGGCGCGCGGCCAGCCGGAGCAGCTCGGCGCCGTCGCGGCGGGTGTTGGAGGTGACCGAGCGCAGGTCCCGCTCGAGGAAGAGGTGCTCGCCGTAGGTCATCTCGGGGACGGGGGACATGTGGATGCCGGCGAGCACGACGGTGCCGCCGCGCTCGACGCTGCGCAGCGCCACGGGCACCAGCTCCCCGGCGGGGGCGAAGACGATCGCGGCGTCGAGGGGGACCGGCGGCAGGTCCTGGGCGCCGCCCACCCAGGTGGCCCCGAGCCGCCGGGCCCGCCGCCGGTCGGCCTCGCCGCGGGTGGCGACGTACAGCTCGGCGCCCTGGGCCAGCGCGATCCGGGCGACCAGGTGGGCGCTGGAGCCGAAGCCCAGCAGGCCCAGCCGTCCGCCGGCGGGCAGCCGGGTCCGCGCCAGCGCGCGGTAGCCGATGATGCCCGCGCACAGCAGCGGCGCGACCAGCTCGGCCGGCGCGTCGTCGTCGAGGCGGTAGACGTGGTCGGCCGGTGCGAGGAGCAGCTCGGCGAAGCCGCCGTCGGCGTCCCAGCCGGTGTACGTCGACGCGGGGCAGAGGTTCTCGCGACCCTCCCGGCACCAGCGGCAGCGCCCGCACGTGCTGCGCAGCCACGCGACGCCCACCCGGTCGCCCACGCCGAACCCGCCCGCTCCTCCGGCGCCGGGACCCACCGCCTCGACGCGACCCACGACCTGGTGGCCGGGCGTGGTGCGCGGCCGGTGCGGGGCCAGGTCGCCCTCGGCGAGGTGCAGGTCGGTGCGGCAGACGCCGCAGGCCTCCACCCGCACCTGCAATTCTCCGCTCGAGGGCTCCGGCACCTCGCGCCGCACCGCCACGAGCGGGCGCGTGGTCATCGGCCCGGGGGTGTCGACCACCCAGGCGTCGACGGTGCGGGCCGGGCTCACCCGCTCGCCACGGGACCGGTCGCCGCGGGCACGCCGGGCTCCTGGCCACGCTGGTACCGCCCGCGCCGGGCGGCGCCGGTGAGCCGGGCGCGCTCGGCGAGCACGGCCTGGGCCGGTGCGACGTTGGCTGGCTCGCCGCGCCAGGCGTCGAGCACGGGGGCCTGCAGCGCGCGACCGTACGAGAAGCTCAGCTGCCAGGGCTGCTCGGCGCCGAGCCGGTTGAGGGCGTCGAGGCGCGCGGTGGCCTCCTGCGGGCTCTGGCCGCCGGAGAGGAAGACGATGCCCGGCACCGAGGCCGGCACGGTGTCGCGCAGCACCGCGATCGTGCGGGCCGCGACCTCGTCGTCGCCCACCCGCTCCGCCTCCGGCGAGGTGGTGCCGGGCAGCACCATGCCGGGCTTGAGCAGGGTCGCCTCCAGGACCACGCGCTGCGCGGCCAGCTCGGCGTAGACCCGCCGCAGCACCTGCGCGGTCACCTCGGCGCAGCGCTCCAGGCCGTGCGAGCCGTCCATCAGGACCTCGGGCTCGACCACCGGCACCAGCCCCGCCTCCTGGGCCAGGGCCGCGTAGCGGGCCAGCGCGTGGGCGTTGGCCTCGACGCACGCGGGGGTGGGCAGGCCGGGGCCGATCCGCAGCACCGCGCGCCACTTGGCGAAGCGGGCGCCGAGGGCGGCGTACTCCGCGAGGCGCTCGCGCAGGCCGTCGAGGCCCTGGGTCACCAGCTCGCCGGGCGCACCGGCGAGCGGGACCGTGCCACGGTCGACCTTGATGCCGGGCAGGATGCCGGTCCCGGCCAGGATCTCGGTCAGCATCGCGCCGGAGCCCGACCGCTGCCGGATGGTCTCGTCGAAGAGGATGACCCCGCTGACCACCTCCTCGAGCCCCGGCGTGGTGAACAGCAGCTCTCGGTAGGCGCGCCGGGTGTGCTCGGTGGACTCCACGCCGACCCGCGCCAGGCGCTTCGCCATCGTGGGGTGGCTCTCGTCGGCGGCCAGGATGCCCTTGCCGGGGGCCACCAGCGCCCGGGCCGTGGCGGCCAGCGGGATGCTCAGCGGGGTGGTCAGGGGGGTGCTGGCGGTGGTCATGGGGGCTCCCGGTGCTGGTCCGACGTGACCGCTCCAGCCTGCGACGCGCAGCAGCCGGCGTACACGGTCGTTGGACCCTGCCCGGGGGATCGTTGGACCCTCCGGGGCGACCCGGGTGCGGACGGGCTGGCCTGTAGGCCGGGTTCTGTCCCCGGACCTCTCGGACCGGGGGGCGACCATCCATCTAGGCCCACCGTTGCCGGCGGGCTCCAGCGGTCTACCCGCGTGCTCGGGCGGGCCGCCCTCAGACGCACGCGCGCCACCACGAGTGGTGGCTTCTTGACCTTGCTCCAGGTGGGGTTTGCCTAGCCGTCCGGGTCGCCCCGGACGCTGGTGGGCTCTTACTCCACCGTTTCACCCTTGCCCCGTCCGGCCGGAGCCGGTCGTGGCGGTCTGTTCTCTGTGGCACTGTCCCGCAGGTTGCCCCGGGTGGGTGTTACCCACCACCTCGCCCTGTGGAGCCCGGACCTTCCTCGGCGCACCTCGAGAGGTGCGACGCGGTCGCCCGGCCAGCCCGTCCGCGCCTCCAGGGTAGCGGAACACCCGGGGCGCCCCGCGCGTTGCACCACCATGAGCGAGGACCGCACGATCCAGGCCCCGCCGCTGCTCTTCCCCGGGCAGTGGGCGCCCGAGTCCGCCTACCGCACGGCCTACGACCTGCTCGCGCGCAGCGCCCCGGCCGAGGCGCTCGACGTGCTGGGCCCGGCGCTCGAGCGCGAGCCCGACAACCGCGGGCTGCGCTCGCTGCGCGCCTGGGCCTACCTGGCCCGCGCGCAGCTGCAGCGTGCCGAGGACGACCTGCGCGCCCTGGTCGAGGAGCGCCCCGACGACGTGTGGGCCTGCCACGCACTGGGCCGCAGCCTCGAGCGGCAGAGCCGGTACGCCGAGGCGCTGGGCTTCCTGCGCCTGGCCGCGGTGATGAGCGGCGAGTACGACCACCAGGCCGACGTGCTGCGGGTCCAGCGGCGGCTCGCCGACAGCGAGGGCTGAGCCGGGCTCAGGGGTCGCTCAGGGGTCGCTCAGGGGTTGGTCAGCACCTCGGCGCCGTCGGCGGTCACCAGCAGCGTGTGCTCGAACTGAGCCGAGCGGCGCTTGTCGGCGGTCACGACGGTCCAGCCGTCGTCCCACATCTCCCACTCGTGGGTGCCCAGGTTGAGCATCGGCTCGATCGTGAAGGTCATCCCGACCTCGATCAGGTCGTCGTGCTGCGGGTCGTCGTAGTGGGGCACGATCAGCCCGGAGTGGAAGTGCGTGCCGATGCCGTGTCCGGTGAACTCGCGCACCACCCCGTAGCCGTGCCGCTTGGCGAACGACTCGATGACCCGCCCGATGACGTTGATCCGGCGCCCGGGCTTGACCGCCCTGATCCCGCGCTCGAGCGCCTCGCGGGTGCGCTCGACCAGCAGCCGAGACTCCTCGTCGACGTCGCCGGCGAGGAAGGTGGCGTTGGTGTCGCCGTGCACGCCGTCGAGGTAGGCGGTGATGTCGATGTTGACGATGTCGCCGTCCTCGACGACCCGGCTGTCGGGGATGCCGTGGCAGACCACCTCGTTGACGCTGGAGCACAGCGACTTGGGGAAGCCGCGGTAGCCCAGCGTGGAGGGGTAGGCGCCGTGGTCGCAGAGGAACTCGTGGCCGATGCGGTCGAGCTCGTCGGTGGTGACGCCGGGCGCCACGTGGCGCCCGACCTCCTCGCGCGCCTGCGCGGCGAGCCGGCCCGCGACCCGCATCTTCTCGATGGTCTCGGCGTCCTTGACCTCGGGCCCGGTGTAGGGCGCCGGCGCCTCGCGGCCGACGTACTCGGGGCGCACGACGTGCGCGGGCACGGGTCGGCGGGGGGAGAGGGTCGCGGGCGCCACGGGAGTCACGTCCACCGAGTCTAGGTGGCCCGCGCAGGCGCTAGTGTCGGGGCATGAGCGAAGGCGGCAACCCCGACCAGTACTGGTTCTGCGTCAAGCACCACCGCGTCGAGACGGTGGACGACCTGTGCCAGGCCAAGCACCGCCTGGGCCCCTACGACTCCCGTGAGGCCGCCGCCCACGCCCTCGAGACCGCGCAGGAGCGCAACGAGGCGTGGGAGGAGGAGGACGAGCGCTGGGACGACGCGGGCCTCGAGGACTGAACAGGCCCGGACGAGTCCCGCCGATGGCACGCCGCCGCACCCGCCCCGCCCCGCGCCCCGACGCCGCCGACCCGTGGCCCTTCGTGGGCATGGTCGGGATGGCCACGACCTTCTTCCTGTACGCCGCCAGCGCGCCCTTCACGCCCTGGTGGGTGCAGGCGCTGATGCTGCTCTGGTGGGCCTTCTGCCTGCTCGTGGCCTCCGCCTGGTTCACGCTGCACCCGCGCTGGGTGCCCTGGGTGGCGGTCGTCTCGGCCGTGACCTGGTTCGTGGTGGTGATCCCGGGCGGCATCTGGCTCGACTGGGAGTGACCCTCCACGTGCGCCGACCAGCCCGAGCCCGCCGAGCGGTCAGTTCCGCACCACCGACCGGTCGGGTTCGGACCAACCAGCGGTCACTTCTGAACCTTCTGCGGGCCTCGGGTCCCATCCGCACGACGTACGACGCTCGCGGCCCGGCGTGGCCGGTCCTGCTGGAGCACTGACCAGTCGTTGGTGCGAAGACGACCGGTCGATGGTTCAGAAGTGACCGCTCGGCGTCACCCCTGATCGGCCTCCGGCACGGGGTGCACCTGCAGCCGGGTGATCCGGTGCCCCGAGACGCCGACCACCTGCAGCTCGCCACCGTCGAGCTCGACCCGGTCGCCGAGCCGGGCCACCCGGCCCAGCCGGTGCAGCACGAAGCCGGCGGCGGTCTCGTAGGGCCCGTCGGGCAGGACCAGCCCCGAGGCGGCCCCGAACTCCTCGATGCTCAGCCCGGCGTCGAGACCCGCCGGCCCCGAGCGGGCCGTGACGAGCGGGGCGTCGTACTCGTCGTGGATCTCGCCGACCAGCTCCTCGACGAGGTCCTCGAGGGTGACGATGCCGTCGGTGCCGCCGTACTCGTCGACGACGACCGCGATGTGGCTGCGGTGGTCGCGCAGCCACGCGAGGCTCGGCAGCACCTTGTTGGTGCCGGGCAGGAAGACGATCTCGCGGGTCAGCGAGGAGACCCGGGCCTGCGGGTCGGCGCCGAGCAGGTCGCGCACGTGCAGGAAGCCATGCACGTCGTCGGGGCCGCGGCCCACGACCGGGTAGCGCGAGTAGGGGCTGGCGTGCACCGTGGCGACCGCCTCGGCGACCGTGGCCGCGGCGGGCAGCACGACGGCGTCGCCGCGCGGTCGCATCACCTCGCGCAGGGTGCGGTCACCGGCGTCGAAGACGTCGGTGAGGATCTGGCGCTCGGCGGGCTCGAGGCCCTCGTGCTGGTCGACCAGGTAGCGCAGCTCCTCCTCCGACATCTGGTCGGAGGAGGCGTGCGGGTCGCCGCCGAGCAGGCGCACCACGGCGTTCGTCGAGACCGACAGGAACCACACCACCGGGCGCACCATCGTGGCGAACCGGTCGAGCGGCGGGCCCACCAGCAGCGCCACGCCGGCGCTGCGCTGCAGCGCGAGCCGCTTGGGCACCAGCTCGCCGAGCACCAGCGAGGCGTAGGCGATGGCCAGGGTCAGCGCGATCAGCGAGACCGTGTCGGCGGCGCCGTCGGGCAGGCCGAGGGAGACCAGCGCGGGCGCGAAGTCGGGCGCGAGGGTGGAGGCGCCGTACGCGGCGGAGAAGAAGCCGGCCACGGTGACGCCGATCTGCACCGCGGCCAGGAACCGGTTGGGGTCGCGGGCGACCGAGGCCACCCGGGCCCCCCGCTCGCTCTTGCGCTCGAGCTGGTCGAGCTGCGACTCGCGCAGCGAGACCAGCGCGATCTCGGTGCCGGCGAAGACCCCGCCGACCACGACGAAGAGCAGGACGAGGCCGAGGTTGAGCAGGGTCTGGGTGTCCACCGGGGCTCCTGGCGTCGCTGACGTGTCCGGGCGTGTCTGAGGCTTGTCTAGAAGGTGTGCTCGTCCCCGGGGAACGTGCCGTCCTTGACGTCGGCGGCGTAGGCACGGGCGCCCTCGAGCAGCACGCTGTGCACGTCGGCGTACTGCTTGACGAAGCGTGCCATCCGGCCGGTGCGCAGGCCGAACGCGTCCTGCCAGACCAGCACCTGGCCGTCGCAGCCGGCGCCGGCGCCGATGCCGATGGTGGGGATGTCGAGCTCGCGGCTGATCTCGCCGGCCACGTCGCCGGGCACCATCTCCATGACCACGGCGAAGGCGCCGGCCTCCTGCACGGCCAGCGCGTCGCGGCGCACCCGCTCGGCGGTCTCGCCGCGGCCCTGCACCCGGTAGCCGCCCAGGGCGTGCTCGGACTGCGGGGTGAAGCCGATGTGGGCCATCACCGGGATGCCGCCCCGCGTCAGCTTCTCGATCACCGGCACCATCTCGACGCCGCCCTCGAGCTTGACGCAGTGCGCGCCGGCCTCCTTCATGAACCGCACCGCGGTGAGGTAGCCCTGCTCGGGGGAGGCCTGGTAGCTGCCGAACGGCAGGTCGCCCACCACCATCGCGCGCCGGGCGGCGCCGGCGACCGCGCGGGTCAGCGGCAGCAGCTCGTCGACGGTGATCGGCAGGCTGGTCTCGTTGCCGAGCACGTTGTTGGAGGCGGAGTCGCCGACCAGGAGCAGGTCGATGCCGGCCTCGTCGAAGGTGGCGGCGGTGTACATGTCGTACGCCGTCAGCATCGTGATCTTCTCGCCGCGCTCCTTCATCTCGCGCAGGTGGTGGGTGCGCACCCGCCTGACGGGGGCCTGCGGGGTGCTGCCGCTCGGGGCGCCGGTGCCGTAGGGGGCGGTCTCTTCGCTCATCGTCGCGCTCCTCGTGGGGCATCTCGCGGCTCCCTGCTGGAGTCCACGGACTGCCCCCAGGCTAGGCCCGGGCCCCGCCGCGGGCCGACGTGGTGCTGCTCACGCGGCGTGTGCCGCCGTCGGACGTCATGCGTCCCGCACCGACGTACGTCCGGCCGGGATGACGTCCGGGGCCCGTCACGGGTTAGGTTGCGCCCATGCGCGTCCTGGTCTCCGGCGGTGCCGGCTACATCGGTTCACACACGGTCCTCGCCCTCATCGAGGCCGGTCACGACGTCCTGGTCGTCGACGACTTCTCCAACGCCAAGCCCACGGTGGTCGGTCGGCTGGAGGCGTTGTCGGGGCGGCACATCCCGGTGCACGCCTTCGACCTCACCGACGCCGACAAGACCGCGCACCTCTTCGACACCGAGCAGATCGACGCGGTGATCCACTTCGCCGGCTACAAGGCCGTCGGTGAGAGCGTCGCCAAGCCGCTCGACTACTACGAGAACAACCTCGGCTCGACCTTCTCGCTGGTGCGCGCGATGCAGCGCCACGGCGTGCACAAGCTGGTCTTCTCCTCCAGCGCCACCGTCTACGGCACCGACCAGGCCGGCGCCACCGAGGACCGCCCCACCTTCGCGACCAACCCCTACGGCTGGACCAAGGTGATGCAGGAGCAGATCCTCTCCGACATCGCCGCCGCCGACCCCGAGTCGCGCTTCGCGCTGCTGCGCTACTTCAACCCCGTCGGCGCGCACCCCTCGGGCACGATCGGCGAGGACCCCAGCGACGTGCCCAACAACCTGATGCCCTACATCGCGCAGGTCGCGGTCGGGCGGCGCGAGAAGCTGCAGGTCTTCGGCGACGACTACGACACCGTCGACGGCACCGGCGTGCGCGACTACATCCACGTCGAGGACCTCGCCGCCGGCCACGTCGCCGCGCTCGAGGCGCTCGAGCGCACCAGCGAGCCGGTCAACACCTGGAACCTCGGATCCGGCCGCGGCACCAGCGTGCTCGAGCTGCTGCACGCCTTCGAGCGCGCCGTGGGCCGCGAGCTGCCGTACGAGGTCGTGGCGCGGCGCGCCGGCGACGTGGCGGCGTCGTACGCCGACCCGTCGAAGGCCAACACCGAGCTCGGGTGGCGCACCGTCAAGACCGTCGACGAGATGTGCGCCGACACCTGGCGCTGGCAGTCGCAGAACCCCGACGGCTACCCCGACTGAGACCCGCCGGGACCACCCGGCTGGTCGTCCCGACCGCACCGGGCTGCTGACACACTGCGTGCCGTGGACTTCTACAACGCCTACGCGCACGGATTCGCCCGGGTCGCGGCCTGCACGTTGCCGGTGGCGATCGCGGACCCCGCCACCAACGCTGAGCGGGTGCTCGAGCAGGCTCGGCTCTGCCACGACGACGGGGTCGCGGTGGCGGTGTTCCCCGAGCTGTGCCTGTCCGGCTACTCGATCGAGGACCTGCTGCTGCAGGACGTGCTGCTCGACGCCGTCGACGAGGCCGTCGCCACGGTGGTCGCCGGCTCCGCCGAGCTGACCCCGGTGCTGGTGGTCGGGGCGCCGCTGGTCGTCGGCGGCCGGGTGCTCAACTGCGCGGTCGTGGTGCACCGCGGCGAGGTGCTGGGCGTGTCGCCGAAGTCGTACCTGCCGACCTACCGCGAGTTCTACGAGCGGCGCCACTTCGCGCCCGGCGACGACCGCCGCGGCGGCACCGTCACCGTGGCGGGCCGCTCGGTGCCGTTCGGGCCCGACCTGCTCTTCGACGCCGTCGACGTGCCGGGGCTGGTGCTGCACGTCGAGGTCTGCGAGGACATGTGGGTGCCCGTGCCGCCCTCGGCCGAGGCCGCCCTGGCCGGTGCCACGGTGCTGGCCAACCTCTCGGGCAGCCCGATCACCGTGGCGCGCGCCGACGACCGGCGGCTGCTGGTGCGCTCGGCGTCGCACCGCTGCAACGCGGCGTACGTCTATGCGGCCGCGGGCCAGGGCGAGTCGTCGACCGACCTGTCGTGGGACGGGCAGACGATGATCTACGAGGTCGGCGAGGTGCTCGCCGAGGGGGAGCGGTTCGTCGACGGCGCCCACCACGTCGTGGCCGACGTCGACCTCGACCACCTGCGCCAGGAGCGGCTGCGGATGGGCACCTTCGACGACAACCGGCGCACCCACGCCGAGCGCAGCGCCGACTTCCGCACCGTGCGCTTCGAGCTGGCGCCGCCCTCGGGCGACCTCGGGCTGCGGCGGAAGGTCGACCGCTTCCCGTTCGTGCCCGACGACCCCGAGCGGCTCGCGCTGGACTGCTACGAGGCCTACAACATCCAGGTCTACGGCCTCGAGCAGCGGATGCTGGCGATGAGCAGCGAGAAGTGGCAGCCCAAGGTGGTCATCGGGGTCAGCGGCGGCCTCGACTCCACCCACGCGCTGATCGTCGCGGCGAAGGCGATGGACCGCGCCGGCCGCCCGCGCAGCGACATCCTCGCCTTCACGATGCCCGGCTTCGCGACCGGCAGCGAGACCAAGGACTACGCCACCCGGCTGTGCGAGTCGCTGGGGGTCTCGTTCGAGGAGATCGACATCCGCCCGGCCGCCGAGCAGATGCTCGACGACCTCGACCACCCCTACTCCGAGGGCGAGCAGGTCTACGACGTCACCTTCGAGAACGTGCAGGCGGGGCTGCGCTACGACTACCTCTTCCGCCTGGCCAACCACCGCGGCGGCCTCGTCGTCGGCACCGGTGACCTCTCCGAGCTGGCGCTGGGCTGGTGCACGTACGGCGTGGGCGACCAGATGTCGCACTACAACGTCAACGCCGGGGTGCCCAAGACGCTCGTGCAGCACCTGATCCGCTGGGTGGCCGACAGCGAGCAGTTCGAGGCCGGGACCAACGACGTGCTGCGCGAGATCCTCGAGCTCGAGATCACCCCCGAGCTGATCCCGGCCACCGAGGACGAGCCCGAGCAGCGCACCGAGGACACCGTCGGCCCCTACTCGCTGCAGGACTTCACGCTCTACCACGTGCTGCGCCGTGGCTACCGGCCCAGCAAGATCGCGTTCCTGGCCTGGCACGCGTGGCGCGACGCCGACGCGGGGGAGTGGCCGCCGGGCTTCCCCGAGGACAAGCGCGGCGCCTACGACCTGGCCACGATCCGAGGCTGGCTCGAGGTGTTCGTGCGTCGCTTCTTCGCCAGCCAGTTCAAGCGCTCCGCGCTGCCCAACGGCCCGAAGGTCAGCGCCGGCGGCACGATGTCGCCCCGCGGCGACTGGCGGATGCCCTCCGACGCCGCCCCCACCGCCTGGCTGGCCGAGATCGAGGCCAACGTCCCCCGCACCTGACGCCGACCAGGCCCAGATCTCCCGCCGACCCGTCCCAGATCTCCCGCCGACCCGGCCGGTATCTCGCATCGACCCGGCCGGGATCTCCTGCCGTCCGCCTGGGTTGAGATCCGGGCCGGGTCAGTGAGAGATCTGGGCCGGTTCGGCGGGGGATTTGCGCCGGGTCAGGGTGAGACATGGGCCTGGTCAGCGGCGGCGTACGGCGGCCTTGGCGCGCTCGGCCGCGGCGATGGCGGTGGCCTTGGCGCGGTCGGCGCCCGGACGGGTGCCGGGGGCACGGGGGGTCAGGCCGGCGCGGCGCAGGTAGGAGTTGGCGCGCAGCACCCGGGCCTCGTCGGCCAGGGCGCGGCTGCGCCAGGTGACCGACAGCGAGATCGACAGCGCGGGGCCGTTGACGACCTTGTGCTGGGTGTAGGGCGGCACGTAGATGCCGTCGCCCGGCTGCAGGTGGTGCTCGACGGGGTCCTGGACGTCGTGGCCGAGGTTGCGGTGCCCGCCGCCGACCAGCCGCTCGGCCTCGTCGGCGCGGGCCTCGGGGCTGGCCCAGCGGCCGGTGACCATGGTCTTGGTGCCCTGCACCTGCAGCAGCACGTTGTGCTCGGGGTCGATGTGCGACGGGGTCATCGAGCCGGGCGCGGAGAGGAAGACGAACCCCTCGCGGTGGTAGGCCTGCCCGGGCCCCGAGACCAGGTCCTCGATCTCGTCGAGGCACGAGTCGAGCAGCGCGCTGTAGCGCGGGTCCTGCTCGACGTTCTTGACCACGCACCAGGCGCCGTTGGTCTCCAGCCCCAGGATCATCTCGCGCAGCTCGAGGTCGAGGGTGGGGGCGCGGCCGTCGGCGACCACGTCGGGCAGCGCACCGACGTTGTGCTCGATGCTCTCGGGCGGCAGCGAGACCGCGAGGTCGGCCAGCGCCTCGAGGGTCAGCAGGTCGTGCGAGCGCAGCGCGTGGGTCACCTCCTGCGGCTCGCCGGTCTCGCCGGCGGCGCGCAGGGCGCGCACGGACTGCTCGTCGAGGTGCAGCAGGTCGCTCATGGTCGGTCCTCTCGTGGGTCGGTCGGGCGGTGGCGGCGTACGGCGTCGCGGGCCCTGGTCGCGGCGTGCGCCCAGCGCACGGCCGCCGCACCACGCCGCGGGCGCAGCGCGACCGCCAGGGTCACCAGGGGGCGCTCGTCGCCGTGCAGGCGCCGGGCCATCGGGTGGCCGGGGTCGGCGCAGGTGTCGACCAGCGCGGCGCCGGAGGCGTGGAAGTGGGACAGCTGCTCGAGGTAGAGCAGCAGGCCGGGGGAGCGGCTCGCGTGCTGCTCGTCGTAGGCGATCTTGAAGGTGAACTGCACGTCGCGCTCGCGCAGCACCACCACCATCGCCACCGCCGGGCCCTCGCGCCCGCGCAGGGCCAGCACCGCCAGGCGTCCCTCGGCGGCCAGCGCCCGGCAGGTCTCGAGGAAGAACGCCCGCTCCGCCGGTCGCCTGGCCATCGCCCCGCCGTCGGCGCCCTTCCAGCCGGAGGCCTCCAGCGCCAGGAACTCCTCGAGCGCCGCGTCGAGGTCGGCCGCGGTGGCGCCCTCGGCCAGGTCGACCAGCGCGAGGCCGCCGCCCACCGCCTCGTCGAGGCGTCGACGGACCCGGCGCAGCTCCTTGCGCCGGCTGCCGCTGAGCCGCTGCTCGGCGTAGTCGTCGCGCTCGCGCCGGCGGGTGACCGGTCGCGCGTGCTGCTCGAGCCGCCGGGTCGCCAGGCCCAGCCCGGCGGCGGCCGCCTCGACGTCGCGCACCACGTCGAGGTCGGTCTGGGGCAGCACGAACCACGCGTCGCCCGCGGCCGCCAGGGCGGCCAGCGCCGCCCGCCAGCCACGCTGGTCGAGCGTCTCGGCGACGAGCGGCGTACCGAGGAAGTGGTGGGTGTGCGCCCAGCCCGTGCTCGCGCGCACCGGGGTGCGCCGGACCCGCTGGCGTGTGGCCACCGGCAGCAGCAGGTCGAGGCGCCCGGGCGCCCCCACGGTCAGCAGGCGTACGTCGACCGGTGCGGCGAGGTGGCGCAGTGCCGGCAGCAGGACGGCCGGGCCCAGGAACGGGTTGGCGTGGCGGGCCGTGGCCGCGAGGTGCGCCCAGGCCGCGGCGGTGGCCGGGTCGTCGACGAGCTCCGCGGGCGCCAGCAGCGCGGCCGAGCAGCGCCGCGCGCCGGACTGCGCGGCGTGGTCGACGGTGGCGCTCACGGGGCTCCTGGTCGCTGGGGCGTCGACCGCGGTCGACATCGGGCGGGAGCCGCGCGGGCGCGCGGGCGTGCACGCGCCGACCCCCTGGGTGCTCCGTGCCCGCCGGGCCGCCCCGCCAAACGGCCCGGTGCCCCCGGGAGCAGGTGGTCCAGACCAGCGCGCCGGTCGTCTCGACCGCACGACGCAACCGGACCCGGCCCCCGCGCGTAGACCTCTGGACAGCACCCCGCCCACGTCCGTAGGAGGCCCCGATGCACCGATCAGTTCCCGCGGCCCTCGCCGCTCTCGCCACCCTCGCCGTCGCCCCCGGCGCGGCCGCCACCACGTCCAGCACCACGCCCACCACCACGCCCACCACCACGCCCACCGCGTCCAGCACCACGTCCACCAGCGACGGCACCACCCGCGTCGTGCTGCCCATCGACGACTGCCGCGGCTGCCGCGTGCAGGTCTACTCGGGGCTGGCCACCGACGACCCGGACGAGCCGCGGCTGTGGGCCTCGCGGGAGAAGCGGGTCCGCGGCGGCAAGGTCGCCTTCCCGGTGCCGCACTCGCGCACCGCCGGGATGTCGGTGGTGGTCCGCGCCCCCTGGGAGGGCCACACCGGCTACGACACCACGGTCGTCTTCCGCTACGCCGGCCACGCGGCGGGCGAGCGGGTCGACACCGAGGTCGCCCGCACCAAGAACCGCGCCAGCGCCTGCTTCGAGGGCACCTCGCGCGACCGGGTCACCCTGCCCGTCGTCGTACGCCGCGTGCAGGTGCGCGGCGTGCACGGCCCCGTCGCCGGCACCCTGGCCCACCTGGAGACCACCACGCCGTGGCTGCTGCCGATGCGCCGCGCCGTCGAGGGGGTCCTCGGCTCCCAGGACGTCACCGTGTGCCGGTGAGCCCGGTGGGACCCTCGGCGACGCCGGGGGTCCCCACCACTAGGCTCCAGCCATGGGCAAGCAGGAAGACTTCGTTCTCCGCGCTCTCGAGGAGCGCGACGTCCGGTTCGTGCGGCTGTGGTTCACCGACGTGCTGGGGTCGTTGAAGTCGGTGGCGGTCGCCCCGGCCGAGCTCGAGAACGCCTTCGACGAGGGCATCGGCTTCGACGGCTCGGCCATCGAGGGCTTCGCGCGGGTCTACGAGGCCGACATGCTGGCCAAGCCGGACCCGTCGACGTTCCAGATCCTGCCGTGGCGCGAGGAGGGCCCCGCGACGGCGCGGATGTTCTGCGACATCGAGATGCCCGACGGCACCCCGTCGTACGCCGACCCCCGCCACGTGCTCAAGCGCACCCTGGGCAAGGCCGCCGAGCAGGGGTTCTCCTTCTACACCCACCCCGAGATCGAGTTCTACCTGTTCAAGGGCCTGCCGGGTGCGGGTGACGAGCCGGTGCCGGTCGACCGCACCGGCTACTTCGACCACACCGCGCAGTCCGAGGGCGCCGACTTCCGCCGCCAGGCGATCACGATGCTCGAGCAGATGGGCATCTCGGTGGAGTTCAGCCACCACGAGGCCGGCCCGGGCCAGCAGGAGATCGACCTGCGCTACGCCGACGCGCTGACCACCGCCGACAACATCATGACCTTCCGCACCGTGATCCGGGAGGTCGCGCTGAGCCAGGGCATCTGGGCCAGCTTCATGCCCAAGCCGTTCACCACCCACCCGGGCTCGGGCATGCACACCCACCTGAGCCTCTTCGAGGGCGACGAGAACGCCTTCTACGAGGCCGGCGCGCAGTACCAGCTCTCCGCGACCGGGCGCCGGTTCATCGCCGGCATCCTGCACCACGCCCCGGAGATCTCGGTGGTCACCAACCAGTGGGTCAACTCCTACAAGCGGATGATGTTCGGCGGCGAGGCGCCCTCCTACATCTGCTGGGGCCACAACAACCGCTCGGCGATGATCCGGGTGCCGATGTACAAGCCGCTCAAGGGCCAGTCGACCCGGGTCGAGCTGCGCACCATCGACGCCGCCTGCAACCCCTACCTGGCCTACGCCGCGGTCCTGGCCGCGGGCATGAAGGGCATCGAGGAGGGCTACGACCTGCCCCGCGAGGCCGAGGACGACGTGTGGTCGCTGACCGAGCGCGAGCGCACCAGCCTGGGCATCAAGCCGCTGCCCAAGAACCTCAACGACGCGATCAGCGTGGCCGAGGACTCCGAGCTGCTGGCCGAGACCCTGGGTGAGCAGGTCTTCGACTTCTTCCTGCGCAACAAGCGGGCCGAGTGGGACGAGTACCGCGGGCAGGTCTCGGCCTTCGAGCGCGACCGCATGCTGCCGGTGCTCTGAGCGTGGCCGGGAGGACCAGCGTGCTGGTGGTCCAGCACGAGGACGACTGCCCGCCGGCCCTGGTCGGCCGGTGGCTCACCGAGGCCGGGTGCGAGCTCGACGTGCGCCGCCCGTACGCCGGCGACGAGCTGCCGGCCGACCCGACGGCGTACGACGCGCTGCTGGTGCTGGGCGGCACCATGGGCGCCGACGAGGACGCCGACCACGCCTGGCTGGCCCCCACCAAGCAGCTGCTGCGCGACGCGGTGGGCGCCGAGGTGCCGACCCTGGGGATCTGCCTGGGCCACCAGCTGCTGGCCTCCGCGCTGGGCGGACGGGTCGAGGTCAACCCGCGCGGGCGCACCGTGGGGCTGGTGCCGGTCGAGTGGGCCGACGCGGCCGCCGACGACCCGCTGGTGGGCGGCGTGGCCACCCCCCGGCGCGGCGTGCACTGGAACAACGACGTGGTCACCGAGCTGCCGCCGGGAGCGCGGGTGCTGGCCAGCACCCCGCAGGGCGACGCCGAGGTGGTGCGCCACGGCCCGGCCGCCTGGGGCGTGCAGCTGCACCCCGAGGTCGACGCGGGCGTGGTGGCCCGCTGGGCGGCCTCCGACGGCAAGCCCGCGCCGGGCGTCGACACGGCCGCCGAGGTGGCGCGCATCGACGCGGCACGGGCCGAGCTCGACAAGGCCTGGCGCCCGCTGGCGCTGTCCTTCGCGCGGCTGGTCGAGGAGCGGGCGGTCCGGTGACCCGCGCGGCGACCACCAAGGGCCAGCTGCTGCGGCTGGGCTTCGTCGACGCCGAGAAGTCGCTGCAGCGGCTCGAGGAGGTGGGGGGCGCCGCCGCCGACCTGCTGCCGCTGCTGGCGCGCACCGCCGATCCGGACCAGGC
>JBFGFQ010000050.1:0-15741 GCA_041579495.1 Nocardioides sp.
CTACCGTGCCCAGGAGGGCGAGACGCTCGCGCGGGTCTCGCGCTGGTTCGACCGCCCCAGCCGCAAGATCCGCCGCTGGAACGGGTGGCCCTCCTCGGGGCAGGTCGAGATCCGACCGGGCCAGAAGGTGCGGGTCCGGCCTCGGACCTGACGAACCGCACGCTCGAGCGGCGTGTCGCGGTGCGGGTCGTCAGGACGGCTAGCGGGTCGTGACGACGCGCGTGCCGGCGGCCTTGTCGTGCCAACCACGGCGCTGCGGCTCCTTCGAGAGCAGGACGAGGTTGACGATCTGGGGGATGTAGCAGCCGAAGTTGAGCAGCGCGAGGATGATCTGGCGGCCCGCTGCCTTGCCCCAACCGGGGACCTGGCCGTCCTCCACCCGCACCACCTTGGTGCCCAGCAGCTTCTTGGCGGCCGTCTGGCCGTACAGCGCGGTGGGGACGATGTAGTAGAGCGCCGAGACGACGAGGCCCACGATCATCCCCGCCCCACCGACCGACATGCCCATCTCGCCGCCACCGGTGCTGGTCGAGGCGAACGGGAACATCGCCACGAGGGCGATGATGCCCAGCAGGACCGCGTCGAGGACGAAGCCGCCGACCCGGACTCCGGTGCCGGCGACGTCACCGACCCCGGCCGGAGCGCCGTAGCCGGGCTGCTGGGCTCCGGGGTCGGAGGGGTTCGGGTACTGGCCGTACAGGTCGCTCATGTGGTCGCTCTCGTCGTCGCGCCCGCGGGCCGCGGAGGGAAGGATGCGCGACCAGGCTAGGTGCCGGCGTACGACGCGGCGCAGGCGGGCGGAGACGGCGAGGCGGCGAGGACCGGGCGGCCACGGCGGGCCCCCCGGTCCTCCCGCCTGCAGGCGCAGGCTCAGCGCACGTGGCGCAGGGCCTCGTCGATGGCGGTGTCGCCGTCGTTGAAGGGGATCTTGAGCCCGGCGACCGCCGACGGGTCGGAGCCGATCACCGCCCGGATCACCTGGGCGACGTTGCCGCGGGACACCTGCCCGGCGTCCTCGGTGTGCACGTCGATCTTGCCGGTGGTCGGACCCTCGGTCAGCCCGCTGGGCTGCAGGATCGTCCACTTGAGCGCGGACTCCTCCAGGTGCGCGTCGGCCTGGGTCTTGGCCTCGGCGTAGGCGTAGAAGTCGTTGTCGGGCGGCACACCGTGGTCGGGGCCGGCACCGAAGTAGGACACCATCACGTAGCGCTCGGCGCCCGCGGCGGCCGCGGCGTCCATCGAGCGGATCGCCGCGTCGCGGTCGACGGCGTACGTCTTCTCGGCGGAGCCGCCGCCGGCACCGGCCGCCCACACCACGACGTCGTGCCCGCGCAGCAGGTCCTCGAGGTCGTTCTTCTGCATCGACGCCACGTCGGCGATCGCCGGCTCCGCGCCCAGCTTGGTGATCGTCTTGGACTGGTCGGGGTCGCGGATCACCGAGGTGACCTCGTGACCGTCCTCGACCAGCAGCGGCGTCGCCTTGCGGGCCACCTTGCCGTGTCCTCCGATGATGATGATGCGCGTCATGCGTCCTCCTCGATGATCGTGGGGGACGGGTCGCGGGCCGCGACCCGACAGCGAGCCCGGCTCTCCGGGCCCGTCCACGATCATGGCGGGCAGGACGAGCCGGCAGCACACCCCGACGTGTCCCCCTGGGCCCGGCCCGTGTCCGTCGGGGGCGTGTGCTCTGATGAGCCCGACGAGAGGAGCGCCGGATGCCGACGCTGAGCCAGGACGGCCCACTGTGGACCCTGCACCTGGGGGACGACGAGAACCGCTTCACCCCCGCCTTCCTCGACGAGGCCGACGGCTTCCTCGCCGACCTCGCCGCCTCCAGCGAGCCGGCCGCGCTCGTCACGACGGGCGGCGGCAAGTTCTACTCCAACGGCCTCGACCTGGAGTGGCTCGGCGCCCACCCCGACCGCCTCGGCGAGTACGTCGCCCGCGTGCAGGGCCTCTTCGAGCGGGTGCTGACCCTCCCGGTGCCGACCGTGGCCGCCGTCAACGGCCACGCCTTCGGGGCCGGCGCGATGCTGGCGCTGGCCCACGACCACCGCGTCATGCGCGAGGACCGCGGCTACGTCTGCCTGCCCGAGGTCGACATCCTGATCCCCTTCACCCCTGGCATGAACGCGCTGGTGATGTCGAAGCTGACCCCGCGCGCCGCCGTCGACTCGATGACCACCGGTCACCGGTTCCCGGCCGCCGAGGCGCTCGCGGCCGGCATCGTCGACGCGACGGCGTCCCTCGACGACCTCGCCGGGGCCGCTGCCGCGCGGGTGCGACACCTCGCCGGCAAGGACCGGGCCACGCTGGGCACCATCAAGCAGCGGATGTACGCCGACGTGGTCGCCGCGCTGCGCCAGCCGGAGGCCTGAGCCGGCTCAGGCGCCGCCGCGCGCCGCGGCCTCGGCCACGGTGTCGACCACCGCGGGGCGCACGCCGTCGCCGCAGTCGGGCTCGGGCAGCGTCGACTCGGGGTCGACCAGGGTGACCCCGCAGCCCTCCCGGTGCAGGCGGCGCACGGTCTCGAGCAGCATCCGGCGGGCGACGTCGTTGATCGAGTGCACCCGGCTGAGGTCGAGCACGACCGCGTCGGAGAGCCGGCCCGCGGCGTCGGCCTCTGCGAGGTCGCGCACCAGCCGCTCGGCGCCCGCGAACTGCAGCGAGCCGTGGAGGGCGAAGACCATCGCGGCGCTGCCGTCGACGTACTGCACGGTGTGGGTGCGGCGGATCGTCGAGCGCGCCGGCTGCGGCGGGTCCATCATGTGCAGGCCCATGTCGGCCGAGAGCCGTCGGCAGACCTCGACGCCGCGCACGCTGGAGCCGTGCGGGTCGAGGCGCGGCGAGAACGCCGCGATGCCCAGCTGGCCGGGCAGCGCGCCGATGATGCCGCCGGAGACGCCGCTCTTGGCGGGGAAGCCGACGGTGGAGATCCAGTCGCCGGCCGAGTCGTACATGCCGCAGGTGGCCATCACGCTCATC
Organism: Nocardioides sp.; assembly: GCA_041579495.1. GTDB lineage: Bacteria > Actinomycetota > Actinomycetes > Propionibacteriales > Nocardioidaceae > Nocardioides. The sequence goes on from JBFGFQ010000050.1 coordinate 2,986, forward strand.
ACCTGGCGCGCCACCCACTCCTCGACGACCTGCTCCTCGGTGAGCGGGTGCACGCCGCCGTTGGCCAGGGTCGCGGCCATCAGCGCGAGGTCGCGCGTGGTCACCCGCACCGAGCACTGGCGGGTGTAGGCGGCCACCACGTCCTCGGGGTCCTCGACGATCGAGTCGCGGCTGCGCAGCATGTTGGCGATCGCGTAGTTGCGGAACGCCGTCTCGCTCTCCGAGGCGTACGCCGCCTCGTCGACGTCGAGGCGGCGCCCGGCGAAGGCGGACAGCCCGGCCAGGACCTGCTCGCAGCGCCCCTGCGGGTCGCCCGCGTCGCCGAGCATCGTGTGCACGACGATCGCGCCGGCGTTGATCATCGGGTTGAGCGGGCGGCCCGACCCCTTCTCGAGCGACAGCTCGTTGAAGGCCTCGCCGGAGGGCTCGACGTCGACCTGGTCGAGCACCGCCTCGAGCCCGCGCTGCTGCAGGGCCAGCGCGTAGACGAACGGCTTGGAGATCGACTGGATCGTGAAGCCCGCCGTGCAGTCGCCGGCCTCGTAGACCGCGCCGTCGACGGTCGCGAGCACCACGCCGAGCTGGTCGGGGTCGACCTGGGCCAGCTCGGGGATGTAGTCGGCGACGGCACCGCTGTCGTCGGCGGCGACGGCGTCGAGCACCTCGACGAGGTAGTCCGGGATGGGGGTGTCCACCCGGGCAGGATGCCGTCTGCGCCACGCCGGGTGTCAATCGGGCGCGGCTGCGGCCCACCGCGGTGACGGCGGTGGTGGGATGGGCCCATGGACGTCACCGCTGCCCTCGCCCGCTGGCACGCCGTCGCCGAGGCCGGCGACGCCTCCGCCCTGCCGGGTCTCGTCGCCCCCGACGGGGTCTTCCGCTCCCCGGCCGTGCACACGCCGCAGGAGGGGCGCGACGCGGTCGTCGGCTACCTGACCGCCGCCTTCCGCGTGCTCGGCCCCGGGCTGCGCTACCACCGCGAGTGGCTCGGCGAGGACTCCGCGGTGCTGGAGTTCAGCACCGTCGTGGGCGGCAAGCAGGTGCAGGGCGTCGACATGATCACCTGGGACGACGACGGCCTGATCAGCGACTTCACCGTCATGGTGCGCCCGCTGCAGGGGTTGCACGCCGTCATCGAGGAGATGGGCGCCGAGCTGCTGCGGATGCTCGAGGCCGCCGACGGCTGACCCGCGGACCCCGCGTCAGCGCCCGGTCCACTCCTGCACGGCGCGGTAGACCGGCTTGGGCCTCAGGCCGTGGGTCATCAGGCCGTAGCCCTTCATGTGCCGCCCGGCGTCGGTGCGGGCGCGCTCGTTGTAGAGGAACGCCTTGCGCACGAACGGGAAGCGGGTGCGCAGCGCCTCGAGCGCGGCCACGGTGAACTCGGCCTGCCGGCGCTTGCTGACGCCGCGCTCCCAGGGCTGCTCGTCGCCGCGGTCGCGGTGCGAGGACCAACCGAACTCGGTCACCCACACCGGCCGACGGTCGCCGTGGCGGCGCATCAGGTCGCGCACCTGCGCGAGGTGGCCGAACTCCCACTGCGCCTCACCGGTCCCCGACATCGGGCCGGTGTCGGACGGCGACTGGTAGGGGTGGGTGGCGAGCACGTCGAAGCAGTCGCCGGCGCCGGCGTCGTACGCCGCCTCGATCCAGTCGGAGTCGTTGTGCATGGTGCCGCCGAAGACCACCTCGGCGTCGGAGCCCGAGGCGCGCACGGCGTCGTGGGCGGCGCAGAGCAGGCCGGCGTACGCCGCGGGGTCGGCGCCGGCGAGGAAGTCCTCGGAGTTCGGCTCGTTCCAGACCTCCCAGGCGCGCACCTGCCCCTCCCAGCGCTGCGCGGCCCAGGCCAGCGCGCGGCCGTAGTCGCGGGCGTCGGCCGGCAGCGAGCGGGCGCCGCGCTCGGGCATCGCCCAGTCGGGGGTCAGCCAGAAGGTGGCGAGCACCTTGAGGCCGCGCGCGGAGGCCATGTCGACGACGCTGTCGACGAACCGGACGCCCCAGCCCTGCGGGTCGATCCGGCCGCGCTCGGGCTGGATCATCGACCACGACATGTCCAGGCGCACCCACCCGGCGCCCATCTCGACCAGCCGGTCGAGCACCGCGGCCCGCTCGGCGTCGGAGTACGAGGTCCACAGGCCGTGGAACTGCACGCCAACAGCCGGGCCGCGGTCGGTGCGGCGCCGCTGCGCGGCGTCGTACGCCGTCGCGGCGGCGGTCGAGACGGTGGCGCTGGTGGCGGCGCTGGTGGCGGCGGGGGCGGCCGGGCCGGCGGTGGCCGGGAGCCCGGCGCAGAGCAGCGCGGCGCCGACGACGGTGGTGGCGAGGCGGAGCGTCGCGCGGGGGCGCGGCGCTGCGGGCGAAGGACGCACGAGCGGTCTCCAGGGGGAGTGGGGGGAGACCGCAGTCTCACCGGCGACCGGGCCGCGGCGCCTCCGCCGTTCGGTCAGTCGTGCTCGCCCCGGGAGGTCATCCCCTCCGCCCGAGCGGACGTCCCGCCCGCGTGACGTCCCGGGCGGGCGGGTGGCGTGGGGCGGTGCTCAGTCCTCGACCTCGGCCAGGTGCACCACCGCGTCGCCGGAGTTCACCAGCGGCGCCTCGGTGCGCCCGACCACGACGCCGGCGCGGTCGGCGTGCACCAGCCGCACCCGCTTGCCGAAGGAGTCGAAGAGCCCGCCGAGCCGCTCGCCCTTCTCGACCCGCTGGCCCAGCTCGGCCTCGAGGTGCAGCATCCCCGTGCCGCGGGCGCGCACCCAGCCGCTGCGCCAGCTCTCCAGGCTGGGCGCGGGCGGCTCCTCCTCGACCGGGTCGGTCATCCCGAGCGCCGCGAGCACGCGTCGTACGCCGCGCACGCCGGCGTCGATCGCCCACGGGTCCATCCGCCAGGCCTCACCGGCCTCGTAGAGCAGCACCTTGGCGCCCTCCTCGCGGGCGGCGTGGCGCAGCGACCCGTCGCGCAGCCGCGCGTGCATCATCACCGGCGCGGCGAACGCCTCGGCGAGGCGGCGGGTCTCGGGGTCCTCGAGGTCGGTGCGGATCTGCGGCAGGTTGGTGCGCCGGTCGGAGCCGGTGTGCAGGTCGATGCCGACCGAGCACTTGGCCACGACCTCGGTCATCATCAGGTGCGCGATCCGCCCGGCCAGCGAGCCGCGGGCCGAGCCCGGGAAGGACCGGTTGAGGTCGCGGCGGTCGGGCAGGTAGCGGCTGCCGGTCATGAAGCCGAGCACGTTGACGATCGGGATCGCGATCAGGGTGCCGCGCAGGGTGCGGGGGTCGAGGTCGGCGAGCACCTGGCGCACCACCTCGACGCCCACGGCCTCGTCGCCGTGGATGGCGGCGTCGACCCAGACGGTCGGGCCGTCCTCGCGACCGTGCACGACCCGCACGGGCAGGTCGACCTCGGCGCCGGTGACCAGGCGGGTGATCGGCAGCGCCAGCGACTGCACGCGGCCCGGACGCACCCGCACCGGGCCGATCTCGAAGGAGGGGCGGGCCATCTCAGCGGCCCCGGTTGCGGCGGCGCACGGCGACCGGCGGGCGGCTGCCGAGGTAGGAGCGGCCGGGGTCGACGACGAAGCCCTGGCGCAGCGCCTCGCGGCCCACCAGCATCCGGAAGCCCATCTCGTCGCGGCGGCTCAGGCTCATCTCGACGGTCACGGTGCGCCCGACGAGGGTGATCGGCATCGCCACGACGTAGCGCTCCTCGACGTGGCCCGACGACGAGCGCACCTCGCGGGTGTCGAGCACGGTGCTCTCGACGACCACGGCGTCGTCGTCGGTGGCCTGCCAGGGGTGCACCGAGTAGCGCACCATCGCCACCCCGTCGCGCTCGAACGACTCGAGGTCGAAGGCGTGGATCGCCGAGGTGCGCGCGCCCGTGTCGAGCTTGGCCTTGATCCACTCCACGCCGGCGTCGGGCAGGCTCACCCACTCGCGCCACCCTGCGAGGGTGTAGGAAAGTCCCGTCTCCACCGTCGCCTCTCAGTCTGGGTACCCATGAAACTCGCGATCCTGTCCCGCGCGCCCCGGTCGTACAGTACGCAGCGCCTGCGCACCGCGGCCCTCGACCGGGGTCACGAGGTCAAGGTCCTCAACACGCTGCGCTTCGGCATCGACCTGTCCGGCGACGAGCCCGACCTGCAGTTCCGCGGCAAGCGGCTCTCGCACTACGACGCGATCCTGCCGCGCATCGGCAACTCCATCACCTACTTCGGCACCGCGGTGGTGCGCCAGTTCGAGCAGATGGACGTCTACACGCCCAACACCTCGTGGGGGATCACCAACTCGCGCGACAAGCTGCGCGCCACCCAGATCCTCTCGCGCCACCACATCGGGATGCCGGCCACGACCTTCGTGCGCGACCGCGCCGACGTGATCGCGGCCATCGAGCGGGTCGGCGGGGCGCCGGTCGTCATCAAGCTGCTCGAGGGCACCCAGGGCATCGGGGTGATCCTGGCGCCGACGCTCAAGGTGGCCGAGGCGATCATCGAGACCCTGCAGAGCACGCGGCAGAACGTGCTGATCCAGCGCTTCGTCGCCGAGAGCAAGGGCCGCGACATCCGGGCGCTGGTCGTCGGCGACCGCGTGGTCGCGGCGATGCGCCGCGTGGCGCAGGGCGACGAGTTCCGCTCCAACGTGCACCGCGGCGGCATCGTCGAGGGCGTCACCCTCGACGAGGACTACGAGCGCGCTGCCGTGCGGGCCGCGCAGATCATGGGCCTGCGGGTGGCCGGCGTCGACATGCTCGAGGGCAACGAGGGCCCGCTGGTGATGGAGGTCAACTCCTCCCCGGGCCTCGAGGGCATCGAGCGGGCCACCGAGCTCGACGTCGCCGGCTCGATCATCGACCACATCGACAACCAGGTCGCCTTCCCCGAGATCGACGTGCGCCAGCGCCTGACCGTCTCGACCGGGTACGGCGTCGCCGAGATCGCCGTGCAGGCCGCCTCCGACCTCGTCGGCAAGACGCTGGGCGAGTCGGGCCTGCGCGAGCGCGACATCTCGGCGCTGACCCTGCAGCGCGGCACCAGCGTCATCCCCAACCCGCACAGCCGCCACGTGCTCGAGGCCGGCGACCGGCTGCTGTGCTTCGGCAAGCTCGAGGAGATGCGCTCGATGATCCCGGGCCGGCGCCGCCGCACCCGCCGCGTCAAGAAGCTGCCCGCCGAGCCCATTCACGAGGGCTGAGGGCCGGTAGGACAGGCTGGGCCCATGCACTACGTCGGCGTCGACCTGGCCTGGGGCGACCGCGCCCCCACGGGCATCGCGGTCCTCGACCCCGACGCGCGGCTGGTGCACGTCTCGGCGCAGCGCAGCGACGACGAGATCGTGGCCGCGGTCGAGGGGGTCGTGGCGGGCGGTGCCTGCCTGGTCTCGGTCGACGCGCCGCTGATCGTGCGCAACCCCAGCGGCAACCGCGGCTGCGAGGCGGCGCTCAACCGGGACTTCGCGCGCTTCGACGCCGGCGCCCACCCGGCCAACACCGGCAAGCCCGAGTTCGCCGAGACGCCCCGTGGGGCGCGGGTGGCGGGCCGGCTGGGCCTCGACCTCAACCCCCGCTCGGGGCGCCAGCGCCGCGCGATCGAGGTCTACCCGCACCCGGCGACGGTCTCGCTGTTCCGGCTCGGACGCACCCTGAAGTACAAGAACAAGCCGGGCCGCGACCTCGAGAGCCTGCGCGCCGAGCTGCTGGCCCTGATGGGCTACCTCGAGACGGTCGTGGTCACCGCCGGGGAGCCGTGGGCGCGGTTGCGCGACGCGGTCGAGGGCGCCACCCGCAAGAGCGAGCTGCGGGTCGTGGAGGACCAGGTCGACGCGGTCGTCTGCGCCTACGTGGGGCTCTTCGCCGACACCCACCCCGAGGCCACCACGACGTACGTCGGGCCCGACGGCGGGTGGGAGGACGGCTACGTCGTCGTCCCGACGCTGCCCGACGACCTCGAGCCCAGCCCGCGCCGCAGCCGGCCGCGGCCCGACCCGGTGCAGGCCGCCACCCAGGCGTACGCCGCGCGGCTGCCGCAGCTGCGCGACGCCGGTGAGCGCTACGTGCGGCTGGTGCAGTCGATCCTCGACGAGGCCGGCATCAACTACCTGTCGGTGACCGGGCGCACGAAGTCGGTGGCCTCGTTCGCCGCCAAGGCCGCGCGCACCGTCGACGGCCGCCCCGGCGGCAAGGCGCTCTACCGCGACCCGCTCACCGAGGTCACCGACCAGCTCGGGGTCCGGGTCATCACCTACGTGCAGCGCGACGTCGAGACCGTCGCCGACCTGCTCGGCGACCAGCTCGTCGTCCACGACGACCGCGACATGGGCCGCGAGACCGCCAGCGAGGGCCGGTTCGGCTACGCCAGCCGCCACCAGGTCATCGGTCTCGACGCGGCCCGCGAGGGCGACCCCGACTGGTCGTCGCTGCGCGGGCTGGTGGCGTCGGTGCAGATCCGCACCGTGCTGCAGCACGCGTGGGCCGAGTTCGAGCACGACATCCGCTACAAGGGCGTGGTGCCCGAGGAGCACGCGCGCGACTTCGACCGCCGCTTCACCCTCGCCGCCGGGCTCCTCGAGCTCGCCGACCGCGAGTTCGCGACCATCCGCGACCGGCTCCAGGCCACCGACCCGCGCACCGACGAGCCGGCCGCGCCCGACGACGACCCGCGCCTCGACCCGCGCGAGCTGGCGGCCTTCCTGGCCGGGCAGTACGCCGACGCCGGCTGGTCGCGCACCGACCACTACGCCTGGATCTCCGGGCTGCTGCTCGAGCTGGGCATCACCAGCCTCGGCGAGCTCTCCGAGGTGCTGATGGGCGTCGACGAGACCGAGATCAACGCGCGGATGGACTACCGCTACCCGCCCGGCGCGGTGCGCCGCCTCGACGACGCGCTGCTCGCGTCGTACGCCGAGGGGTACGTCGACCTGCACGGCAACGCCCACCGCGTCGACCTGCTCCGCGCCCGCCTGGCCAAGCTCACCGGCTGAGCGGGCCGCCGCGGGAGTTTCATCGGGCGGCCGATGGAACTCACGCCGGGACGATGAAGCTTCATCGTCCCGGCGCCAGTTTCGTAGCGGCAGCGGACCGGCCCGGCGCTCAGACGCGCACCAGCACCTCGTCGAGCGGCTTGCGCTCCAGCGCCGGCACCCGTGCGTCGTCGGCGGGGTGGCCGACCGCGACCACCAGGAAGCCGCGCTCCTCGGGCGGGCGGCCCAGCACCTGGCCGAGGAACTTCATCGGGCTGGGGGTGTGGGTCAGGGTGGCCAGTCCGGCCTGGTGCAGGGCGGCCAGCAGGAAGCCGACGGCGATGCCGACCGACTCCTTGACGTAGTACGGCTTGGGCGAGGTCGGGCCGGCGTGCACCTCGAAGACCACGACGAGCGCCGCGGCATCGGTCAGGAACGGCTTGGTCGACCCGGTGCCCAGCGGAGCCAGGGCGTCGAGCCACTCCTGCGAGGCGCGCCGCTCGTAGAACGCGAGCTCCTCGGCCTCGGCGGCCTCGCGCAGCCGCCTGCGCACGTCGGGGTCGGTGACCACCACGAAGCGCCACGGCTGCACGTGCGCGCCGCTCGGCGCGCTGGCCGCCGCGCGCACGGCGTCCTCGAGGATGCCCTCGGCGATGGGGCGCGAGGAGAAGTCCCGCACCGTACGGCGGCGGGCCAGGTCGTCGGCGAAGGCCGCCACCCGCGCCCGCGCCTCGTCGTCGGGCAGGGACAACCGGGGGGCCGGGACGCTCTCGTGCACGACCCCAGCCTGTCAGAGGACGGCTCGTCGCTCAGTCGTCCTGGCGCCGGATGCCCGCGGCCTGGGCCGCGCGGTCGGCCAGCTCGGTGCCGGCGCCGTCGTAGAGCTGGAAGCCCGCGGAGGCCCCGAGCGCGCGCGCCTGGCGCAGGTCGGCGTCGTACTGGGTGACGACCGCGACCACACCGGTGAACCCGCTCGAGCGCAGCTGCAGCAGCGCGTCGAGGTTGTTGCCGTGGAAGGGCATCGCGAGCAGCACCACCCGCACGGCACCGGTGCGCAGCCGCTCGTAGAACTCCGGGTCGGTGGCGTCGCCCTCGATCACGTCGACGCCCTCCTCGACCAGACGGGCGACCCGGTCGCTGGAGGTCTCGACGCCGATCGTGGTCAGCCCGTGCACCTGCTCGAGCCGGTCGTACGCCGACCGCCCGACCCGGCCCATGCCGAGCACGACCGCCTCGGCGTGGCCGATGTCGATCGGTCGGTCCTCCGGGTGCAGCCGGCCGTCGGCACGCTCGGGCACCAGGTGCGAGAGCACGCCGACGAGGTACTCCGGGCGCCGGCCGACGGCGGTGCCGACGACGAAGCTGGCCGCGATCGCCGTGGCCAGGGTGACCACCCACTCCTCGCCCATCACCTCGGCCGAGGAAGCAACGGCGACGATGAGCCCGAACTCCGAGAAGTTCGCCAACGTCGAGCCGGTGAGCACCGACGTGCGCCGCCGCAGGCCGGCGAGGCTCAGCAGGAGGGCGAACCCGATCGCCTTCAACGGCAGCAGCACCACCACGAGCAGCAGGGCGAGCAGCAGGAGCTCCAGGTCGGGCAGGGCACCGAGCCCGATCGAGACGAAGAAGCCGACGAGCAGCAGGTCCTTGAGCGTGAAGAGGCTCTTGGCGAGGCCCTCGGCGCCGGGACGCCCCGCGAGCAGCATGCCGACGACCAGGGCGCCGAGGTCGCCCTTGAGGCCCACCGCGTCGAAGAGGGCGTAGCCCGGGACCAGCGCGAGGACCAGACCGAAGAGCGGGCGCAGCTCGTCGTGGCCGATGCGCGCGAGCACGGTGCGCAGCACCCACGCGGCGGGCAGGAGCAGCACCACGAGCGCCGCCCACGGACTGGGTGGTCGACCGACGGCCGCAGCCAGGTAGACCACCGCCGCGAGGTCCTGCACGATCAGCACGCCGATGGCGGTGCGCCCCCCGAGCGAGCGGGAGGCGCTGCGCTCCTCGAGCGTCTTGACCACGAAGACGGTGCTCGAGAAGGACAGCGCGAAGCCCACCAGCACCCAGGTCCGCCAGTCGCTGCCCTCCAGCAGGGCGACCCCGGCCACGGCGACCAGGGCCACCACCCCGGCGCCGAGCAGGGTCGAGCCGACCATGTGCACCGTGGCTGTGACCCAGACCTCGCGGCGCACCAGTTGGCGCAGGTCGATCTTGAGGCCGACACCGAAGAGCAGCAGGGTGACCCCCAGGTCGGCGGCGGCCTCGAGCGCCGGGACCGACTCGACGCCCAGCACGTTGAGGACGAAGCCGGCGACCAGGAAGCCCAGCAGCGGCGGCAGGCGCAGGACCGCGGCAGCCATGCCGCCCAGCAGCGCCACGACCAGGATCGCCGTCATGTCCTCCATGGGTCCCTCCCGCCGACCCCCTGATCCTCCCAGCCCGCGAGCCGGTCGCCCAGGGAGGGTGGGCCACGCCTGGCACGCTGGCGGGATGCGCCTGCGTCTCGCCCTGGTCACCGCCGCCTCGACCGTCCTGCTGCTCGCCGGCTGCGGCGGGGACCCCGAGCCGGGCAAGCGGGCCAACGCGCCGAGCGACGCGACCCGTACGAGCGGTCCCGCGGACGACCTGGACCCCGACGACCCGGCGGTGCTGCGCAGCGAGACGGTCGCCACCGGCCTGACGAGTCCGTGGGGCCTGGCGTCCACCGCCGACGGCGCGGTGCTGCTCAGCGAGCGCGACACGGGTCGGATCCTCCGCCTGGACCCCGCCACCGGGGAGCGTGAGGTCCTGCGCACCTTGCCCGACGTGGTCCCTGGTGGGGAGGCGGGTCTGCTGGGGCTCGCGCTGAGCCCCGACGAGTCCGCGCTGCTGGCCTACTACACCGTGCAGGAGACCAGCAGGGTCGTCTCGATGCCGTGGGACGGCGAGCGGCTGGGCGAGCCCGAGGTGCTGCTCGAGGACATCCCGGGCGGTGCCGGCTTCCACCAGGGCGGGCGGCTGCTCGTCGGCCCCGACGACCTGCTGTACGTCGGCACCGGTGACAACGGCGTGCCGGCCTCGGCGCAGGACACCGAGTCGCTGTCGGGCAAGGTGCTGCGCCTGACCCTCGACGGCGAGCCCGCCCCGGGCAACCCGTTCGACAACGAGGTCTACAGCTACGGCCACCGCAACGTGGAGGGCCTCGCCTTCGACGACCGGGGCCGGCTGTGGGCCTCGGAGTTCGGGGCCAACGCCTTCGACGAGCTCAACCTGGTCGAGCCGGGCGCCAACTACGGCTGGCCCCAGGTCGAGGGCAGCGGTGGTGGCGACGGGCTCACCGACCCCGTCGTCGTGTGGAGCACCGCCGACGCCTCCCCCTCCGGGCTCGCCTTCTGGGACGGCTCGTTGTGGATGGCGGCGCTGCGCGGCGAGCGGTTGTGGGAGATCCCGCTCGCCGACTCCGGTGCCGGGGTCGGGCAGCCCGTGGGCCACCTCGCCGGTGAGCTGGGCCGGCTGCGCAGCGTGCTCGCCCTCCCGGCCACCGACGGGCCGGGGGAGCTGCTGCTGGTCACCTCCAACACCGACGGCCGCGGCGAGGTCCGCGACGGCGACGACCGCGCCCTCCTCCTCCGCCGCTGACCCGGCGCAAATCCCCCGCCGACCCGGCGCAAATCCTCAGCCGACCCGGCGCAGATCTCCGTCCAGGTCTCCGGCCGGAGATCTCGGCCGGCTCGGGGCGAGATCCGGGCCGGGTCAGCGAGGGAATCGGGCCGGGTGAGCGGGGGATTCGGGCCGGGTCACGGTGGGGTGGGGATGGGGGTGTCGGGGTGGGTCAGGAGGAGGCGCGGGCGAACTGGCGGGTCGAGAGGGGCACGAAGACCGCGAGGATGAGCGCGACCCAGCCGAGGGTGTAGAGCGCGGGGTGCTGCATCGACCAGGCGTCGGGCACCGGGGTGGAGGGGTCGACGTTGCCGAAGAGCTCGCGGCTGGCCTGGGTCAGCGCCGAGACCGGGTTCCAGAGCACGAACTGGCGCAGCACGCCGTCGAAGGAGCTCAGCGGCACGAACGCGTTGGAGACGAACGTCAGCGGCATGATCACGATGAACGAGGCGTTGTTGATGACCTCGACCGAGGGCACCAGCAGGCCGACGTAGGCCATCACCCAGCTGATCGCGTAGGCGAAGAGCAGCAGCAGGGCGAAGCCGAGCAGCGCGTCGAAGGCGCCCTCGCGGATCCGCCAGCCGACGAGCAGGCCGGTCAGCGCCATGATGATCAGCGACAGCACGTTGTAGACGACGTCGGAGGTGGTGCGGCCCACCAGCACCGCCGCGTGCGACATCGGCAGCGAGCGGAACCGGTCGATGATGCCCTTCTGCATGTCCTCGGCCAGGCCGGCGCCGGTGAAGGTGGCGCCGAAGACGACCGTCTGGGCGAAGATGCCGCCGATCAGGAACTCGCGGTAGCCGACCGCCCCCTCGGGGTCGATCGCCCCGCCGAAGACGAACGCGAAGAGCAGCACGAACATGATCGGGCTGATCAGCACGAAGACCAGCACCTCGGGCACGCGCTTGATCTTGACCAGGTTGCGCTTGGCGACGATCCAGCCGTCGGTGAGCGCGCGCACGACCCCGTTGGGGCGCTCCGGGACCGGGGTCGGCTCGGGCAGCTGCCCGGTGCCGGCGCCGTGGGTGGTGGTGGTGCTCATCGCAGGGCCTCCTCGGCCGCGTCGGTGCTCTCGTCGGGGTCCTTCTCGGCCGCGTGGCCGGTCAGGGTCAGGAAGACGTCGTCGAGGGTGGGGCGGCGCAGGCCGATGTCGAGGACCTCGAGCCCGGCGGACTCCAGCCCCTCGAGCACCTGGCGCAGCGCGCGTACGCCGCCCTCGACGGCGGCGGTCAGCTCGCGGCCGTTGTCGCCGACCCCGACCTCGCCGACGGCGACCCCGGCCAGCAGCCGGGTCGCGACGTCACGGTCGGAGGAGTGCGCCAGCACGACCTCGATGCGCTCGCCACCGGTCTGCGACTTCAGCTCGTCGGCGGTGCCGCGCGCGATGGCGCGGCCGTGGTCGATGACGACGATGTCGTCGGCCAGCCGGTCGGCCTCCTCGAGGTACTGCGTGGTCAGCAGCAGCGTGGCGCCGTCGCGCACCAGCTCGCGGATGACGTCCCACATGCCGACCCGGCTGCGCGGGTCGAGGCCGGTGGTCGGCTCGTCGAGGATCAGCACCGGGGGCGCCGCGACCAGCGACCCGGCGAGGTCGAGTCGCCGGCGCATGCCGCCGGAGTAGGTCTTGGAGGGCCGGTCGCCGGCGTCGACGAGGTCGAAGCGCTCCAGCAGCTCCCGTGCTCGGCGGCGCGCCCGGGTGCGGCCGAGCCGGTACAGGCGCCCGATCATGTCGAGGTTCTCGAACCCGGTGAGGTGCTCGTCGACGGCGGCGTTCTGGCCGGACAGGCCTATGCGCTTGCGGACCTCGCCCGGCCGGGCGACCACGTCGATCCCGGCCACCGAGGCCGAGCCCGCGTCGGGGACCAGCAGGGTGGTGAGGATCGACACCGCGGTGGTCTTGCCGGCGCCGTTGGGCCCGAGCAGCCCCACGATGGCGCCTTCGGGGACGGCCAGGTCGAGCCCGTCGAGCGCGACCACGTCGCCGTAGTGCTTGACCAGGCCGCGGGCCTCGATGATCGGCTGCATCCGTTCCCCTCGCCGAAGGTTGGAAAGATAGGGCTGTCGCCGGGGGGTTGCGCCGCGTACACTCACCGCCACCGACGCCGTGTCGGTTTCACGAAGGCAGTGGCATGCAGCCGGCAGAGTCGGCCACCTCCCCCTGGCGCCGCCGCA
>JBFGFQ010000051.1:0-15637 GCA_041579495.1 Nocardioides sp.
CGAGCTGCCCGGCGCCCAGCACGCGTTCGACGTCTTCCCCTCGATCCGCAGCTCGCACGCGGTGCGCGCGATCGACCGCTACCTGCACTGGCACTGGCACGGCTACCGGCGTGCGCGCGCCGACGCGCCGGCCTAGCCGTCCCCGACCGCCCGGTGCGCCAGCGCGACCGCGAGGCGTCCGGCCCGGGCGAGCGTGCCGTCGAGGTGGTGCAGCGGCGCGGCGACGGCACCGCGCTCCTCGTCGCTCAACGACGAGCGCTCGAGCCGGCCCTGCGCGAGGTGGACCCCGAGCTTGAGCGCGGTCAGCGCGTTGTTGAGGTCGTGCACCAGGGCCCGGGTGTCGGCCGCGAGCGCCGGCTCCGGCTCGAGCGGGGTGTCGACGACAGGATCCTCGGCGGCATCCTCCGCGGCGGTCTCGGCGACCCACCGGTAGCCCGCGCCGCTCTCCGTGGCGACGTACAGCGGCTCGTCGGCCGGGTCCTGCAGCTTCGAGCGCAGCGAGTGCACGTGGGTGCGCAGCGCGGCCCGGGACTCCTCGCCGCGACCGTCCTCCCAGACCCGCGACAGCAGCCAGCGGTGCGTCAGCAGCCGGCCGGGGTGGGCCACGAGCTCCTCGAGCAGCCGCCACTCGGTGGGGGTCAGGTGCACGGGCGTGCCGTCGACGGTGACGGTGTGCGCGACCAGGTCGACGACCAGGCGGCCCAGCTCGAGCACGGCGGGGGCCACACCGGTGGGCTCGGTGTCCGTGGAGCCGCTGCGGCGCAGCAGCGCGCGCAGCCGCGCACCGAGCTCGTCGACCCCGAAGGGCTTGTCGAGGTAGTCGTCGGCGCCCGCCTCCAGCGCCTGCACCTTGCGCGACTCCTCGGTCGAGCCCGACAGGATGAGCACCGGCACGCTCGACAGGCCGCGGAAGCGCCGCACCACGTCGACCCCGTGGGCGTCGGGGAGCCCGAGGTCGAGGACGACCGCGTCGGGCAGGGCGGTGGCGAGCAGGTCGAGCCCCCCGCGGGCGTCGGCGGCCACGACCACGTCGAAGCCGACCCGGCCCAGGGCCCCACGCAGGGCTTGGCGCAGCGAGGGGTCGTCGTCCACCACGAGCACCTTCGCCATGTACGGAGCGTAGTGCCACGCCGCAACGATCCTGACGGTTTCTTTACGCGCGGCCCCCGATCGCGCACACCGCCCCCACGCCCGACCCGCCACGGTGGACTGGACCGGGTGGACCCCGGGGGGAGTAGGACAGCCATGGCGACGATCCTGGTAGTGGACGACGACGAAGACATCCGCGAGCTCGTCGAGCTCGCGCTGACCACCGAGGGCCACGAGGTCGCGACGGCCACCGACGGGGCACGGGCCCTCGACCACCTCGAGCACCAGCAGGTCGACCTCGCCATCGTGGACGTCTCGATGCCCGTGCTCGGCGGGATCGGCTTCACGGCCTCGCTGCGCAGCATGGAGCGCCGCTCCTACGGTCGCCGGCCCCGCACCACGGTGGTGCTGCTCTCGGCCCTCACCGCGCCCGAGGACATCGACGCCGGCCTGGCCGCGGGCGCCGACGGCTACCTGCCCAAGCCGTTCCGCATCGCCGACCTGCTGCGCGTGGTGCAGCTGCACCTCGACCGCCGGGTCGGGGAGGCCGCCGGGCCGGACGCCGGGCCGGACGCTGATCCGGACGTGGAGGACCACGAGCCGAGCCGCTGCCTGTGACCGCAGCGCTCACCTCGAGGCACGACATACCGCCTGAAGGTCCAGCGGGAGCGTCGCGCCGGCACCATGATGGCCCCGTGACCGCCTCCCCCGACGCCCCGGCCCGACGGCCGGTGCCGCCGGTCGTGGCGGCCGCCGGGCTGCTGGTCCTGGTGTTCCTCCTGGCGGTGAGCTCGGTCCGCTTCGCCGTGCCCGGCACCGAGGTCGCGGCCTGGTGGCCGGCCTCCGGCGTCGCCGCCGGCCTGCTCCTGCTGCACGACCGGCGGCACTGGCCGCTGCTGACCGCGCTGCTGGTGCCGACCGCGGCCGCGGCCAACATGCTCGGCGGGCGACCGGTCCCCCTCTCGCTCGTGTACGGCGTGGTGAACGCCGCCGAGGTGCTCGTCTTCTGCGTGGCCCTGGGCGGCCTGCGGGGGCGTCCCTCCATGATGACCGGTGAGGACTTCCGGCGACTCCTCGTGGCGGGCGTGACGACAGGTCTGGGCATCGGTGTGGTGGCGGGACTCGTCGTCGCCGTGATGACGGACGGGGACCCGTGGAGCACCCTGCGCAGCGTCGCGGCCTCGCACTCCGCCGCCCTGCTGGCGGTGGTGCCGGTCTTCCTCAGGTCGACCCCCGCCCCCGGTCTCCTCGAGCACCGGCGCGTCGCCGTGGTGGGCCAGCTGCTGCTCACCGCCGCCCTGACGGCGGTGGTGTTCGCGCCGGGTCAGGTGCTGCCCCTCACGTTCCTCGTGGTGCCGCTGGTGGTGTGGGGCGCCACGGTGCTCCCGGTGCGCTGGCTGACCTGGCAGATCCTGGTCATCAGCGCCGCGGTCACCGTGATGACGGCCGAGGCCGGCGGGCCGTTCGGCGCCCCCGACAGCATCGACGCCCAGATGCGGGGCGCCATGGTGCAGCTCTTCATCGTCACCATGGCCGTGGTGGCGCTCCCGCTGGCCGTCGCCGTCCAGCAGCGCCGCACCGCGCTCGAGGAGGCCCGCGCCGCGGCGTCCGCGCTGCGCCGCGAGCGCGAGCTGACCTCGGCGGTCCTGGACTCCGCGACCGGCACCGCCATCATCGGCACCGACCCCGACGGCGTCATCACCTACGCCAACCCCGGCGCCGAGGGGCTGCTGGGACGCCCCGCGACGACCCTGGTCGGGACCCGGTTGACCTCGCTCTACGACCCGCAGGCCCTCCAGGCCCGGCGCGAGCCCGGCGTCAGCGACCTCGACGTCGTGGTGCACTCGGTCGTCGACGGAGAGCCGGTGCGCCAGGACTGGTGCTGGGTGCGTGCCGACGGCAGCCCGGTCACCGTCAACGTCGCCACCACGGTGCTGCTCGGCGACGGCACCGGGCCGGGCGGCTACCTGGCCGTCACCCACGACGTGTCGGAGCGGCGTGCCGCCGAGCGTGCCGTCGAGGCCGCCCTGCAGCGCGAGCAGGAGGCGGTCGAGCGCCTCGAGCAGCTGGACCGGGAGAAGTCGGAGTTCGTCTCGTCGGTCAGCCACGAGCTGCGCACCCCGATGACCAGCGTGCTGGGCTTCACCCAGCTGCTCGGCACCGGCGCCGGCGGGCCGCTGACCGAGCGCCAGCGCGACATGATCGGTCGCATCGACCGCAGCGGGCACCGGCTGCTCGGCCTGATCGAGAACATCCTGTCGCTGTCGCGGGTCGAGTCGACACGCGACGAGGACGCCGCCGAGCCGTGCGACCTGCGCGAGGTCGTCGCCGCGGCCCTGACGGAGACCGAGGCGCTGCTGGCGCCGCGGGACCTCACGCTGTGCACGACCCTGCCGGACGAGGAGGTCGTGGTGCAGGGCGAGCGTGACCAGCTCGAACGGGTGGTGATCAACCTGGTCTCCAACGCGGTGAAGTTCACGGGTGACGGTGGCCGCATCGACGTCGACCTCACCTCCACCGACCACACCGGCACCATCCGGGTCAGCGACACCGGGGTGGGCATCCCGCCCCAGGAGCAGGAGCGGCTCTTCGAGTCGTTCTTCCGCGCCACCACCGCCGTGACCAGCGGGGTGCAGGGCACCGGACTGGGCCTGACCATCGTGCGCTCGATCGTCGAGGGGCACGGCGGCACCGTGTCGGTGGACTCGCAGGAGGGCCGGGGCACCACGTTCGAGGTGCGGCTGCCGCTCTCCTGAGGCTCAGGCGAGCAGGCCGGCGACCCGGTCGAGCAGCTCCTCGGTGTCGAAGGGCTTCAGGACGTACGCCGTCGCGCCGGCCTCGAGGCCGCGTCGCTCGTCGTTGGGCGCCGAGCGCGCCGTGAGCATCACGATCGGCACCTGTGCGGTCAGCGGGTGCGCACGCAGCCGGATGGCCACGTCGAGCCCGTCGAGGTCGCCCGGGAGGGCCCCGTCGAGCAGCACCAGGTCGGGGGCGGTGCCGGTGCCCGTGGCGAGCGTCAACGCACCCGCCCCGTCGGTGCAGGCCCACACCGTGTGACCGGCGTCCTCGAGCAGCATCTGCAGCAGGGCGTGGACGTCGGGATCGTCCTCCACCACCAGGATCCGAGCCACCTAGTCTCCTTCTTCCACCCTCTGCCCCGAGCCTACCCGCGCGGACCGCGTCACCGCGGCAGGCCGAGGATGCGCTCCCCGGCGACGTTGCGCAGCACCTGCGTCGTGCCGCCGGCGATGGAGAGGCACCGGGTGTTGAGCATCTCGCGCACGTCCTCGGCGAGCTGCTCGCGCGAGGCATCGGGCCGGTACGCCGCCACCGCCGCCCGCTGCAGCTCCACGACGAGCTCGGCGGCGTCCTGGCGGTTGCGCACCCCCAGCAGCTTGGCCACGCTCGACTCGGCACCCGGTCCCTGCCCGGCGAGCGAGCGCAGCGTGGAGCGCACGCCCAGCAGGGTGCAGACGGTGGACAGCGCCACCGACCGCCCCACGGCGACCCGGTCCGAGGGCCCGAGGTCGCCCGTGGCGGCCAGCTCGACGGCCCGCTCGGTCGAGGTCGCCAACCGGCTGCCGGCCATCGCGACCCGCTCGTTGGCCAGCGTGGTGCGCGCCAGGCGCCAGCCGTCACCGGGCTCGGCGACCACGCAGTCGTCGGGCACGAAGACGTCGTCGAGGAAGACCTCGTTGAAGAGCGCCTCGCCGGTGATCTCGCGCAGCGGGCGCACGTCGATGCCCTCGGAGCCGCGCATGTCGACGAGGAAGTAGGTGATGCCGCGGTGCT
Organism: Nocardioides sp.; assembly: GCA_041579495.1. Classification (GTDB taxonomy): domain Bacteria; phylum Actinomycetota; class Actinomycetes; order Propionibacteriales; family Nocardioidaceae; genus Nocardioides. Next base: position 4,882 of record JBFGFQ010000051.1, read on the forward strand.
GCGGCACGTCGGGGTCGGTGCGCGCCAGGCAGATGGCCCAGTCGGCCCGGTCGGCCAGCGAGGTCCACACCTTCTGCCCGCTCAGCCGCCAGCCGCCCTCGACCCGCACCGCCCGCGTGCGCAGGGAGGCCAGGTCGGACCCGGCCCCCGGCTCGGAGAAGAGCTGGCACCACACGATCTCGCCCCGCAGCGAGGGCAGCACGAACCGCTCGCGCTGCTCGTCGCTGCCGTGCTGCACGATGGTCGGCAGCGCCCAGCCGGCGATCACGATGTCGGGACGCTCGACCCCGGCCTCGGCGAGCTCCTCGTCGATGACCACCTGCTCGACCGCGCCGGCCCCGCGCCCGTACGGCGCCGGCCAGTGGGGGGTGAGCAGACCGGTGCGCACCAGCGCCTCACGGCGCTGCCCCTCCGGCAGGGCGGCCACGGAGGCGACGTCGGCGCGCACCGCGGGTCGCACCTGCTCGTCCCGGCCCTGCAGGTCGAGCCGCACCCGCCGACGGCGACCCGTCACGGCGGCGCCCACCAGCCGCTCGGCGGCGTCGTCGCCGCGGCCCAGCAGGCCCCGCAGGGTCAGGGCGCGGCGCAGGTACAGGTGGGCGTCGTGCTCGAAGGTGAACCCGATGCCGCCGAGCACCTGGATGCAGGACTTCGCGACCTCCACGGCGCCGTCGAAGCAGGTCACCTCGGCGACGTCGGCGGCGAAGGCCCACTGGTCGTCGTCGCCGTCGGCCGCAGCCGTGGCCACGTCCCAGGCGGCGGCGGTGACCGCCTCGGCGGTCTCGAGCATCTCGGCGCACAGGTGCTTGACGGCCTGGAAGCTGCCGATCGGCCGACCGAACTGCTCGCGGACCCCGGCGTAGGACACGGCCGTGGCCAGGCACCACCGGGCCAGGCCGGCGGCCTCGGCGGCGGCGTACGTGACGGCCGTGCGGCGCAGGGCGGGGGCGGCCCCCTCGACGGGCGTTCCCGCCGAGGTGTCGACGGCCGCCACCCGGGCGGAGCGCCGGCTCAGGTCGAGCCCCGTGGCCGGCTCGGCGTCGACCGCGTCGCGCTCGACGAGCACCAGTCCCCCGCCGTCGGCCATGAGCACCCGGCCCGCGGACGGCGCGTCCCACAGGACGCCGTCGAGCACCACCGAGACCACCTCGTCGCCGGCCGTGGTCGGCGCCAGGTGCGCGGCCACCACCGGGCCCAGCAACGGCCCGGGCACGAGCTCGTGGGCGCAGGCCTCGAGCGCGACCGCGACGTCGAGGGCGCTCCCGCCCCCGCCGCCCTGCTCCTCGGGGACGGCGATGGCGGGCACGCCCATCTCCACCAGCGCCTTCCAGGTGTCCTCGAAGCGGGCCGACGCGTCACCCTCGGCGTGCCGGGCCAGGCCGGGGCCGTCGAGCCCCGCCGCCCACGAGCGCAGGCTGGTCGCCAGCTCGGCGTGCTCCTCGGAGATCCCGATCGACATGCAGTGCCCTCCAGAACTAGAACGTGTTCCAACTCTATAGGCTGCGGGCGTGAACGACGACTGGTTGTCCCATGCCCTGGCCGCGAAGGGCTTCATGCCCGAGGACGAGGGCGAGCTGCTGCACCGGCGTGCGCTGGAGCGGCTGGCCCACGGCCCGGCGCTCGAGGTCGGCACCTACTGCGGCAAGTCGGCGGTCTACCTCGGTGCCGCCGCCCGCGCGGTCGGCGGCGAGCAGGCGGTCGTCTTCAGCGTCGACCACCACCGCGGCTCGGAGGAGAACCAGGCCGGCTGGGAGCACCACGACCCGGAGGTCGTCGACACCGAGGTCGGGCTGATGGAGACCCTGCCCTTCGCGCGCCGCACCCTGCACGACGCCGGGCTCGACGACCACGTGGTGCTCGTGGTGGGGCGCTCCACGACCGTCAGCCGGCACTGGGCCACCCCGCTGTCGCTGCTCTTCATCGACGGCGGGCACGCCGAGGAGCACGCCCAGGCCGACTACACGGGCTGGGCGCACCACCTCGTGCGCGACGGCCTGCTGGTGATCCACGACGTGTTCGCCGACCCGGCCGACGGCGGCCAGGCGCCGTACCACGTGCACCTGCGCGCGCTCGCCTCCGGCGCCTTCGAGGAGGTCGAGGCGCTGGGCTCGATGCGGGTGCTGCGCCGGGTCTCAGGAGCGGCGGGAGAGCCCGTCGGCTGAGGCCGGCTCGTCGGCGCAGCCGCACTCCAGGCCGATCTCGGCGAAGTGCGGCGCCAGCGAGGTGCCGCGCATGATCCCCGAGCCCGGCGTGGCGTGCCCGTGGGCCTCCCCCAGCGCGTCGACGGCCAGCAGCACCGCGGCAGCGGTGTAGGTCGTCCACTCCGGGGGCCAGTTGACGTTGACCGGCTCGGTGGCCGTGGCCTCGTCGCCGTAGACCCAGCCGGTCCAGTACTTCCCGTCCTCGGTGCGCAGGTGCTGCATGTCGCCCAGCAGGGCCAGCGCCCGTCGGCTCTCGCCCAGGGAGTCCAGCGCCATCACCAGCTCGCAGGTCTCGGCGCCCGTGACCCAGGGGTTGGTGTCGACGCACAGGATGCCCAGCCCGGGGCGCACGAAGTCGTCCCACCGGCTGTCGATGAGCGCCAGGCCCTCGTCGCCGCGCACGGCACCGCCCAGCACCGGGTAGTACCAGTCCATCGAGTAGGTGGACTTGTCGAGGAACAGGTCGCGGTGGCGCCGCACGGCGTGGCCGAGCCGGCCACCGGCCAGCTCCCACTCGGGCTGCGGGTCGTCGAGCAGGTCGGCCAGGGCCACGCCCGCGCGCAGCGACTGGTAGATGCTCGAGGACCCCGCCAGCAGGGCGCCGTCCTCCTCGGGGGTCCAGTTGATGCCGCCGAAGGCCAGCTGCTGGCCCACCACCCAGTCGAGACCGGCGCGCACCGAGGGCCAGAAGCGCTGCACGAAGCCGAGGTCGCGGCGCACCAGCCAGTGGTGCCAGATCCCGACGGCCAGGTACGCCGACATGTTGACCTCGCCGCGCGGGTCCTCGACCTCGCCGGCCACGATCTTCATCGGCCACGAGCCGTCGGCGCGCTGCATGGTCGGCACCCAGGCGTAGGCGGCCTCGGCGGCCTCGACCTCGCCGCCGACGAGGAGCGCCATGGCCGCCTCGACGTGGTTCCAGATGTCGGTGTGCTCGCCGGTCGTCCACGGCACCGAGCCGCAGGGCTCCTGCATCTCGGCGATCGAGCGGGCCGTCTGCGCCACCTGCTGGGCGCTCAGCACTCCCTCGACGTACGGCAGGCGGGCCAGCTCGGCGTCGGCGACGCGGTCCTCAGGCCGCACGCGGGTCGCTCACGGGCTTGGTGAAGTAGAGGACCATGCTCTTGCCGATCAGCGGGTCGAGGACCCGCCCGGCCAGCCGCAGGGCGCGCGGCTGCTTCATGATCTCCCACACCAGCAGGCGGTGGTAGGCCTTGACGGCCGGGTGGTCGTCGTTGGTCACGCCGACCGCGCACTTGATCCACCAGTACGGCGCGTGCAGGCCGTGGGCGTAGTCCTTGCCGTCGAAGGTCAGGCCCGCGTTCTGCAGCTTGCCGATCAGCTCCTTGTCGGAGTAGATGCGGATGTGGCCGTAGGGCACGTTGTGGTAGTCGTCGCTGAGCTTCCAGTTGACGATCTCGGGGAACCAGCGCGGCACGGAGACCGCCATCGTGCCACCGGGGCGCAGCACGCGGGCGAGCTCCTCGATGGCCTGGATGTCGGCGGGGATGTGCTCGAGCACCTCGGCCGCGACCACCCGGTCGAACTCGCCGTCGGCGAAGGGCAGCGAGAGCGCGTCGCCCTCCTTGACGTCGGCCTCCGCGCCCTCGGGCACCTCGCCGGCCTCGCGCATGGCCACGAACAGCTCGCGCACGCCGGCCAGCTCGTCGGCGTCCATGTCGAAGGCGATCACGTCGCCGCCGCGGCGGTAGGCCTCGAAGGCGTGGCGACCGCCGCCGGCGCCCATGTCGAGCACGCGGTCACCGGGGCGCAGCCCCAGCCGGTCGAAGTCAACGGTGAGCACTGGTGCCCCACTTTCTGGTCCCCCGGCCCTTGCGGCCGGTGCCGGTCATCGGTCCTGTGGCGTGCCACGAGGCGATCACGTCCTCGTACGCCGCGGCGACGGTGGCCGCCACCGCCCGCCAGCTGAACATCTCCTCGACGCGCCGACGTCCGGCGCGCCCCATCTCCGCGCGACGCTCGGGGTCGTCGAGCAGCGCGGCGAGGGCCGCGGTCAGCTCGCCGACGTCGCCGGGGGTCACGAGGTCGGCGCAGAGGCCGTCGGGGCCCACGACCTCGGGGATGGCCCCGGCGCGGGAGACGATCAGCGGTGTCGCGCAGGCCATCAGCTCTGCGGTCGGCAGCGAGAAGCCCTCGTAGAGCGACGGCACGCACGCGACCTCGGCGGAGCCCATCAGCTCGACCAGCTCGGCCTCGCTGACCCCGTGCACGAAGCGCACGGAGTCGCCGATCGAGAGCCGGTCGATGAGCTTCTCGGTGCGCCCGCCGGGCTGGGGCTTGGTGACCAGGAGCAGCTCGACGTCGCGCTCGGTGCGCAGCTTGGCGAAGGACTCCAGCAGCGTCGAGATGCCCTTCATCGGGGCGTCGGCGCTGGCCATGGCCAGGATCCGCCCGGGCACCCGCGGCGCGGTCGGCGGCACGAACCCGTCGTCGACGCCGAGCAGGATGACCTGCATCCGGGCCGGGTCGACGCCGAAGTCACTCGCGATGTCGCGCTTGGACGTCTCCGAGGGCGTCATCAGCCTGCGGGCCGAGCGGGCCACCCGGCCCTGCATCCGCAGGAAGCCGTACCACCGGCGCAGGGTCAGCTTGCGGTACGGGTTGCGGGTCTGGGCCAGGTCGATGCGGCGGTCGAAGGTGATCGGGTGGTGCAGGGTGGTGATGAGCGGCATCAGCTGCTCGATGTCGAGCATCCCGTAGCCGAGCACCTGGTTGTCGTGGGCGATGTCGAACTCGTCGGCGCGCTCGCGCAGCAGGCGGGCGACCCGGGTGCTGAAGGTCTTCGGCTCGGGGAAGCCGGCCGCGCACATGGTGGCGAACTCCTCGACGTCGACGCGGTCGCGGAACTCGCGCAGCTTCGGCACCCGGAACGGGTCGGGCTCGCGGTAGAGGTCGAGGCTGGGCACCTTGGTCAGCCGCACGCCCTCGTCGAGCTCGGGGTAGGGCTGGCCGGAGAAGACCTCGACCTCGTGGCCCAGCGCGACCAGCTCGCGGCTGAGGTGGCGGATGTAGATGCCCTGGCCGCCGCAGTGCGGCTTGGATCGGTAGGACAGCATCGCGATCCGCATGCCGGGCTCCTCTGGTCGGTACGGCCGTCGGGGCCGGTCGGGGGGTCTCGAGCCACCTCCGTCCGCCTCACCCCTGCGGGGCGGCCAGCGGAGTGGAACGTGTTCTATCATGGCACGACTCGTCGGTAGCCTAGTCGGCGATCCACCGTCCTCACGAAAGGGTCCGCGTGACCGTCAGCAACTCCCTCTCCAGCGACGAGCTCGGCTCGGCCGCCCAGCGCGAGCGCCGCAAGCGCATCCTCGACGCCACGATCGCGCTGGCCTCGGAGGGCGGCTTCGACGCCGTGCAGATGCGGGCGGTGGCCGACCAGGCCGAGGTGGCGCTGGGCACGCTGTACCGCTACTTCCCCTCCAAGATCCACCTGCTGGTCTCGGCCCTGGGTCGCGAGTTCGAGCGGGCGGAGGCGCAGTTCGCCCAGCGCGAGATCCCCGGCGACACCCCGGCCGAGCGGGTGGTCAACGTGCTGAAGACCACCAGCCGCGGGGTGCGCGGCGACGCGCACCTGACCGAGGCGCTGACCCGGGCGTTCATGTTCGCCGACGCCTCGGTGCGCACCGAGATCGACCACGTGGGGATGCTGATGACCCGCATGCTCACCCGGGCGATGGACCCCAGCAAGGACCCGGCCGTCGACGAGGTCAGCGACGACGACATCGCGATCGCCAAGGTGATCGGCGACGTGTGGCTCTCGGCCCTGGTCGGCTGGGTCACCGGACGCGCCAGCGTGGCCGAGACCAGCCAGAAGATCGAGGTCGCGGTCGGCCTGCTGCTGCGCGACTGACCCCCGCCGGACCTAGGACAGCACGGACGCCGCGGTCGAGCCGCCGAGGTCCATGGCCGGCAGGCCCAGCTTGCGGTGGTCCCAGCTGCGCACCCGCTCGACGTCGAGGCGCACGACGACCCGGTTCCTGGCCATCACCTCGACGAAGGGGCGCAGCTCCTCGGTGTAGGGGGCGTTGTAGCGCTCGAAGACGTTGACGCACACGTCCCAGACGAGCTGCTCGTCCTCGAGCACGACCCCGCTGCCCTCGAGCGAGACCCCGCGCAGCTGGTCGTAGGTGTGCCCCGCCTCGACCAGCACGCTCATCCGTGGGTCGCGCCGCAGGTTGACCACCTTCTGCGACTTCGCCTTGGTCTCCAGGTAGACGTGCCCGTCGAGCCAGGCGTACCACATCGCCACCAGGTGGACGGCCCCGTCCTTGCCCATGGTGGCGACCGTCGAGCTGCGCTGCTCGGTCAGGAAGGCGTCGACCTCGGCGTCGTCCATCCGGACCTGGCCGCGCTGGTTCGCCATCTGCTCAACCTCCGAAGGCGTGGGTGGCGCTCACGCCGCCGTCGACGGCGATCTCCGCGCCGTTGACGTACGTCGACTCGTCGCTGGCCAGGTACACGTACAGCGGGGCGACGTCGGCGGGGTGACCCACCCGCCGCATCGGCACCTTGGCGGCGCCGTACTCCATCGCGGCGTCGCCGCCGTGCTCACGGGTCATCGGGGTGTCGATCATGCCGGGGTGCACCGAGTTGACCCGGATGCCGTGCGGGCCGAGCTCGTGCGAGGCGCCCTTGGTCATGCCGCGGATGGCGAACTTGGTCGCGCCGTAGGCCACCACCCCGGACATGCCGCCGAGGCCCTCGGTCGAGCTGGCGTTGATGATCGAGCCGCCGCCGTTCTTGCGCATCGTGCGGGCCACGGCCTTCATGCCCAGGAAGCAGCCGAGCTGGTTGACCCGGAACATCAGCTCGAGGTCGCCGACGTCCTGACGCTCGACCTGCCCGAAGCGCAGCACGCCGGCGTTGTTGGCCAGCACCGAGACCGGGCCCCACTGCTCGCCGGTCTCGGCGACCAGGGCCGTCCACGACGCCTCGTCGCTGACGTCGTGGTGCGCGAAGCGCGCCATCCCGGGGTGCGAGGACTCCAGCTCGGCGGCCAGCGCAGCGCCCTGCTCGTCGGCGACGTCGGCGATCACCGTGCGCGCGCCCTCGGCCACGAACGCGCGGCAGATGCCGGCGCCCTGACCCATCGCGCCGCCGGTGACGATCGCGACCTTGCCGGCCAGACGTCCGGTCCCACTGCTCACAGGCTCATCCTCATGATCGAGTCGGCGGCGAAGCCGACGGCGGGGTCGCGCTCGGCGAACCAGCCGCCGAGCTGCTGGTCGAGCTCGTCGGCGGTCCAGGTCGCACCGGTGGTGTCGAAGCGCCGCTCGACGACGGGCGCGGCGACGACGGCGACCATGCCGCCGTACACGACCAGCACCTGGCCGGTGATCCGCTCGGCGGCCGGCGAGGCCAGGTAGGCCACCACCGGGGCCACGTGGTCGGGCGAGTACGGGTCGACCGCGTCGCCGGAGGTGTCCTCGCCGAAGACCTGGGCGGTCATCGCGGTGCGCGCCCGCGGGCAGATCGCGTTGGCACGCACGCCCGAGGAGCCCAGCGCCCGGGCGGTGGCCACGGTGAGGTTGGCGATGCCGGCCTTCGCGGCGCCGTAGTTGGCCTGTCCGGGCGGGCCGGAGAGGAACGCCTCGGAGGCGGTGTTGACCACACTGCCGTAGACCGGACCGCCCTGCTCCTTGGCCTGGGCGCGCCAGTACGCCGCGGCGTTGCGCGAGAGCAGGAAGTGCCCGCGCAGGTGCACCCGCACCACCGCGTCGAACTCCTCGTCGCTCATGTTGAACAGCATCCGGTCGCGGGTCATGCCGGCGTTGTTGACGACCACGTCGAGGCGTCCGAGGTCCTCGACGGCGGCCGCGAGCATCGCGTCGGCGGTGGTGCGCTCGGCGACGTCGCCCTCGACGACCAGCACCCGGCGCCCCAGTGCCTTGACCTCGTCGGCGACCCGGTCGGCCGCGCCGGGCAGGTCGTTGACCACCAGGTCGGCCCCGGCGGCGGCCAGGGCCAGCGCCTCGGCGCGCCCCAGGCCCGCCCCGGCACCGGTGACGACGGCGACGCGCCCCTCCAGCGACGTGCTCACTCAGTCCTCCAGCCGGATCGCGGCCCGCGGGCACGCCGCGACGGCGCGCTCGACGTCGGCGCGGTTCTCGTCGGTCGTCTGCTCGGTCTTGAGCTGCAGGTAGTCGTCGTCGTCGAGCTCGAAGACCTGCGGGGCCATCGCCTCGCACAGCGCGTTCGACTCGCACAGGTCGAAGTCGACCTTGATCGTGCTCATGGATCAGCTCCCTTCACTGGAGTGGCCCGGGAACACCTTGGCCCCGGGGTCGATGGCGACGGTGGCGTTGTTGACGGCAGTCGCGGCCTCGCCGAAGCCGACGGCGATCAGGCGCACCTTGCCGGGGTGCTCGGTGATGTCGCCGGCGGCGAAGACCCGCGGCAGGTTGGTGCGCATGGAGGGGTCGACGACCACGTGGCGCTTGTCGACCTCGATGCCCCACTGCTGGATCGGGCCGAGGTCGGCGACGAATCCGAGCGCGGCGACGACCGCCTGGCAGGGCAGCACGGTGGTCTCCTCGCCCTGGCGCAGCTCGATCTCGCCCAGCGGGCCGTCGGGGTCGCCGGGCGCCGCCCGCAGCGCCAGCACCTCGGCCTCGGTGACCAGGCGCACCGAGGAGGCACGCACCTGGGCCACGGTGCGCTCGTGGGCCCGGAACTGCGCCCGTCGGTGCACCAGCGTCACCGAACGGGCCACCGGCTCGAGGTGCACCGCCCAGTCGAAGGCCGAGTCGCCGCCACCGACGATGACCACGTCCTTGTCGGCGTACGGCTCGAAGCGCGGCACGAAGAACTCCAGGCCCCGTCCGACCCAGCCCTCACCGGCCGGCAGCGGCCGGGGGCTGAACTTGCCGATGCCGGCGGTCACCAGCACCGCCCCGGCGGCCACGGTGGTGCCGTCGTCGAGGCCGACCACGACCCCGTCGTCGCCGTGCTCCAGGTTCAGCGCCGTGCGGCCCAGCAGGTACGTCGGGTCGGCGCTCGCCGCCTGCTCGACGAGGCCGGCGACCAGGTCGCGGCCCTTGACGGCGGGGAAGCCCGCCACGTCGAGGATGAGCTTCTCGGGGTACATGGCGGTGATCTGGCCGCCGAGCTCGGGCAGCGAGTCGACGACGGCCACCCGGTGGCCGCGGAACCCGGCGTAGTAGGCCGCGAAGAGCCCGGTCGGACCCGCGCCGACGACCAGCAGGTCGCACTCGACGTGCCGGTCGCGGGCACGGGTCGCGGAGGTCACCCTGAAACCATAACGTGTTCTAGTTTCAGCGTCACGCGGTGTCAGGGCGTGGCGGGGAAAGGTTCGTGCTCGCTGGCCCGCAGCACCTCGAACGGCTCCGCGTAGCGGGCGTGCGGCAGCTGGCGCGCCCAGTACCGCGCGGTCGCGACCACGAGGTCGGGCGCCAGGTAGTGCCGCCCGGCCTGGGACCGGTAGTGCGCGAGCAGCTCGACCTTCTCCTCGATCGTCTCCCCCACCGGCACGAACTTGCTCGGCGCGAACCCGGTGCGTGAGGACGGCGACTGGTAGCAGTACAGCTGCGGCACCCGGCGCGCGGCGATCACGGTCGCCCCGTGCACGGCCCGGTGGTCCTGGTGGTGGTCTGCCTTGGAGTGCACGTAGACCGTCGTGGGCCGGGCGTGCGCGATGGCCGCCTCGACCAGGCCGATCGTGTCGTGGGAGTCGCCGATCCGGGTGTCGGGCAGGTCGCCCATCAGCAGCTCGGCCGACAGCGCCATGGACGCACCGGCCGCCTCGCGGCGCCGCTGCTCGACGAGGCCGCCCACCGCACCCCGGCTCAGGGTGAGCACGGTGATCGGGTGGCCCAGCCGCCGGTGCCGCAGCAGCGTGGCGCCGCAGCCGATCTCGACGTCGTCGGGGTGGGCGCCGACCGCGAGCACCCGCTCCTCGGTTCCGTCGGGTCGCGCGCCGAGCAGGTCGAGCGCCATGGCCGGCTCGGCCGGGTCGACGACCTCGGTCAGCCCGGCGCGCATCGCCCGCAGCAGTGCTGCGCCGTCGACATCCGTCCCTGCCAGCACCGCGACCCGCGTCTCGGGCCAGGTGCGGCGGACCTCGTCGACGAGCGCCAGGGTCGTGTCGTCGAGCAGGCCCGGGTCGACCATCAGCATCGACGGGGCACCCGACACGTCGACGAGGCCCGGCGTCTCGGTCGGCTCGAGCAGGACCGTCAGGTGGCCGGCACCGGTCAGCGCGTCCAGCAGCCCGTCGACGCGCGCCCGCGTCCAGAGCACCACCAGCCGTTCGGGCGCGACGGCCTCGCGCACCAGGCCCGGCGGCAGGTCAGGGCCGTCCCCCGTCACCGACCGTCGTCCAGCTGGTACGAGCTCCCGCCCACGGTGCTGATCCAGTCGCGTCCGGCCGCGTTGCGCAGCTTGCGCCGCAGCCCCGCGACCTGGACGTCGACGACGAAGTCGGACTCGATCAGCTCGCCCGACCAGACCGCCGCGGCCAGCTCCTCGCGCGCCCAGGGCTCGCCGGGCCGGGTGGCCAGGGTGGCCAGCAGGTC
>JBFGFQ010000052.1:0-15532 GCA_041579495.1 Nocardioides sp.
CGACCCGGACCACGACCCGGACCACGACCCGGGGCGCACCCCTCGGGGGGAGTGGAGGGGCGGGGGAGCGTGGCAGCGTCGGAGGCATGAGCAGCCACGACGCTTCCGAGGCCATCGGCCCCACCGACGACGCGCGGCGCCACGAGCCCGACCCGGGGGCGGGGCTGGCCGACCAGGAGAACGAGCCGACCGTGGCGCTGCAGCGGGTGCTGCGCGGCCTCGGCGAGGAGATGTCCGGCCGCCCCGAGGAGGAGGTGCTGGCCGAGCTGCACCGCCGCCTGCCCGACGACGTACGCCCGCCGGAGGCCAACCTGCGCGCGGCGGCCACCGCGATCTCCGAGGGCAGGCGCGAGGACGGCAGTCTCTGAGGTTCGCCTCGCCCCGCCGGGCGAGGTGCGACATGATCGCCGCATGAGGCCGCAGGTCCTTGCCCATCGTGGCGCGAGCCACGACCACGCCGAGCACACCCTGGGGGCCTACATCGCCGCGCTCGACGACGGCGCCCAGGGCCTGGAGTGCGACGTCCGGCTCACCGCCGACGGTCACCTGGTGTGCGTGCACGACCGCGACCTGCGCCGCACCGCCGCCACCCGCGGCACCGTCTCCACGATGGACCTGGCCGACCTCTCCGAGCTCGACTTCGCCACCTGGAAGCACCCGTGGGCCGAGCTCGACGACGAGCGCCCCGACGTCGACGAGGAGCACGGCAAGGTGCTCACCCTGCGCAAGCTCTTCGAGGTGGCCGCCGACTACGACCGGCGCGTCGAGCTCGCGATCGAGACCAAGCACCCGACCAGGTACGGCGGCCTGGTCGAGCAGCGCGTCGTCGAGCTGCTCGACGACTTCGGCTGGACAGCGCCCGGCGGCCCGGCCCGGGTGATGAGCTTCTCCTGGCAGGCCCTGCGACGCGTACGCCGCCGCGCGCCCGACGTGCGGGTGGTCCAGCTCGTCGACCGGCTCGAGAGCTGGCCGCTGGTGCGCCGCAGGGTGGGGCGCAGCTGGATCATGGGCCCCGGCATCGAGGAGCTGCGCGAGCACCCGCGCACCGCCCGCCGGATCGCCGACAGCGGCCACGAGGTGCACGTGTGGACCGTCAACACCCGCGACGACCTCGAGCTGTGCCTCGAGCTCGGGGTGAGCGCGGTGATCAGCGACCGGCCGGCGTACGTGCTCGAGCTCCTCGACGACCTCGGCGTCCACTGACCCCGGGAACCAGCACCGCCCGCGACGTGGGCGCGGCAGGGGTCTGCCGGTAGGTTCACGCCCATGGCGAAGAAGTCCCGCACCAAGGCCCGCGAGCAGCGCGGCACCGAGTCCACCCCCGGCGAGGTCGGCCCCCGCCAGCCCTGCCCCTGCGGCTCCGGCAAGCGCTACAAGGCCTGCCACGGCGCCCCCGGCGGCGGGGTCGACGCGTTCGTGAACCGTCCCTTCGAGGGCCTGCCCTCCGAGTGCGACCTGATCGCGCTGCGCGAGCTGGTGCCCGCCGGCACCGCCTCGCTGACCCTCGACCCGTCCGTCGAGGGCTCCGAGCGCAAGGTCGTCCTGTGCTCGCTGCTGCCGATGGCGGCGCCCGCGATGGTGCGCGAGAGCGGCGAGATCTGGCTGGGCCTGCAGGTCCAGCACTCCTTCGGCGACCCGGCCCGCGACCTCGGTGCGGTGCTGACCAAGGCGCTGGCGGCCGCGGAGGCCGGTGAGACCGGCGTCGTGGGCCTCACCGACGCCCCCGGCGCGGGCCCGCGCCTGCAGGACCTGGTCACCGGTGACCGTCTCGACGTGACCGTCCACGAGGGCTTCGACTACTGGATCGCCGACGTCGAGGACAAGGACTCGATGGCCGGCGCCCTCGACCAGGCCAACGAGGCCGCCTACCCGACCGCGCGGCTGACCCAGGTCGAGGCGGCGTACTGGACCAACGTCGGCACCAAGGAGCACCTGCGCTGGGTGATGCCCGAGCCCGAGGACCAGCTCCTCGACGCGCTGGCCCGCCTGCACGCCGCCGGCAAGGACGACATCGCCCCCGGCTCGCGCCTGGTCGGCATGTTCCGCGCGCACGGGCTCCTGGCCCCGGTGTGGGACCTGCCGGTCGGCACCGGTCCCGAGACGCTCGAGGACCCGGCCGCGCAGTTCGCCGCCGACCTCGCGACCGCCCTGGCCGACGAGACGCCGCTGAGCCCCGAGGAGCGCTCGGCGCGCAACGGCCTGGCCAACCGCCAGGTCACCATCCGCTGACGCTGGCCGAGCTCCCGCTGCGGCTCAGGCGCGCCGCAGCACCCACGGCTGCAGCCGCGAGTAGCCCTTGACCGACGCCCGCTGCGGGCGCCGGAACGTGTACGCCGCCTGGTCGCGCTCCGCGTCGAGCGCGGCCAGGCGCTCGTGCGCGCCCTCGTCGACCAGCACCGTGCCCGGCCGGGCCAGCGAGGTCAGCCGCGCCGCGATGTTGACGGTGGGTCCCAGCACGTCGCCGAGGCGCAGCACCACGTCGCCGTACGCGATGCCGGCGCGCACCGCGGGGAACGCGTCGTCGGGGTCCTCGCCGCGGCGCAGCATCTCGAGCGCGATCTCGGCGGCGGTGGCGGCGTCGTCGGCGACCAGGAGCACCTCGTCGCCGATGTTCTTGATGACGCGGCCGCCGTGCTCGACCACGATGCTGCTCGAGACGTGCTCGAAGCCCTCGATCCAGGCCACCAGCTCGCCCTCGCGCAGCGACTTGGAGCGGGAGGTGAAGCCGACGATGTCGACGAAGCAGACCGCCTGCGGCAGCACCGCCTCGCCGGGCTGGCCGTCCTGGCCGGGTGCCCCGGTCTCGCCGCTGAGGGCCAGCAGGCGGCTCGAGGCGGCGGCCAGGTGCCGCTTCCAGGCGTAGGACTGCAGCTGCTCGAGGCGCGGCAGCACCTCGGCGGTCAGCGCGGCCATCGTCTCGACGGTGTCGTCGGGCTCGCCGTCGGGGCCGCCCGCGTGCGCGGCCGCGACCCGGGCCAGCAGGGTCGTCTGCCACTCGGCGAGCCGGGCGAAGGAGCGGCCCCAGGTGCGCACCAGCGCGGCCTGGGAGTCCGCGGCCAGGACGCCCAGCCCGGTCAGCTCGGCGCTGAGCCGCAGCGCCTCGACGTCGGCCTCGGTGAAGGCGACGTCGTCGTCGGCGGTCTCGGCGAAGCCCAGCAATCGCCACAGCTCGCGGGCCAGCTCGAGCGGCACCCCGGCCCGCTCGCTGACCTCGCGCCGGGTCAGGTGCGGCGAGGAGCCCAGCAGCAGCTCCTCGACGCGGTCGGCGGAGACACCAGGGGCCCCGGGCCGCGACGACGCCTCCACCCGGGCGTCCTCAGGCGTGCTTGGCGCGGTCGGCCTCGAAGCGCTCGCGGGCGACGTCCTCGAGCGCCTCGCCGAAGGTGGGCAGCTCGACGGCGAGGCGGTTGAGCGCCTCCGCGGTGAAGTGGATCAGCTCGAGCGGGGTCAGCGCCACGACGCTGGCGGTGCGCAGCGAGTGGTTGACGATCGCGGCCTCGCCCATGATGTCGCCGGGGCCGAGCTGGGCGATCTCCTCGCCGTGCTGGCGCACCGAGACCGAGCCCGACAAGATGATGTAGGCCTTGTCGGCGCCGGTGCGCTCGGAGATGGGTGCCCAGCCCTCGGGCAGCGTCACGCGGGTGCCCGCGGAGGAGATCTTGGCGATCTCCTCGGGTGTGAACGCGCTGAAGAACGAGCCGGCCATGGGCACAACCTTTCGGGGTTCGGGGTCCCTCCCGCCGCGATCCTCGCCGACCCGTCACGGGCTGGCAAGCACCCGTCAGGTGCGTCACAGGTCAAGAAGCGTGCGAGAGGGAACTGGCGCCGGCTCGGCGGGGAAGTGGCGCCGGCTCGGTGGGGAACTGGCGCCGGCTCGGCGTGCGACCGGCGTACGACGGGGTGCGGCTCAGAGCGGGTCGCGCACGATCGGGCAGCTCATGCAGCGCGGGCCGCCGCGGCCCGAGCCGAGCTCGGAGCCGGCGATCCGCACCACCTCGATGCCGGCCTCCTCGAGCCGGTCGTTGGTCTCGTCGTTGCGCTCGTAGGCGACCGCGACCCGGGGCGCGAGCGCCAGGGTGTTGTTGCCGTCGTCCCACTGCTCGCGCTCGGCGGTGACCGGGTCGAGGCCGGTGTCGATGTGGTGCAGCTGGTCGATGCCCATCGCCTTGGCCGCGGCGACGAGGAACGGCTCGGCGCCGGAGACCTCGAGGCGCAGCGTGGCCTCGTCGTCGGTGTCCTCGGCCAGGGTGACGGTGTAGGCCTGCAGCGAGTCGGCGACGTTGGGGTACATCACGACCTTGTCGACGTCGACCAGCGTGCAGATCGTGTCGAGGTGCATGGTGGCCCGTTCCTGGGTGATCGGCACCGCCAGCACGGTGTGCGCCAGGTCGGCGTGGAAGACCTGGCGCGCGAAGCGCTCGACGCCCGCGGGCGTGGTGCGCTCGCCGACGCCGACGGCGATGACGCCGGGGGCCAGCAGCAGCACGTCGCCGCCCTCGACGTGCTCGGAGTGCCAGCCGTGGATCTTGCGGGTGCCGCGGAAGCGCGGGTGGTCGGTGTAGATCAGCTCGGTCAGCTGGGTCTCGCGGGTGCGCGCGGGCATCGCCAGCGACGTCACCGCCACCCGGTCGCGCACCCACACGCTGGAGTCGCGGGTGAACAGCAGGTTGGGCAGCGGGTCGACCAGGAAGTCGTAGGGCGAGAGCAGCGAGGTGACCAGGCCGTGGCCGCCGCGCACCTCGTCGTTGCGGATGCCCGCGGTCAGGTACGACGTCAGCTCCTCGGGGCTGGCGTCGTGCAGGAAGCCCGCCAGGTAGCTGCGCAGCGTGTCGCCGAGGTGCAGCCCCGAGAGCGCGGCGGTCACCGCGTGGTTGCGCGCCATCTGGTCCTGCAGCGTCTCGGTGAGCAGCTCGGTCAGGTAGAGCACCTCGACGTCGCGGGCGCGCAGCGCCTCGGCGAACGCGTCGTGCTCCTCCTGGGCGCGGGCCACCCACGGGATGCCGTCGAAGAGCAGCCGGTCGTTGTTGCGCGGGGTGAGCCGCTTCAGCTCGTTGCCGGGGCGGTGCAGCATCACGGTGCGCAGCCGGCCGACCTCGCTGTCGGCGCCGTGCCGGGGGCCGGAGTGGGAGTGGTCGGCGCTGGCGCCCGGGCTCGCAGTCATGGGCACACCCTAGTGCCGACGCCGGGGCGGGTGTCAGGCCAGCAGCTCGTACGCCGTCAGGGTGGCCAGCGCCAGGCACACGGTCGCGCCGCCCCACATCAGCACGTGCACCGGCACCCGCCGGGTCAGGGCGCGCCCGACGAGCACCGCCAGCGCGCTGACCGTCAGCAGCGCGGCCAGGGCGCCGACGAACACCGGCAGCACGGCGTCGAAGCGGGCCACCAGCGTGATCGTCAGCAGCTGCGACAGGTCGCCCCACTCGGCGGCGAAGAGCACCAGGAACGAGGCGAGCACCGCGCGCCACCCGGTGGCGGGGGCGGCCCGCTCGAGGATCTCGGCGCCCTCGTCCTCGTGCTGGTCGTCCGCCTCGTGGCCGGCTCGGGCCTGCCGGGCCTCGCGCGCCAGCAGCACCGCGCCGACCAGGAACATCACGGCCGCCAGCCCGCGCACCAGGTCGTCGGGCAGGAACGAGACGGCCCGGCCCAGCAGCACCGCGACCCCGGTCTGCACCGTGAAGGCCAGGCCGACGCCGATCCACACCAGCAGCGGTCGGTAGCGGGTGCTCAGCACCAGCGTGGCCAGGAACGTCTTGTCGGGCAGCTCGACGAGGAAGATGGTGCCGAAGGTGATGAGCAGCGCGCTCAGCTCCACGTGGTGTCCTAGGGGTGCGGCTCGATCAGGGGGCGGGCCAGCGCCTGCGCCTCGGCGAGCACGTCGCGCGCCGGCCGGGCCAGGACCCGCGCCGCGTCGGCGACGTCGTCCCACTCGGGCTGGGCGGTGATCGTACGACCGGCGTGGCGGGCCACCTTCACCCGGACCCGCTCCCCGGCCACCCGCACCTCGACGACCTCGCGCTCGAGGGCGTGCTTGGTCACGGGGTGTTCGCGCACCCCGATCGTGGAGGTCTCGGCGAAGACCACCGCCCGCACCGCCGCGGCCCGCTCGGCGCGCACCAGCACCGACAGCACGTGGGCGGGCCGGCCCTTCTTCATCAGGATCGGGGCCAGCCACGCGTCGGCGGCGCCGGCGGCCAGCAGCGCCTCCAGGACGCCCGGCCACAACCGGGGGTCGAGGTCGTCGACGTTGGCCTCGAGCACCAGCTCGCCGGTGCCCGGGCTGTCGGCGGCGGGCCCGGTCGCGGCGTCGAGGGTCGCCGCGGCCCCGGCCAGCACCCGCACCACGTTGGCGTGGCCGTGCGGGTCGCGCCCGCCGGCCCCCACCCCGACGGCCTCGACGCCCATCGGCGGCTGCGGGCCCCAGTCGTCGGCCAGCCCGACCAGCAGCGCGGCACCGGTGGGCGTGCACATCTCGGCCGGCGCCGCACCGGCCGGGCCGGCGTACGACGGGACGCCGCGGAGCAGCTCGACCACCGCCGGCACCGGCACCGGCAGCGAGCCGTGGGCGGCGCCGACCCGCCCGGAGCCGACCGCGACGGGGCCGACCACCACGGGTCCCTCGTGCACGGCGACCAGGTGGACGAAGCCCGCGCAGACGCCCACCACGTCGGCGATCGCGTCGAGCGCGCCGACCTCGTGGAAGGTGACGTCGTCGGCCTCCTGACCGTGCACGGCGGCCTCGGCCTCGGCCAGCCGCGCGAAGACGCCCAGCGCGGCGACGCGCACGCTGGCGTGCAGGTCGGCGGCGGCGAGCAGGCGGCGTACGTCGCGCCAGGTGCGGTGGGTGCCGGAGTCGGCGACCTCGACGTGGCAGCGGGTGGCCGCCAGCCCGGCCCGGTGCACCCGCTCGACCCGCAGCGCGACCGGCTCGGGGCAGGCGGCGTCGACGGCGTCCTGGAGCACCGCGAGCGGCACGCCGGCCCCGATCAGGGCGCCCAGCAGCATGTCGCCGCTGACGCCGGCGGAGGCGTCGACCCAGGTGGTCACCGCGCGTCCCCCGCTTCGCGGGGGGCGCTCTGCCGCGCGATCCGGGCGGCGAGCACGCCGGCGCCGTAGCCGTTGTCGATGTTGACCACGCCGATGCCCGGCGCGCAGCTGTTGAGCATGCCCAGCAGCGCCGAGACCCCGCCCAGCGAGGCGCCGTACCCGATGCTGGTGGGCACCGCGACCAGCGGCACCCCGACGAGTCCGCCGACCACCGAGGGCAGCGCGCCCTCCATACCGGCCACCACCACCAGGGCGTCGGCGGCGGCGAGCTCGTCGCGCACCGCGAGCAGCCGGTGCAGCCCGGCGACCCCGACGTCGTCGACGCGGCGCACCCCGGCGCCGTGCGCCGCGACGCTCAGCGCCGCCTCCGCGGCGACCGGGGCGTCGGAGGTGCCGGCCGCCACCACCAGCACCTGGCCGCGCGGGGGCGGCAGCGGGCCCAGCGTGGCGCAGCGGGCGACGTCGTCGAGGCCGGCGTCGGGCAGCTCACGCGCCACGAGCGCGAGCGTCGCGGGGTCGAGCCGGGTGGCGAGCACCGCGCGGTCGGGGTGCTGCTCGTGCAGCGTGCGCAGCAGCGCGACGACCTGCTCGGGGCGCTTGCCCTGGCCCAGCACGACCTCGGGGTCGCCGGTGCGGGCGGCCCGGTCGAGGTCGACCCGGGCGAAGCCCAGGTCGCGGGTGCGGGGGTCGGTGGGGTCCACGGCGCCGAACCTACCGCCAGCCGGGCGCGTCAGCCTTTCATCAAGATGGGGGTTACCCCCGGATCAGTGGGGGTATGAACTGGCACAACGGTCCGGACGACGGACGACGACGAGGACATGGGGGTCCGAGACGTGGAGATCGACCTGGAGCACGAGGTACGCCGGGTCTCGGCGAGCCTGCTCGCCTTCGACCGGGCCGAGCAGACCCTGACCTTCCGCCCGTGGGACTCGAGGCCGGTGGTGATCGAGGTCGACGAGCAGACCCTGCGCAACTGGCTGCAGGGCACCCTGCTGGCCGCCGACGAGCCGGCCAGCCACGCGCCGCCGCACGAGCGGGCCATCGAGCTGCTGCTGCGCCGGCTGGAGGCGCTGCACGAGCGGGGTCGCGACCCGTTCGCGGGCTTCCGCGAGCGGGCGCGCGTGGCCCTGACGCCGTCGTTGGAGCGGCAGCTGGTGGGCTGAGCCCCCGTCCGGCTCCTACTCGGCGCGGAACGCGTCGGCGGGGTAGGTGCCGAGCACCTTCACCTCGGTGGTGAAGAACGCCAGCTCCTCCAGCGCGCGCCGTAGCGGCGGGTCGTCGGGGTGACCGTCGACCTCGGCGAGGAACTGGGTGGCGGTGAAGTGCCCGTCGACCATGTAGCTCTCGAGCTTGGTCATGTTGACGCCGTTGGTGGCGAAGCCGCCGAGCGCCTTGTAGAGCGCGGCCGGCAGGTTGCGCACGTTGAAGACGAACGTCGTCACCAGCGGCCCCGAGCCCGGCTCGGCGGGTGTCTTGTCGCGCGAGAGGACCACGAAGCGCGTGGTGTTGTGCTCCTCGTCCTCGACGTCCTCGGCCAGCACCTGCAGGCCGTAGATCCCGGCGGCCAGCGGCGGCGAGATCGCGGCCTGGGTCGGGTCGCCGGCCTCGGCGACCTCGCGGGCCGCACCCGCGGTGTCGCCGGAGATCTGCGGCGACAGGCCGTGCTCGCGGATGATCCGGCGGCACTGACCCAGCGCGTGCACGTGGCTGTGCACGGTGCGGATCGTGCTCAGGTCGGCGCCCGGCACCGCCATCAGGTGGAAGCGGATGCGCAGGAAGTGCTCGCCCACGATGTGCAGCGGCGAGGCGGGCAGGAAGTGGTGGATGTCGGCGACCCGTCCGGCGATCGAGTTGTCGATCGGGATCATCGCCAGGTCGGCCTCGCCGCCCTCCACGGCCGCGAAGACGTCCTCGAAGGAGGCGCAGGCCAGGGCCTCCCACTCGGGGTAGTGCTCCTGGCACACGATGTGGGAGTTCGCTCCGGGTTCGCCCTGGTAGGCGATGCGTCGCACGGTGGGCACGCGGTGAGTCTAGGGTCGGCCGCGTGCTCGCCCTCGCCCTCGTCTCCCTGGTGGTCGCCGTGGCCGCCCTCGCCCTCGCAGCCCACGCGCTGCGGCGTACGCCGACGGGGCCGGTCGACGGCCCCGACGCCCTGCCCGAGGACGTGGTCGGGCTGCGCCAGGAGGTCGCGGCGCTGCGCGCCGAGGCGCGTGACGCGCTGCGCCACCTCGCGGTGGTGCGCTACGACGCGTTCGGCGACATGGGCGGGCACCTGTCGTGGTCGGTCGCGCTGCTCGACGACGGCGGCAACGGGGTCGTGCTGACCTCGATCCACGGGCGCAGCGAGGCCCGCACCTACGCCAAGTCGGTCGCCGGGTGGACCTGCGACCAGCAGCTCTCCCCCGAGGAGGAGGAGGCGGTCGCCGGCGCCCGGCCCTGAGCCGTACGCCCTCAGCGCCCCGCCCTCAGCGCGGCACCCGCACCAGCAACCGCCCGTGGAGGCACTCCATCCGCAGCTCGCGCCCCGGGCCGATGGAGTCGCCGTCGAGCTGGCGCGGGGTCTCGTCCTTGGTGCGCACCACGACCGAGGCGCCGGTCTTGCGGTCGACCAGCTCGTCGGTGTGCTTGCGCTTGAGCAGCACCCGCCAGGCCAGCGGGATCCAGGCGAAGAAGTTGCGCGGGTGCAGGATCACCACGTCGAGCTGGCCGTCGTCGATCGTCGCGTCGGGCAGCAGCGGCATCCCGGCCTGCAGGAAGCCGACGTTGCCGACCACCACGGTGCGGGCGCGGTGGGTGGTGAAGTCGCCGCCGTCGACCGAGACCTCGACCTTCATCGCCGGGAACATCAGCGACTTCAGCCCCGACAGCACGTAGGCCAGCCAGCCCACCCGCTTCTTGATGTCCTCGTTGACGCCCTCCATGATCGCGGCGTCGAAGCCCATCCCGGCCATCACCATGAAGTGCGTGGCCTCGATCCCGTCGCCCTCGACGGCGACCATGTCGATGGCCCGGTCCTGGCCGGTCAGCGCCACGTCGATCGCGGCGCGCAGGTAGAGCGGGATGCCCAGGTTGCGGGCCAGCAGGTTGCCGGTGCCGGCCGGCACGATCCCGACCGGGATGCCGGTGCCGGCGAGCTCGGCGCAGACCTCGCGCACCGTGCCGTCGCCGCCGCAGACCAGCACCAGGTCGGCGCCCGCGACCGCCGCCTCGGCGGCCATCCCGGTGCCGGGGTCCTCGACGGTGGTCAGGTGCCAGGACGGCTCCGACCACCCGGCCTCGGCCGCCATCACCGAGACGGTGTGGCGGAAGGCGCCCTGGTCCTCGACCTTGATCGGGTTCAGCACCACCGCCAGGCGCCGGGTGCCCGGGATCGCCTCGGGCAGCGGCTCGGCCTTCTCCGCGTGGCTGCGCGGCAGCGGCGAGTAGAGCGCCAGCACCAGCAGGCCGATGCCGATGCCGAGCAGCACGCCCGCCACCACGTCGGTGGCGTAGTGGCGCCCCAGCAGCACCCGGTCGAGCCCGGCCACGACGACCAGCACCGCGGCGGCGGCGTACACGAGGCGGCGGGTGCCCAGCCGGCGTACGAGCATGATCGCCAGCACCACGCACACGGTGGCGTAGGCCGCGGTCGACGACGCGTGCCCCGAGGGGAACGCGTTGCTGCTCAGCGCGCCGGCCTCGGCCTGCCAGTCGGGCCGGTCGCGGGCGATCAGGTACTTCAGGCCGGTGGTGGCCAGCGCGGTCAGCCCCATCACCGCGACGGCGTACGCCGCCGCGCGCCGGTGCCCGCGCACGAACACCGCCACGGCCAGCAGCACCGTCAGCACGGTCATCGCGATCGTCCCGAGCGCGGTCTCGACCACCCGCAGGATCTCGCGGAGCCAGTCCGCGTCGACGGCGTCGGTGGCCACCGCCTCGCCGCGGCCGTCGAGGCCCGACAGCGGGCCCCAGCCCCCGGTCACGGCGAGCGCGAGCAGGGCGAAGACCACGAAGCAGGCAGCAGCCCAGGTCAGCAGCACGTATCGGGAGCGGTCCAGCACGCCGACCAGTATGGGTGACACCCGTGGCAGCCCTGTCCACAACGGGGGTGAGGCGCCGGAGGGCCCGGCGATAGCCTTCACCCCATGATCGATCCCCGCATCCTGCGCGACGACCCCGACCGCGTCCGAGCCTCGCTCGCCAAGCGCGGCCTGTCCGCCGAGGTGGTCGACCGTGCCCTGGCCGCCGACACCGCGCGCCGCGCCGCCATCGCGTCGTACGAGACGAAGCGGGCCGAGCAGAAGCAGCTCGGCAAGCGGATCCCGCAGGCCCAGGGCGAGGAGAAGCAGGCGCTGCTCGCGCAGACCAAGACGCTGGCCGCCGACGTCAAGGCCGCCGAGTCCGCCCAGGCCGAGGCCGAGGCGACCTGGCAGGAGGCGCTGGCCTCGATGCCCAACCTGACCTCCGAGGAGACCCCGCCCGGCGGCGAGGACGACTTCGTGGTGCTCGAGACCGTCGGCACGCCCCGCGACTTCGCCGCCGAGGGCTTCGAGCCGCGCGACCACATCGAGCTGGGCCGGATGCTCGGCGCGATCGACATCGAGCGCGGCGCCAAGGTCTCGGGCAGCCGCTTCTACTTCCTCACCGGCGTCGGCGCCCAGCTCGAGCTGGCCCTGGTCAACCTGGCGATGGAGCAGGCCCGGGCCGAGGGCTTCACCCAGGTGGTGCCGCCCTCGCTGGTGCGCCCGCGCGCCATGGAGGGCACCGGGTTCCTGGGCCAGGCCGCCGACGACGTCTACCGGATCGAGGGCGAGGACCTCTACCTCGTGGGCACCTCCGAGGTGCCGATGGCCGCCTACCACTCCGACGAGATCCTCGACGGCGCCGACCTGCCGCTGCGCTACGCCGCGTTCAGCCCCTGCTTCCGCAAGGAGGCCGGCTCGCACGGCAAGGACACCAAGGGCATCATCCGGGTGCACTGGTTCGACAAGGTCGAGATGTTCGTCTACACCACGCTCGAGGACGCCGAGGCCGAGCACCGCCGGCTGCTGGCCTGGGAGAAGGCGTTCCTCGACAAGCTCGAGCTGGCCTACCAGGTCATCGACGTCGCCGCCGGCGACCTGGGCCTCTCGGCGATCCGCAAGTTCGACTGCGAGGCCTGGATCCCCACCCAGGGCAAGTACCGCGAGCTCACCTCGACCTCGAACTGCACCGACTTCCAGACCCGCCGCCTCGACACCCGCGGCCGCTTCGCGACCGAGAGCGGCACCGAGATGCGCCCGGTCGCCACCCTCAACGGCACGCTGTGCGCGATGACCCGCACGATCGTGGCGATCCTCGAGACGCACCAGCAGGCCGACGGCTCGGTGCGGGTGCCCGAGGCGCTGCAGCCGCACATGGGCGGCCTGAAGGTCCTCGAGCCGGTCGCGCGATGAGCGGGGCCTGGGTCCCGCGCCTGGTCGCGCTCGACATCGACGGCACCCTGCTGCGCTGGGTCGACGGCACCGGCACCTCCCACGAGGAGATCACGCCCGCGGTCCACGACGCCGTACGCCGTGCGCGCGAGGCGGGCACCCACGTCGTGCTCGCCTCGGGCCGCTCGCCCGACGGGATGACCGGCGTCGCCGACCTGCTGGGCCTGGCCACCGAGGAGTCCCCGGTGTGGGTGGTGGCCTCCAACGGCGCCGTGGTGTTCCGCTACCCGCCGATGCAGGTGGTGCACGAGGAGACCTTCGACGCCCGGGCCGCGGTGGCGGCGGTGCTGGCCGAGCACCCGCAGGCGTTGGTCGCGGTCGAGGAGCGCGGCGTGGGCTACCGGGTCAACCGGCACTTCCCGATGGGCGAGCTGTCGGGCGAGATGATCCTCAGCGAGGTCGACGACATGGTCGCCGAGCCGGTCAGCCGCGTGATCATCCGCGACCCCGAGGCCACCGTCGACGACTTCGTCGCGCTCGCCGCGCGGCTGGGCCTGCACGGCACCGACTACGTCGTGGGCTGGACCGCGTGGCTCGACCTCGCCCCGGTCGGTGTCTCCAAGGCCTCCGGCCTGGCGGCGGTCTGCGACGACCTGGGCGTCGACGCCGCCGACGTGCTGGCCATCGGCGACGGCCGCAACGACCTCGAGATGCTCGCGTGGGCCGGGCGGGGCGTGGCGATGGGCCAGGCGGTCGAGGAGGTCCGCTCCGCCGCCGACGCGGTGACCGCGACCGTCGACGAGGACGGCGCGGCCGTCGAGATGTCCAGGTACTGGCCGGCATGAGCACGGGCACGGGCACCGGGGCCGGGCTGGACGGCCCGCCGCTGGAGATCCGCACCGAGCGGCTGCTGCTGCCGGTGTGGAGCCCCGGCGAGGCCGCCGACATCGCGGCCGGCCGCCGGCGTCCGCAGTGGCACGCCGACTACCCCCCGCCCGACGACCGCGACGCCGCCGTCCTCTACGTGCCGCACAGCGCGTGGAGCCCGCGCCACGTGGTGCGCGGCACCACCGTGCTGGGCTCGATCGGCTGCTTCGGCGCTCCGGTGCCCGCCGACGACGGGGTGCCCGAGGTCGAGGTGGGCTTCGGGCTGGTCCCCGAGGCGCGCGGCTGGGGCTTCGCCAGCGAGGCGCTCGCCGGGCTGGTCACCACCCTCGACACCGTCGGGGTCCGGGTGCGCGCCAGCGTCGACCCCGACAACCGCGCCAGCCTGCGGGTGCTGGCCCGCTGCGGCTTCACCGGCCTGCGTGGCTCCGACGAGGACGGGCGCCTGGTGATGGTGCGCCCGCTGCCGGCGCTGCCGGCGCGGCCGGTGGTGGACTCGTGAGCAGGCTGCCCCGGCTGGTCGCGACCGACCTCGACGGCACGCTGGTGCGCAGCGACGGCACCGTGTCGCCGTACACCCGCGAGGTGCTGCTCGAGCTCGACCGGCGCGACGTGCCGGTCGTCTTCGTCACCGGGCGCCCGCTGCGCTGGGCCGCCGACGTCTTCGAGCACGTGGGTGCCCACGGCCTGGCGATCATCTCCAACGGGGCGCTGGTCTGGGACGTCACCGGCGACCGGGCCGTGCTCGAGCGGCCGATCCAGCCCGACCTGGGCCTCGAGGTGTGCGCGGCGCTGCGCGCGGCCGTGCCCGGCACGGCGTACGCCGTCGAGACGATGCGGGGCATCGAGCTCGAGCCGGGCTTCATGGAGCGCTACCAGGTGCCCGACGCGGCGCGCCGCGCCCCGGTCGAGGAGCTCTTCGACGCGCCGGCGCTCAAGCTGCTGGCCCGGCACGAGGAGCTGGCGCCCCAGGAGTTCTGGGACGTGGCCGAGGAGGTCACCGGCGGGCGGCTGGTCGTCACCTGGTCGTCGTCGACCACGCTGCTGGAGATCAGCGGCCCCGAGGTGACCAAGGCCTCGACGCTCGAGCTGCTCTGCGCCGAGCGGGGCATCGAGGCCGCCGACGTGATCGCCTTCGGCGACATGCCCAACGACCTGCCGATGCTCGGCTGGGCCGGCACGTCGTACGCGATGGCCGACGCGCACCCGACGGTCACCGAGGTCGCCGACCACGTGGCCCCCGGCCACGACGACGACGGCGTGGCGCGCGTCCTGGCTGGTGTGTTCGACCTGTGATCTGGTCTCATGTCACCGTGCCGAGCCCCCGCCCCGTGACCGCGCGCCCCTCCGGGCCGGTCGGCGTGCTCGCCAGCCTGCTGGCGGCGGTGCTGCTCGGGTCGGGCCTGCTGGTGGGCCTCGGGGCGCTGCTGTCGCCCGCGGACGCCTCCGGCGAGAAGTGCGACACCGACACCTCGGTCAGCTCGCAGGCCCGCCAGGCGCAGGCCGTCTTCACCGGCTCGGTGGTCTCCAGCAGTGCCGACCAGCGCACCGGCGGCCAGCGCGGCGTCGAGCTGACCCACCAGGTCGCGGTCGACCTGGTCTACAAGGGCACCAGCCGGATCAGCGACATCGAGGTCGAGGTCGTCACCACCCGCAGCTCGGGCGGCTGCGACCTGGGCCGGCTGCAGGACGGCACGACGTACGTCTTCTTCGTCAGCGCCGACCCCGACACCGAGGGCCGGTTCGTCGCGACCGGCGACAGCGGCACCGCGCCCAGCGACAACGCCCTGCTGCGCGAGGTCGAGGAGATCTTCCCCAACCCCAAGCCCCCTGTCACCGCGGAGCCGCCGGCGGCGGAGTTCGAGCGTCTCGACCTCGACGAGCCGACCCCGCTGACCCGGGCCCTGGCCCCCGGCGCCGCGCTGGTCCTCTTCGGCGCCCTCGGCCTGGTCCTGGCCCGCCGCCTCTCCCGCTGACCCAACCCAGGTCCCCCGCCGACCCGGCGCAGATCCCCCGCCGACCCGGCCCAGATCTCCCGCTGACCCGGCGAATATCGCGCGCCGGACCTGCAGTTAGACCCCTCGAGGCGATCTCGGCCGGGTGGGTGAGAGATCCCGGCAGGGTCGGCGCGCGATCCAGGCCGGGTGGGCGGGAGATTCAGGCCGGGTCGGCGGAAGTTGTGGGTGGGTCAGAGGTACATGCCGCCGGAG
>JBFGFQ010000053.1:0-15472 GCA_041579495.1 Nocardioides sp.
GCGCGCTCGCCGCCGCCGCGCTGAGCCTGGGCCTCCTGGTCACCGGCTGCTCCACGACCACCGACGACGGCCCGAGGAGCGCCTCCGAGCAGGGGAGCGCCGGCGCGTCCCCGCAGCCAGGGACGACGGCGTCGACCGAGGACCCCCAGGAGAGCGAGCCGGTCGACCCCGACCAGCCCACCTCGTGGGGCCCGACCGAGGGCGAGCTCGCCGAGGCCCGCGAGCTCGTCGCCGCGATGAGCCCCGAGGAGCTCGCCGGCCAGGTCATCGTCGGCCGGTACGCCGGCACCGACCCCGCGGTGCCCGCCCAGCTCGTCTCCGACCTGCACCTCTCCGGGGTCTGCGTCACCGGCGACAACGTCGTCGACGAGGCCCAGGTGCGCGCCACCACCGCAGCGGTCTCGCAGGCCGTCGCCGACAGCGGCCGCGACTTCCCGGCCGTCATCGGTGTCGACCAGGAGGGCGGCACCGTCTCCCACCTGCGCGGCATCGCCACCGAGTTCCCCGCGTTCCGGGCCGCCGGCGACGCCGTCGACGGCGGTGGCCGCAGCGGCAAGCTCGCCGTGCGCGACGCGGCGTACACGACCGGGCTCGAGCTGCGAGACCTCGGCTTCACCTGGGTCTACGCACCGGTCGCCGACGTCACCATCGGTGCCGCCGACCCCACGATCGGCAGCCGCTCGCCCTCCACCGACCCGCGCCTGGCGGCCAAGGCCACCGCGGCGGCCGTCACCGGGTTCGACCGCTCCGGCACAGTGTCGACGACCAAGCACTACCCGGGCCACGGCGGCGCCACCGCCGACTCGCACCTCACGCTGCCGGCCCTCGACACCCCGGCCGCGGAGCTGGAGAAGCGCGACCTGATGCCGTTCCGCGCCGCCACCAAGGCCGGCGCCCCGTCAGTGATGATGGGGCACCTCGACGTCGCGGCGCTGGCGCCCGGCACTCCCTCCAGCATCGCCCCCGAGGTCTACGAGCACCTGCGCGAGGAGGTCGGCTTCGAGGGCGTGGCCATCACCGACTCGCTCGGCATGGGCGCGGTCGTGGGCATCCCCGACCTGGCGGTCAAGGCGCTCGTCGCCGGCGCCGACCTGCTGCTGATGCCCGCCGACACCCGCCGCACCCACGCCCGCGTCACCCGGGCGATCAGCGAGGGCGAGGTGGCGCCCGAGCGCATCGAGGAGGCCGCGGCGCGGGTGGTCGCGCTGCAGATGTGGCAGGCCCGCACCGCCGCGGCGCAGGAGGTCCCCGACGACATCAGCGCCCGGGCGGTCGAGGCCGCCCGGGCGCTGGAGGTCGCGGCGTACGCCGCTCCCTGACCGGTCCGCTCAGGCGGCCAGGTCGGGGTCGGCGAAGCGGCGCAGCTTCTGCAGCGCCTCCCGCTCGAGCTGGCGCACCCGCTCGGCGGAGATGCCGTGCTTGGCGCCGATGTCGGCGAGCTTGTGCTGGCGGCCGTCGGACAGGCCGTAGCGCGATCGGATGATGTCGGCCGCGCGGTCGTCGAGGTGGCCCACCAGGGCGTTGAGCCGGTCGCGGGACTCGACGTCGATGACGTTGAGGTCGGGCCCGGGCGAGGTCTCCTGGGCCATCAGGTCACCCAGCGAGGTGTCGCCGTCCTCGTCGACCGGGGTGTCGAGCGAGACGTGCTCGCGACCCCACGACAGCAGGTCGAGCACCCGCTCGACGTCCATGCCGAGCTCGAGGGCGATCTCGGCCGGCTCGGGGTCGCGCCCCAGCTGGCGCTCCAGGGTGCGACGCGCGCCGCCGACCTGGTTGAGCTCCTCGACCACGTGCACGGGCAGCCGCACGACGCGGGCCTGCTGGGCGATGCCGCGGGTGATCGCCTGGCGCACCCACCAGGTGGCGTAGGTGGAGAACTTGTAGCCCTTGGTGTAGTCGAACTTCTCGACCGCGCGGATCAGGCCGGTGTTGCCCTCCTGGATCAGGTCGAGCATCGGCATCTGGGCCCGCCCGTACTTGCGGGCGATGGAGACGACGAGGCGCAGGTTCGCGGTGATGAAGGTGTCCACCGCCTGGCGGCCCTGCTCGGCCAGCCACTCGAGCTCCTCCTGGGAGGCGCGACCGGGGGCGCCGCCCTTGCGGCGACCGATGCGGCCCTCGGCGAGCAGGTGTTCGGCGTACAGACCGGCCTCGATGGTCTGGGAGAGGTCGACCTCGGCCGCTGCGTCGAGCAGCGGGTTGCGGGCGATCTCGTCGAGGTAGAGACCGACGCTGTCCCGCCCCTCGATCTCGCGTCCGGCGGCGGGTGCGGTACGGGTGGCGGTGCGGGTGGCCATGGAACCCCTCCTCAGTCACGTGGTCGCTCTCGCGCTCCCACGTCGTCTCAACGCCCCTGCGGTGGTGCGGATTCCCGCCCTGCCGTGGAGCCTTCACCAACAAGGACGTCCGGCCCGCCCCGTGAGTTGCATCGTCAACCAACTCTCAGGGACTTCTCAGGGCCTCGCTTCCCTCGCTAGTTGTTCGATGCCCACCTGCGGACGGATGGCCCTCACCCCGGAGGGGGAGCGAGGTCACACCGCTGCGCGCTCAGACGTCGGCCAGCCCCATCCGGTCGAGGATCCACGCGAGCGCGAACGCACGGTCGTGCCAGGACTTGTAGCGACCGGACACCCCGCCGTGCCCGGCCGACATCTCGGTGCGCAGCAGCACGTCGGGGCGGTGGTCGGGGGAGGTGGCGCGCAGGCGGGCCACCCACTTGGCCGGCTCGACGTAGAGCACCCGGGTGTCGTTGAGCGAGGTCTCGGCCAGGATCGCCGGGTAGTCCTGCTCGGTGACGTTGTCGTACGGCGCGTAGGAGGCCATGTAGTCGTAGACCTCGGGGTCGGCCTCGGGGTTGCCCCACTCGTCGTACTCGGTGACCGTCAGCGGGAGCGTGGCGTCGAGCATCGTGGTGAGCGCGTCGACGAACGGCACCTGCGCCACGATGCCGGCGAACAGCTCGGGCGCCTGGTTGGCCACCGCGCCCATCAGCATCCCGCCGGCGCTGCCGCCCTCGGCGACCAGCGTCTGGGGGCGCGACCAGCCGGTGTCGATCAGGTGGCGGGCGCAGGCGACGAAGTCGGAGAAGGTGTTCTGCTTCTTGGCCATCTTGCCGTCGTCGTACCAGCGCCGGCCCATCTCGCCGCCGCCGCGCACGTGCGCGATCGCGAACGCCGCGCCGCGGTCGAGCAGCGAGAGCCGGGCGATGGAGAAGTAGGGGTCGATGGAGGCCTCGTAGGAGCCGTAGCCGTAGAGCAGCGTCGGCACCGGACGGGTGCCGCCGCCGTCGTCCTCGCGCGAGCCGCGCCGGGCCACGATCGAGATCGGGACCTGCTCGCCGTCCTCGGCGGTGGCCCAGAGCCGGTGCTCCTCGTAGTCGGCCGGGTCGTAGCCGCCCAGGACCGGCGTGCGGCGCAGCAGGGTCAGCTCGCGGCTGCGCACGTCGTAGTCGTAGACCGACGAGGGCACCGCCATCGAGGTGAAGCCCAGGCGCACCGTGGGCTGGTCGAAGGTCAGGTTGCCGCCCGCGCCGACCGTGTAGACGGGCGCGTCGAACGGCACGAGGTAGTCGTCGCCGACGCCGTCGGGGCCCAGCTCGATGATGCGCAGCTGGGTCAGCCCGTTGCTGCGCTGGTGGACGACCAGGTGGCCGGCGAAGGCGTCGACCTCCTCCAGGCGCACGCTCGGGTCGTGCGGCACCAGCGGCTCCCAGCCGTCGGCGGGCGTGGGGGAGACGGGGGCGCTGGCGATCTCGAAGTCGGGCCCGGTGGCGTTGTGCAGCACCAGGAACCGGTCCTCGCCGGCGACCACGGCGTGCTCGAGGGAGTACTCGACGTCCTCGACCCGCTCGGCGAAGACCTGCCAGCCGGCCTCGGGGGCGTCGGCGTCGAGGAAGCGGTACTCCGAGGTGGTCTTGCTGCCCGAGGCCACCACCAGGAACCGGTCGGAGCGGGTGCGGCCCACGCCCACGAAGAAGCGGCCGTCCTGCTCGTGGTGCACCAGCTCGTCCTCGGACTGCTCGGTGCCGAGCCGGTGCCGCCAGATCTTGTCGGCGCGCCACGACTCGTCGACGGTGGCGTAGTAGAGGTTCTCGCCGGCACGGTCCCAGGTGGTGCCGTGGATGACGCCCTCGATGACGTCGGGCAGCAGCTCGCCGCTGGCCAGGTCCTTGATCCGCGCGGTGTAGCGCTCGTCGCCGACCACGTCGACGCTGTAGGCCAGCAGGGTGGCGTCGGGGCTGATGCTGGCCCCGCCGAGGGAGAAGAACTCGTGGCCCTCGGCCAGGGCGTCGAGGTCGAGCAGCACCTCCTCGCCGGGCAGCGCCGGCTGGTCGGGGGCGCAGTCCTCGGCGGGCGTCGGCGGCGTCCAGTCGTCGGGGCCGGCGACGGGCACCCGGCAGGTGGCGCCGTACTCGCGGCCCTCGAAGGAGCGCCCGTAGTACCAGTGGTCGCGGTTGCGCGTGGGCACCGACAGGTCGGTCTCGCGGGTGCGGGCCTTGATCTCCTCGAAGATCCGGGTGCGCAGGTCGGCGAGGTGGGCGGTGCGGGCCTCGGTCCAGGCGTTCTCGGCCTCGAGGTGGGCGCGGACCTCGGGGGAGTCCTTCTCCCGCAGCCACTCGTAGTCGTCGTGGCGGGTGCGGCCGTGGATCTCGCGCTGCGTCGGGCGGCGCGGTGCCACCGGAGGGGCGACCGGAGGGTGCTCGGGAGTCGTGGGGGACATGCCTGCCAACCTAGAGGCGGGGCGATAGCGTCCGCACATGCGGTACGTCGACCTGAACGCCGACCTCGGCGAGGAGGTCACCGACGACGTCGCCCTGCTGGGCGTCGTGACGTCGGCGAACCTCGCCTGCGGCTACCACGCGGGCTCGCCCGCGATCATGCGCGCGGTCTGCGAGGAGGCCGCCCTGCGCGGGGTCTCGGTGGGCGCGCAGGTCTCGTACGCCGACCGCGAGCACTTCGGTCGGCGTCGCCTCGACGTCGCCACCGACGTGCTGCGCGAGCAGGTCGCCGACCAGGTCGGCACGCTGGCCGGGATCGCGCTCGCCGCAGGCACCGCGGTGCGCTACCTCAAGCCCCACGGGGCGCTCTACCACCGCACGATGGTCGACCCCGAGCAGGCCGAGGCGGTGCTGGAGGGCTCCGGCGACCTGCCGGTGCTCGGCATGCCGGGCGTGCTGCTCGAGCTGGCCGCCGGTCGCGGGCGGGAGGTGCGCCACGAGGGCTTCCCCGACCGGGGCTACGGCGATGACGGCCGGCTGCTGCCCCGCGAGCAGCCCGGCGCCCTGCTCGAGGGCCCCGACCGGGTCGCCGAGCAGGCGCTGCGGCTGCTGCGCGAGCCGCCCGGGGGTGTCGCCGCACTGGATTCGCTGTGCGTGCACGGCGACAGCCCGGGCGCGGTGGAGCACGCGCGTGCGGTGCGGGCCGCCCTCGAGGACGCCGGCTGGACGCTGCGCGGGCTGTGAGCCCTCGGTGAGCCCCCGATGAGCCCGGTGCGGGTGCGGTCCTTCGGGCCGACGGCCCTGCTGGCCGAGGTGGCCGACGCCGCGGCCGCGCTGGCGCTCGCCACCTGGGTGCGCGAGCAGGGTGTGACGGCCACCGACGTGGTGCCGGCGGCCCGCACGGTCCTCCTCGACGGCCTCGCCCCCGGCGAGGTCGCCGCCACCGCCGCCCTGCTGGCGCGCTGGGCCCCGGAGCCCGGCGGGGGACCGGTCGCCGACCGCGGCGAGGCCGTCGAGGTGCCGGTGGTCTACGACGGTCCCGACCTCGACGACGTGGCCGGGCTGTGGGGCGTCACCCGCGAGGAGGCCGTGGCCCGGCACACCGGGCTCGAGCTGGTCAGCGTCTTCTGCGGCTTCGCGCCCGGGTTCGCCTACCTGGCCGGCCTGCCCGACGGGTGGGCGGTGCCGCGCCTGGACTCCCCGCGTCCGCGGGTGCCCGCCGGGTCGGTCGCCCTCGCCGACACCTGGTGCGGGGTCTACCCCAGCGCCTCGCCGGGCGGCTGGCGTCTGCTCGGCCGCACCGACGCCCGTCTGTGGGACGTCGAGCGCGACCCGCCCGCACTGCTGGCGCCGGGCACCCGCGTCCGCTTCGTGGCGGTGGACCCGTGACGGGCGCGCGACGGCTGGAGGTGCTGGCCACCGGGCCGCTGAGCACGGTGCAGGACGCCGGCCGCGCCGGGCTCGCCCACCTCGGCGTGCCACGGGCCGGACCGCTGGACCGTCCTGCCGCGGACCTGGCGAACCGGCTGGTCGGCAACGACCCCGCCGCGGCGCTGCTCGAGGTGACCCTGGGCGGGCTCGAGGTGCGGCTGGTGGCCGCCACGTGGGTGGCGGTGACCGGGGCCCCCGTCCCCGTGGCCGTCGGCGACCGCCCGGTCGGGCTGGCGCGTGCCGAGCTGGTGCCGGCGGGAGCGGTGCTGCGCCTGGGGGTGCCGGCCACCGGCGTGCGCAGCTACGTCGCGCTGGCCGGCGGCCTCGACGTCGAGCCGGTCCTGGGCTCGCGGGCCACCGACACCCTCGCGGGGGTCGGGCCGCCGGTGCTGTCGCCCGGCCAGGTGCTGTCCCTGGGGACGCCGACCCGCCCGCCCGCGGCGGCCGAGGCGCCCGCGGCCTCGCCGACCGGCGCCCCCACCGGCGTGCTGCGGGTGCACCCCGGCCCGCGCCTCGAGCGCCTCGGCCCCGGCGCGCTCGGCGAGCTGTGCGCGACGGCGTACGTCGTCGGGGCGGAGTCGAACCGGGTCGGGCTGCGGCTCGAGGGCGCGCCGCTGGCGCGTGCCGACGCGGGCGAGCTGCCCAGCGAGGGGATGGTGCTCGGGGCGGTGCAGGTGCCGCCCAGCGGGCTGCCCGTGGTGTTCCTGGCCGACCACCCGCCGACGGGCGGCTACCCGGTCGTCGCGGTCGTCGAGCCGCGGGACCTGTGGCAGTGCGCGCAGCTGCGGCCGGGGGACCCGGTGCGGTTCAGCCGAGCCCGCTGAGCGGGTCCTCCTCGTCCGGGGGTGCCGGCGGCGCCCAGGCCTTGAGCGCCGGGTCGTCGTCGGCGAAGGAGCGCACCGGACCGGCCGGTGTCTCGCGGGTCTCGAAGCGCACCGTCACCACCCCGCGCCCGGCGCCCCAGACCCAGCCGCGCCCGAGCTCTGCGTGCTCGACGTCCATCCCGGGCGCCCAGGCCCCCAGGTGGCGCGCCCGCGGCGGCTCGGGCAGCTCCTCGTCGTCGGTCGCGTCGTCCGCGTCGGCCTCGGCGAAGAGGTCCTCCTGCACCCAGTCGGCCAGGCCCGATACGCCGACACCGAGCAGCCGCACCCCCGCGCGCACCTGTGGCCCGGTGTCGGGCCCGGCCACGAGCTCGGCCAGCAGCGCCCGCGCGCTGCGCGCGACGGTGGGGCCGTGGTCGGTGGGGGAGGCCAGCGTCGTGGAGCGGCTCAGGGTGGTGAAGTCGTGGAAGCGCACCTTGATGCTCACGGTGCGCCCCGACAGCCCGGCCGTCCGCAGCCGGGCGGCGACCTCGCCGGCCTGGCGGGCCAGCAGCCCCTCGATCAGGCGCAGGTCGGACAGGTCGGTGTCGTAGGTGCCCTCCACGCTGACCGACTTGGCCCCGCGCTCGGCCACGACCGGGCGGTCGTCGCGGGCGCGGGAGAGCAGGTGCAGCCCGCCGCCGTGCGCGCGGCCCAGCAGGCGCACGAGCTCGTCGAGGCCGGCCTGCTCGAGGTCGGCGACGGTGGTGATGCCCGCGCGGCGCAGCCGCTCGGCGGTCGCCGGGCCCACGCCCGGGATGATCGTGGCCCGCATCGGGCGCAGCAGCTCCTGCTCGGTGCCCGGCGCCACGACCACCAGGCCGTCGGGCTTGTCGAGGTCGCTGGCGATCTTGGCGACCAGCTTGCTGGTGGCCACCCCGACCGACGCGGTGAGCCCGTCGGTGGCCTCGTGCACCCGGCGGCGCAGGTCCTGCGCGAAGGCGGTGACCGTCGCGACCTCCAGGTCGGGCAGGCCGGCCTGCTCCAGGTCGACGAAGGCCTCGTCGAGGGAGAGCGGCTCGACCAGGGGGGAGACCTCGCGCAGCAGGCCCATCACCACGCCGCTGGCCTCGCGGTAGGCGTGGAAGCGTCCCGACAGGAACGCGGCGTGCGGGCAGCGCGAGCGCGCCTCGCGCGTCGACATCGCCGAGCGCACCCCGTGCACCCGGGCCTCGTACGACGCCGTCGCGACCACGCCGCGGCCGCCGACGCCGCCCACCACGACCGGCTTGCCGCGCAGGGAGGGCTTGTCGCGCTGCTCGACCGCGGCGAAGAAGGCGTCGAGGTCCAGGTGGAGGACCGAGGCCTGGGAACGCACCCCGGCACGCTACCCGCGTCAGGCCACCTACCGTGCACAGGCGCCCGCCCGGGCGCTGGTCTCCCCAGGCCGGTCGGCACCCGGTGCCCCGGTCCGCCGGCGCGAGCAGCCTCGGGTCATGACGACTCCCGAGACCCCCGCCCCGTCCCCGCAGCCGTTCCTGGCCCGCGACCCCGTCGACGTCCTGGCGGTCGTGCCGGTGCTGCTCGGCTTCGAGCCGGAGGAGAGCGTGGTGATGCTGACCTTCGGCGCCGCGCGCCAGTTCCACGCCCGGCTCGACCTGCCCCCGCCCGACGCCACCGACGCGGAGGTCGCCGCGGTCTGCGACCTGCTGGTCGAGCCCGCCGTGCGCCACGACGTGCCCCGGGTGCTCCTGGTCGTCTACACCGACGACGCCCGGCGCTGCCGGCGCAGCGTCCGCGCGCTGGTCGACGCGTTCACCGCGGCCGGCGTCCGGGTGCTCGACACGATCCGCGCCGACGGGCGGCACCACCACCCGGCGATCGGGCCCGGGGAGGGGCGGGCGTACGACGTCACCGCACACCCGGTGCGGGTGCAGGCGGTGCTCGACGGCCGGGTGACCCACCGCTCGCGCGCCGAGCTGGCCGCCACCCTCGACGCCGACCCCGCCGCCCACGAGCTGGTGGTGCGGGCGCTGGAGCACGAGCCGGCGCTGGTGGCCGAGGAGGTCTCCGAGCTGCTGGCCGGGTGCCTGGCCGCCGGCCGCGTCCCGGAGCCCGACGAGGTCGCCGGGCTCGTGCAGGCGCTCGCCGACCCCGTGGTGCGCGACGTGGCCTGGCTGCTGATGACCCGCGAGGAGGCCCCGCACCACGTGGTGCTGTGGTCCGACGTGGTGCGCCGCACCCCCGACGAGTGGCTGCCCGGTGCCGCCGCCGTGCTGAGTTTCGCCGCGTGGCTGTCGGGCAGCGGCGCGCTGGCGTGGTGCGCGGTCGACCGGTGCCTGAGCGTCGACCCCGACCACACCCTCGGTGGCTACGTGGCGCAGCTGCTCGAGCGGGCGGTGCCCCCGCACGCCTGGGCCGGCGCCGGGCGCCCCGCCTGAGGGGGGTCCCCGGGGGCCGCCGCTGCCCCTAGGGTTCGACGCATGGGTGAAGAGGTCGAGGACCAGGAGTTCAGCCGTGCCGACCGCACGCGCCACCGGGCCAAGGTGCGGCGCTGCCTCGACGTGTTCGCGCGGATGCTGCGCGAGGCCGCCTTCGACACCGACGACCCGATGACCGGTCTCGAGGTCGAGCTCAACCTCATCGACGAGCGCGGCGACCCGGCGCTGAAGAACGCCGACGTGCTCGAGCGGATCGCCGACCCCGACTTCCAGACCGAGCTCGGGCAGTACAACATCGAGATCAACGTGCCGCCGGCGCGGCTGCGCGAGGGCGGGCTGACCCAGTTCGAGGACGAGCTGCGCCGCGACCTCGACGACGCCGAGGCGAAGGCCTCCGAGGTGGGCGCCCACCTGCTGATGATCGGCATCCTGCCGACCCTGGCCGACGGCCACATGACCCGCCAGACGTTGAGCGCCAACCCGCGCTACGCGCTGCTGAGCGACCAGATCCTCGACGCGCGCGGTGAGGACATCGCGATCTCGATCTCCGGTGCCGAGACCCTCGAGACCACCGCCGACTCGATCGTGCCCGAGGCGGCCTGCACCAGCACCCAGTTCCACGTGCAGACCTCGCCCGACCAGTTCGCGGCGTACTGGAACGCCTCGCAGGCGATCGCCGCGCCGCAGCTGGCGGTGGCCGCCAACTCGCCGTACCTGCTGGGCCGCGAGCTGTGGCGCGAGACCCGCATCCCCCTCTTCGAGCAGGCCACCGAGACCCGCAGCGAGGAGCTGAAGGCGCAGGGCGTGCGCCCGCGCGTGTGGTTCGGGGAGCGCTGGATCACCTCGGTCTTCGACCTCTTCGAGGAGAACGTGCGCTACTTCCCGGCGCTGCTGCCGGTCAGCGACGACGAGGACCCGCTCGAGGTCCTCGAGGCCGGCGGCACGCCCGCGCTGTCCGAGCTGCGCCTGCACAACGGCACCGTCTACCGCTGGAACCGGCCCGTGTACGACGTCGTCGACGACGTGCCGCACCTGCGGGTCGAGAACCGGCTGCTGGCGGCCGGGCCGACCGTGGTCGACACGGTCGCCAACGCCGCCTTCTACTACGGCCTGGTGCGGGCGCTGGTCGACTCGCCGCGCCCGCTGTGGTCGCAGATGTCCTTCAGCGCCGCCGAGGAGAACCTGCACGTGGCCGCCCAGCAGGGCATCGACGCCCAGGTCTACTGGCCCGGCGTGGGCCAGGTGCCCGCCACCGAGCTGGTGCTGCGCCGGCTGCTGCCGATGGCCCACGAGGGGCTGGAGTCGTGGGGCGTCGAGGCCGACGTGCGCGACCGGCTGCTCGGCATCATCGAGCAGCGCTGCCTCACCGGGGTCAACGGCGCGGAGTGGTTCGTCGAGCGGATGCGGCGCCGTGGCGACCAGGACCGCTACGACGCGCTGCGCGCGACGGTGCTGGAGTACCGCGAGCGGATGCACTCCAACGAGCCCGTGCACACCTGGGACTGACCCGGCGGGGGAGCCTCACCCCGAGCGGGCGCGCAGCCGCTTCCAGGTGCGCGTGAGCCCCGAGCGGGGGTCGCGCCACCCGTGCCGGCCCACCAGCACCAGCTCGACCCCACGACCGAGCTCGCCGGACGCCGCCCTGGTCGCCGCGACCCAGCAGGCGTCGTCGTCCTGCATGGTGAGGTCGCCGGGCCGGGTGACCCACACCAGCGGGCGCGGCGCGGGGCAGCGCGCCAGGAGCGCCAGCAGCACGTCGGTGCGCACCCCCAGGTCGTCGGGGTCGCCGGGCGCGCAGGCGAAGACGACCTCGGGGCCGCCCGGGCTGCCCACGTGCACGACCGTGGGGTGCCGGCGGCGGTGCTCGGTCTCGACGTGGTGCAGCACCGCGAGGCGCAGCTCGCGCTCCAGCGCGCGCGGCAGCGGCTCCTGCAGTCCCTCGCCGGCGGCGGGGGAGGGTGCCGCAGCGGCGGGCGGTGGGCAGGAGGCGGGTCGCACGAGGTCCAGCCTGCCGGTGGCGGGCGCCGTCCGCCGCGCTCCTCCACAGGCGGGTGGGGTGAGCCGTGATCGGCTAGCGTGCCAGGAGCGCGGTCGGCACGGCCGTGCGCACCGAGCTGTCGAGGAGGACCGATGGGCACCGTCGTGGTCGGCTACGTGAACAAGCCCGAGGGGCGCGCCGCGCTGGCGCGAGGCGTCGAGGAGGCCAAGCTGCGCGGCCTGAAGCTGGTGGTCGTCTCGTCGCACCGTGGCGGTCAGGAGTACGACTCCGAGGCGGCCAGCCGGACGCAGACCGAGCTCGACGAGGTCCGCTCCGAGCTCGAGGCCGCCGGCGTCGACTTCGAGCTGCGCCAGCTGGTGCGCGGCTTCGAGCCCTCCGAGGACCTCATCGGCCTGGCCAACGACAGCGAGGCCGAGCTGCTGGTGATCGGGCTGCGCCGCCGCTCCCCGGTCGGCAAGCTGATCCTCGGCTCCAACGCCCAGCGCATCCTGCTCGACGCGGCCTGCCCGGTCCTGGCCGTCAAGGCCTGAGCCGAGCCGCCGGCCGGACACCTGCACCGGGCGGCTGGGGCGCGGTGGTAGAACCTCCGCATGACCACCACCGCACTCGGAGGCACCCCCGTCACGCTCGTGGGTGACCTCCCCGCCACCGGCAGCCCCGCGCCCGACTTCCGTCTCGTCGCCTCCGACCTCGTCACCGAGGTCACCCGCGCCGCCGACAAGCGCACCGTGCTCAACATCTTCCCCAGCGTCGACACCGGCGTCTGCGCCGCCAGCGTGCGCGCCTTCAACGAGATGGCGGCCGGCCTCGCCGACACCCAGGTCATCTGCGTCTCCGAGGACCTGCCGTTCGCGCTCAACCGCTTCTGCGGCGCCGAGGGCATCGAGCGCGTCGTCGCCGCCTCGGCCTTCCGGTCGTCGTTCGGCCACGACTACGGCGTGAAGCTCGTCGACGGCAAGTTCGCCGGTCTCCTGGCCCGCTCGGTCGTCGTCATCGACACCGACGGCACCGTGCTGCACAGCCAGCTCGTGCCCGAGATCGCCCAGGAGCCCGACTACGACGCGGTGGCCGCCGCGCTGGCCTGAGCCGCACCCGCACGACGTACGACGCCCGTCCCGCGCTGCTGCGGGGCGGGCGTCGTCATGCCTGCTCGGTGTCCTCGACCGGCTCGTCCTGCTCGGCGGTCTCCTCCGGCTCGGGCTCGTCGCGAGGCCCGGTGCGCTCCTGCACCAGCTCGTCGAGGTAGCGCAGCACCACGGCCAGCACCGCGACGGCCGGCACGCCCAGGAACGCCCCGGCCACGCCGAAGAGCGTCGAGCCCAGCACGATCGTCAGCAGCACCACGCCGGCGTGCAGGCGCAGGCTGCGCCCCTGCAGCCACGGCAGCAGCACGTTGCCCTCGAGCTGCTGGACGCCCAGCACGATGGCCAGCACGATCAGCGCCGAGACCCATCCGTTGGCCACCAGTGCCACGAGCACGGCCAGGGCGCCGACGGTGACCGCCCCGACGATGGGGGCGAACGCCGCGATGAAGGTGAGCACCGCGAGCGGGACCGCCAGCGGCACGCCCACGACCACGAGGCCGACGCCGATGAGCACCGCGTCGATGAGGCCCACCAGGGCCTGGGTGCGCACGAAGCCGCCGAGGGTCGACCAGGCCCGGTCGCCCACCTCGACCAGGTGCGGCCCGGCACGGTCGCCGGCCATGCGGCGTACCCAGGGCAGGAAGTGGGGGCCGTCCTTGAGGAAGAAGAAGGACAGCACCAGGGTCAGGATGAAGGTGATCAGCGCCGAGGTCACCGCGCCGACCCCGACCAGCACGCCCGAGGCGATGCTGCTGGCGCTGGACTGCAGCCGGTCCTGGGCCGCGCTGACGGCGGTCTCGACCTGGGTCTGGGTGATCTGCAGCGAGCTCTCGGCGACCATCCGCTCGATCTCGCCGAGGCCGAGCGAGGCCGAGTCGGCCAGCTCGACTGCCTGCTCGCCGACGGAGGGGGCGATGGTGACACCCAGGGCGCTCACCAGGCCGAGCCCGACGAGGATGACGGTGAGGGCCGCGACGGCGGCGGGGAAGCGGAGGCGCCGCTCCAGCCAGCGGGCCGGCGGCTGGAGGACCGTGGTGAGGATGAGGGCCAGGACGATCGGCAGGATGATCGACCAGCCCTTGCCGACCAGCCAGCCGAGGGCGACCGCGCCGAGGGCGACCAGCAGCCAGCGCACGGTCCACCGGGCCAGCCAGTCGATGCCGCGGCCCACGACCTCCTCGCGGTTCGGCGGCTGGGCGGAGAGGTGGGGGTGCATGCCAGCACCCTAGGTCGTGCGCGCCCTGGCCCGGTCCCGGATGGCCCGGGCGGGGACCCCGGCGGCCAGGGCGCCGGCGCAGGCCACGCCGAGGGCGCCGGCGAGCAGCAGCACGGTCCCGAGGCCGGCGCTGGGCACCAGGGCGCCGGTGACGGCGGGCGTCACGATCGAGGTGACCGCGCCGACGACCAGGGCCAGGGTGAAGGCGGTGCCGGGACGGTCGGGGGAGACGTGGGCGGTCCAGATGGCCAGCACCGACGACCCGACCATGAAGCCGGCCCCCAGCACGACCGCCGAGCCGAGCACGAGCGGTGCGCCGGAGGCGAGCCCGAGGCCGCACAGCGCGAGGCCGACGACGCCGAGGCTGGCGGCTCCCACCCCGCCGGGGCCGAGGGCGGCGGTCATCCGGCCGGTCCAGAAGGCGACCAGCCCGCCCAGGCCGATGAGGGCGAAGACCAGCGCCGGCGTCCAGTCGGGCAGCCCGGCCTCCTCGGCGGCGTCGCTGGCGTAGGTGAAGTAGACGGTGACGACGACGAAGTACGCCACCGTGTAGAGCAGCGGGACCAGCAACCGCCCCAGCGGGAGCCGGCCGCCACCCTCCCCGCCATCAGGCGGGGGGAGCGCCGGCACCAGGCGCAGGTTGGCGAACGCGGCGACCCCGGCGGCCACCGCGATCCCCGCCCAGGTCAGGCGCCACGACACGAAGGGGGCCAGCAGGCCGAGCGCACCGAGGCCGACGAGGCCCACACCGGTGCCGGTGGTGACCACGGCCAGCAGCGTCGGCTGGTGCCGCGGGGCGGCGACGGCCTTCAGCACGTCGGAGTACGGCGCCCACACCCAGCCCGCCGCGCTCCCGGCCAGCACCGCGCCGACGGCGAGCACGACGGGCGACGGTGACACCGCCACCAGCGCGCAGCCCAGCACCCCGCAGACCCCGCCGACCGAGGTCGGCGCCCGGGGCCCCCGGCGGGCCACCAGGAACGGCACGCCGAGCAGTCCGACGAGGTAGCCCACGAACGTGGCGCTGGCCACCAGGCCCGTCAGCTGCTCCGACAGGTCGAACTCGGCCTGCATGTCCGGGAGCGTGAGCCCGTAGGCGTAGCGCGCCATGCCGAAGGCGACCCCGACGACGGCGGCACCTCCCGCCGCGGCGCGGATCTCCGACTTCTGCATGCCGCACGGCTACCCGCTGCGCGCCCCGCCCACACCGCCGAACGGGTGAAGCCTCCGCCACTCGGCGCCGCTGGTCGAGCAGTGACGAGCGCCAGCGAGGAACGCCTGTCGAGACCCGGTGACGTGCCAGCACGCCGTACGAGGGCATCAGGCGGAGTTGGCATCCACCGGTACGTCGGTTGCGCCGTGGACGCTGAGCCGGCCCAGGAGAGGCCCGGGAGCCGCGAACGAGTTGGGGACAGCCCATTGCTGTCGAACACCTGTTCGAGTAGAATCGGGTCATGATCGAGACCGACAGTCACGGGCAGCCTCTCGAGGTCGACGACCTCGACGCCGAGTGGCTGCTCGACTTCGCCCACGAGGCCGAGGCGGAGGTCCGCAGGGCCGAGCGACGACGCCTGCGGGTGGTGCTGCGCTGGTGCGACCTGAACCCCGCCGTCGACGACCACCACCGGCTCTCCTGGGGTGAGCAGGAGCGGGTCTGGGACTGCGACGCCTGGATCGGTGGTGCAGGGGTGCCGGCGGTCGCGGAGTTCAGCGCCGAGCGGTTGGCGGCGGTGATGCGGATGTCACCGGCCGCGACCACGTCGTTGATGGCCGAGGCGCTCGA
>JBFGFQ010000054.1:0-15331 GCA_041579495.1 Nocardioides sp.
GCGCCGCCACCCCACGCAGGTCGAGGAGGGACGAAGTCCCGTCTCGAGACCACCGCGTCAGGTGCGCCGACCCCGGCGAGCGGACCAGCTGCGGCTCGCCAGACCCGGCAGCGCTGCGAAGTCACCCCTGATCAGTGCCTCGCGCTTCTCACGTCCCCAGCCCTGGATCCGCTTCTCGTAGGCGAAGGCGTCGGCGATGGAGTCGAACTGGGCGTTCCAGACGAGACGGACCGGACGACGTCGCTTGGTGAACTCAGCACCGGTGCCGGCGTTGTGCTCGGCGAGACGACGATCGAGGTCCCAGGTGCTCCCGACGTAGTAGCGGCCGTCAGAGCACTGGAGGATGTAGGTGTAGGGCATGCCGGAGCCCTGCCCGGAAGGTTGCAGCCCCACGCACGGGACGCAGCAGCCTGTGGACAGCGGTGGTTTCGAGACAGGCGCTGCGCGCCTTCCTCAACCTCCGAGCGGCGCCTCACGCCAGGCCAGGGCACCCGCCGAGCCGGCGCTACTTCCCCTCGTCGGGGTCCGCGCGGATCTCGGCGACCCGTTCGTGCAGCCGGGCGCGCACCTCGTCGGGGCTCAGGCGGGTACGCCGCCGCTGGTCGCGCGCCACCACCACCCCCGTCGCCGCCACCCCGGCCAGCCCGGCCACGCCCAGCACCTTCCACACCCTGCTCGCCCTCATGGCCCAGACTCTCCCACCATGGAGCGCCACCACCCACGCCACCGCGGGCCGCGCCGGCCCCGCGGGGGCCACAGCATCGGCCTGGACGAGGCGGTCGAGCTGACCCGCACCGGCGACCTGTGGCTCTTCCGCGGCCGGTCGGCGGCCGACCAGGCGATCCGGGTGCTGACCAACGCCCCGGTCAACCACGTCGGGATGGCGGTGGTGCTCGACGACCTGCCGCCGCTGATGTGGCACGCCGAGCTCGGCAAGGGCCTGGTCGACGTGTGGTCGGGCAAGCACCAGCGCGGCGTCCAGCTGCACGACCTGCGCGCCGCGGTGGAGCAGTGGACCGGGCGCTACGAGCAGGACGCCTGGATGCGCCAGCTAGACACCGAGGTCACGCCGGCCATGGAGGACGCGCTGCTCGGCACCGTCGCGCGCCTCGACGGCACGCCGTTCCCCAGCACGGCCGCGCTCGCGGGGCGCTGGATCCGCGGCCGGGTACGCCGCGCGGCACCCGCCGAGCTGACCTACTGCGCCGAGGTGGTCGCGGCGTCGTACGTCGCCATGGGGCTGCTGCCCGACGACCTGCCCAGCAACTACTACGACCCGGGCACGTTCTGGTCGGGCGACGCGCTGGCGCTGCGCCAGGGCGCCCGGCTCGGCGAGGAGATCGCCGTCGACGTGTGAGCCCGGCACCTGGGGCTGCTGCCCGGCGGTTTGGGCGGGGGCCACAACACCGACTGGGCCGCCCGCCACGGGCTGCGGACGCGGTCCGGTCCAGGTGCCCCGCACGTTGCTCGCGGGGGCATGATGGTCACGACCCGCCCCGCGCCGCGGGGCGCCCCCCCGATCCGAGAGAGGCCCGGATGCAGCTTGCCCTGTCCGCCGAGGACCAGAAGTTCCGCGAGCAGATGCGCACCTTCTTCACCACCGAGGTGTCCGAGGACATCCGTCGCACGGTGATCGAGGGGCGCGAGCTCTCCAAGGAGCAGATCGTCGAGAGCCAGCAGACGCTCAACAAGGCCGGCCTCGCCGTGCCGCACTGGCCCACCGAGTGGGGCGGCCAGGACTGGAGCGACCTGCAGCGCCACATCTGGAACGAGGAGATGCAGCGCGCCGGCGTGCCGACCCCGCTGGCCTTCAACGCCAGCATGATCGGCCCGGTGATCGCGCAGTTCGGCAGCCAGGAGCTCAAGGAGCGCTTCCTGGCCAAGACCGCCAACCTCGACATCTGGTGGAGCCAGGGCTTCTCCGAGCCCGACGCCGGCTCCGACCTGGCCAGCCTGCGCACCACCGCGGTGCGCGACGGC
This sequence comes from Nocardioides sp., assembly GCA_041579495.1. Lineage (GTDB taxonomy): Bacteria > Actinomycetota > Actinomycetes > Propionibacteriales > Nocardioidaceae > Nocardioides. The sequence continues at coordinate 1,981 of JBFGFQ010000054.1, forward strand.
GACGACTGGGTCGTCAACGGCCAGAAGACCTGGACCACCCTGGGCCAGCACGGCGACTGGATCTTCACGCTCGTGCGCACCGACCCCGACGTCAAGAAGCAGGCCGGCATCTCGATGCTGCTCATCGACATGACCAGCCCGGGCCTGACCGTGCGGCCCATCGAGCTCATCGACGGCGGCCACGAGGTCAACGAGGTGTGGTTCGAGGACGTGCGGGTGCCGGCCGACAACCTCGTCGGCGAGCTCAACAGCGGCTGGACGATCGCGAAGTTCCTGCTCGGCAACGAGCGTGTCGGCGTCGCCCCGGTGGGCACCACCAAGCGGGTCCTGGCCCGCGCCAAGTCGCTGGCCGGCGAGCGCGCCGACGAGCCGCTGCTCGCGGCCCGGATCGCCGAGCTCGAGAACGACCTGCTGGCCCTCGAGCTGACCGCGCTGCGCGTGGTCGCGCACTCCGCCGACGGCGAGCCGCACCCGGCCTCGTCGGTGCTCAAGCTGCGCGGCACCGAGCTGCAGCAGGCCGTCAGCGAGCTGATGGTCGACCTGGCCGGCCCCGCGAGCATCGCGTCCGGCGCCGGCGACGACAGCGCCCTCGACGAGTGGACGCACCACACCACCCCGACCTACCTGAACCTGCGCAAGGCCTCGATCTACGGCGGATCCAACGAGATCCAGCGCCAGATCATCGCCCGCACGATCCTGGGACTCTGAGGAGCAGACATGGACTTCACCTACGACGACGAGCAGGACGCGCTGCGCGACGCGGTCCGGGGGCTGCTGACCAAGGCGTACGGCGACTTCGAGCAGCGCCGCCAGACCACCAAGGCCGACCCCGGCTTCTCGGAGAAGACCTGGGCCCAGATGGCCGAGATGGGCCTGCTGGGGCTGCCGTTCTCCGAGGACGACGGCGGCGTCGGCGCCGGCCCGGTCGAGATCGCGATCGTGTGCCAGGAGCTGGGCCGCGTGGTCGCCCCCGAGCCCTACCTGACCGCGGTCGTGCTGGCCGGCGGCCTGGTGCAGGCCTGCGGCAGCGCCGAGCAGCGCTCCGAGCTGCTCGGCTCGCTCGCGGCCGGCGAGCGGCTGCTGGCCCTCGCCCACGACGAGCCCGGCTCGCGCTGGGAGCCCACCGCCGCGGCGGTGACCGCCTCCGAGGAGGGTGGCTCCTGGACCCTCTCCGGCACCAAGGAGCCGGTCGTGCAGGGCGCCCGCGCCGAGACCCTCGTGGTCAGCGCCCGGCTGCCCGACGGCGGCACCGGCCTCTTCGTCGTCGACGGCGAGGCGACCACCCGCAGCGGCTACCCGACGTACGACGGCGGCCGCGCGGCCAAGGTGGTGCTCGACGCGACCCCGGCCACCCCGCTGGGCGAGGCGGGCCGCGACCTGACCTCGAGCATCGCCACCATCCTCGACCTGGGCCGCATCATGGCCGGCAACCAGGCCATCGGGGCGATGGAGGTGGCGCTGGCGCAGACCACCGAGTACCTCAAGAGCCGCAAGCAGTTCGGCGTCCCGCTGAGCACCTTCCAGGCGCTGACCTTCCGGGCCGCCGACATGTACGTCTCGCTCGAGCTGGCCACCAGCCTCGTGCAGTGGGCCACCATGGTCGTCGAGAGCGGCGACCCCGTCGCCGTCCGCGACGCCGCGGCCCGGGCGGGGCTGCAGGTCAGCCGCGCCGGGCGGCACGTGGGCCAGGAGGCGATCCAGCTGCACGGCGGCATCGGCATGACCGCCGAGTACGCCGTCGGCTCCTACACCTCGGTGCTGACGATGCTCGAGCACCTGCTCGGCGACGGCTCCCACCACCTGGCGGGCCTGGCCGGACGGGTCACCGACCACGAGGACCTCGACCCGCTGGCCATCGCCTGACCGCGGTCCCACCCCCGCCTCGACCAGCCACGGCCGGGCGGCTCCTCCGGGGGTCGCCCGGCCGTGCTGCGCCGTAGGCTCGTCGCATGCCCCGTGCGCTCGCCCTGGCGGCGTACGCCGTGGCGCTGGTGGTGTGGTCGAGCACGCTGGGCATCCCCAACGACACCGTCCAGGTCTTCGCCTGGCTGTGGCTGGGCACGGTCGCGTGGGACGTCGAGGCCCCGGCCCGCCACCACCTCCGCTTCCTGCGCGACTGGTCGCTGCCGATGCTCGGCCTGGTCGTCTACTTCTACAGCCGGGGGCTGACCGACGAGCTGGGCCTGCCGGTGCACTGGACCATGCCGATCCGCGTCGACGAGTGGCTCGGCGGCGGCACCACCCCCACCGAGCACCTGCAGGCCGCGTGGTGCGGCGACCCGTGCCTGCGCGCGGCCCCGCCGCGCTGGTACGACGTCGCGCTCACCACCGTCTACGCCAGCCACTTCCTCGTCGGGCTGAGCCTGGCCGCGGTGCTGTGGGTGCGCGACCGGTCGGCGTGGGTGCGGTGGATGCGCCGCTACCTGATGATCTGCTTCGGCGCCCTGGTCGTCTACGTGCTCTACCCGATGGCCCCGCCGTGGATGGCCTCGCGCGAGGGCCTGATGGGCGAGGTCACCCGGATCACCGGCCGCGGCTGGGACGACCTGGGCATCGGGCGTCTCGACCTGGTGCTGCAGGGCGTCGGCAACCCGGTGGCCGCGATGCCCTCGCTGCACGCCGGCATCGCGTTCCTGGTCGCCGTGCACGGCGTGCAGCGGCTGCGCTCGTCGTGGCGCTGGACGCTGCTGGCCTACCCCGCCCTGATGAGCCTGGCGCTGGTCTACTTCGCCGAGCACTACCTCGTCGACATCGTCGCCGGCGCGGTCCTGGCGCTGGCGGTCGCGGCGGCCGCCGAGGTGTGGGAGCGGCACGCAAGTGGGGGCGATCGAGCGGGTACCGTGCGGGCGTGATCCTCCGCCCCCGCACCGTGTCCGCCGCCCTCGCCCTGCTCGTCGTCCTGACGACCGGAGGACTGACCGGGTGCGGGAACGACGAACCCGGCGCCGGTTCGTCCGCCGACTCCTCGTCGGCCGCCGACTCCCCGACGACCGAGAGCGGCGACGGCACCCAGGAGGTCAGCACCGACCAGGTGCGCCTGCGCCTGCCCGAGGGGTGGAAGACCCTCGACGGCGCGGAAGCGTTGAAGGAGGGCGGCGAGAAGAACCCGGTCATGACCACGCTTGCTGAGCGGCTCGGCGTCCCGCGCGAGCAGCTCGTGAAGACCATGGAGTCCATCGATCTGTTCGCGGTGGCCGATGGTGGCGCCCGTGGTGGGATCCTCACGAACGTCAACGTGCTGCACCACTCGGGCTCGCTGCCGAACGAAGCCCAGTTCGCGCTCCAGGTCGCACACTTCGCCGACTCGTCAGGTGACGTCACCACCGTCGACTCCGCTGTAGGCGACGTGCTGCGCACCGACTACGCCCTCGACATCAACGGACTTCAGGCGCAGTTCGAGGTGCTGCTCACCCAGGTCGGCGACGACCTCGTCACCATCACCATCACCGCCGCCGACGCGGACGACGCCGCAGAGGTCGCCGACCTGGTCGTGGACTCCCTCCAGGAGGCCTGACCGCCCCGGCGCACGCCGAGCCGCCCACCGTTGGTCGAGCAGGGAGGAGCGCCAGCGACGACCGCCCGTCGAGACCCCCGCCGGCACCACGCAGGCCGCACACCGAGCCCGCAGTGGTCGGTCCCGACAGCGCGAAGAGCCCACCAGGTGTCGTCCGTGACCACTCCACCCACCACGCGGAGCGTCGGGGCGCCGTACGCCGAGCCGGCCGGCTCGCGGCGCCCTCGCTGCTCACTAGTCGGAGCTCAGGCGCCGGCCATCCGCAGCGCCAGGTCGCGGTAGTGCTCGGCGACCTGGTCCGGGGTCCAGCCGGCGCCGTCGCGGTACCAGCGCGCCACGTCGATGCCCAGCGAGAGCAGGGCGGTGGCGGTCATGGCGGGGTCGGGGGTGGCGAGCACCCCGGCCGCGACCCCGCGCTCGATGACGTCGCGCACCACCGCGTCGATGCGCCGGCGCAGCTCCTGGATCTCGGCCAGGTGCTCGGCCGACAGGGCGGCCATCTCGTAGTTGATGACCCGCGCGGTGGTGTGGGTCAGCGCGTGGTGGCGCACGAAGTCCTCCACCAGCCGGGTCAGCTGCGCGACCGGGTCGTCGTGCTCGGCCACCGCGGCCTGCACCAGCGCGAGCGTGCGCAGGTGGCCCTCGCGGGAGATCAGGTGCAGCAGCTCCTCCTTGGAGCGGTGGTGCACGTAGAGCGCGGCCGGGCTCATCCCGGCGCCGGCGGCGATGTCGCGGGTGGTGGTGCCGTGGAAGCCGCGCGCCGCGAACGACGCCACCGCCGCCTCGACCAGCCGCTGGCGGGCGTCGGGGATCGAGGGTTGACGGGCGGCGGTCATGACGTCAGAGTAAGCAAGCGCTTAGTCAGAGCGCAACGACCCACTCGAGAGGGAGCACCATGCAGGGACTCAAGGGCCGCACCGCCGTCGTGACCGGCGCCAGCCGCGGGATCGGCCTGGGCATCGCCCAGCGACTCGTCGACGAGGGCGCGCGCGTCGTGCTGACCGCCCGCAAGCCCGAGGCCCTCGAGGAGGCCGTCACCGCCCTCGGCGGCCCCGAGGTCGCCCTGGCCGTGGCCGGCAAGGCCGACGACCCGGCGCACCGCGACGAGGTCGTCACCCGCGCCGTGGAGACCTTCGGCAGCCTCGACCTGCTGGTCAACAACGCCGGCATCAACCCCGCCTACGGCCCCCTGGTCGACCTCGACCTCGACGCCGCCCGCAAGATCGTCGAGGTCAACGCGATCGGCGCCCTGGCCTGGGTGCAGGCCGCGCACCGCGCCTGGATGGGCGAGCACGGCGGCTCGGTCGTCAACATCTCCTCGGTCAGCGGCGTCAAGCCCGCCCCGGGCATCTCGATGTACGGCGCCAGCAAGGCGATGATGATCTCGCTGACCGAGTCGCTGGCCGTCGAGCTCGGCCCGACCATCCGCGTCAACGCGGTCGCCCCGGCCGTGGTCAAGACCCAGTTCGCCTCGGCGCTCTACGAGGGCCGCGAGGAGGAGGTCTCCTCGCAGTACCCCCTCAAGCGCCTCGGCGTGCCCGAGGACGTCGCCGGCGCGGTCGCCTTCCTGCTCTCCCAGGACGCCGACTGGGTCACCGGCCAGACCCTGCTGATCGACGGCGGCGTCACCCTCACCGGCGGCGTGTGATGACCGGTCACGAGGCGCTGGCCGGCCGCGGCGGGGTCGACACCGGCGCCGCCGGCGGCATCGGCCGCGCGCTGGCGACCCGCCTGGTGGCCGAGGGCGCCCGGGTCGTGGTCAACGACCTCGACGCCGACGCCGTACGCCGCACTGCCGAGGAGATCGGCGCGGTCGCGGTCCCCGGCGACTGCTCCTCCGACGCGGGCGTGCGCGCCCTGGTCGAGGAGGCCACCAGCGAGCTCGGACGCATCGACCTCTACCTGGCGAACGCCGGGATCGACGGCGCCGGCGGGCCCGACAGCCTGCAGACCCCCGACGACGTGTGGGAGCGCGTGGTCGACGTCAACGTGATGGCCCACGTGCGCGCCGCGCGACTGCTGGTGCCCGACTGGGTGGCCTCCGCCGAGGCCGGCGGGCCGGGCGGACGCTTCGTGGTGACCGCGTCGGCGGCGGGTCTGCTCACGATGATCGGCAGCGCGCCGTACTCGGTGACCAAGCACGCCGCGGTCGGCTTCGCCGAGTGGCTCTCGGTCACCTACGGCCACCGGGGCGTCACCGTGCAGGCGATCTGCCCGCAGGGCGTGCGCACCCGGATGCTGGAGGAGGCCGGCCCGCTGCAGGACCTGCTCTCCCACGACGAGGCGCTGACCCCCGAGGCCGTCGCCGGCTGCTGGGTCGACGCCCTGGCCGACGACCGGTTCCTGGTGCTGCCGCACCCGGAGGTCGCTGCCTACTACGCCGCCCGCGCGAACGACACCGACCGGTGGCTGGGCGGGATGCGGCGACTGCAGGCCAAGCTCGACGACCACCTCGGCGGGACCGCGTGAGCGGCTCCCTGCCCGGGCTCGACCTCGGCGCGGTGCAGCGCTGGTACGACGCCCAGCGCCCCGGGGAGATGCCGGGCGCCGACGCGCTGGAGGCGCGGCTGCTGGCCGGCGGGCGCTCCAACCTCACCTACGCGCTGCACGTGCGCGAGGACCCCGCGCGCCGGTGGGTGCTGCGCCGCCCACCGCTGGGCCACGTGCAGGCCACCGCCCACGACATGGGTCGCGAGTTCCGGGTGATGGACGCGCTGGCCGGCACCCCGGTGCCGGTCCCGCGGATGCACGCGCACTGCGCCGACGACGCCGTCCTCGGCGCGCCGTTCTACCTGATGGAGGTCGTCGACGGGGTGGCCCTGCGCCGCGCCGCCGAGCTCGAGCCGCTGGGCCCCGAGCGCACCCGCGACCTGGTCGGGCGGATGGTCGAGGTGCTCGCGGCCCTGCACGCCGTCGACCCCGACGCGGTCGGCCTGGGCGACCTCGGGCGCCCGGCCGGGTTCCTGGAGCGCCAGGTGCGGCGCTGGGGCCGCCAGCTCGAGGGCTCGCGCAGCCGCGACCTGCCCGACGCCGACCTGCTGCTCGAGCGGCTGGCCGCCCACGTGCCGCCCGACGGCGCCCCGGCCGTCGTGCACGGCGACTACCGCCTCGACAACCTGCTCGTCGACCCCGACCACCCGCAGCCGGTGCGCGCGGTCGTCGACTGGGAGATGGCCACGCTCGGCGACCCGCTGACCGACCTGGCACTGCTGGTGGTCTACGACCGGTTGGCCGACCTGGTGGCCGGCTCCGGCGCCTCGGTGGCCGACGCCGGGCTCGCCGACGTCTCCGCCGCGCCGGGCTACCCCTCCGCCGACGACCAGCTCTCGGCGTACGCCGACGCCTCGGGGCGCGACCTGGGCCCGATGGACTTCCACCTCGGCCTGGCCCACCTCAAGCTCGCCGTCATCCTCGAGGGCATCCACTACCGCCACGCCCACGGACAGACCGTGGGCGAGGGCTTCGACGCCATCGGCGAGGCGGTGCCGCCGTTGCTGGCCGCCGGCCTCGCCGCCACCTCGCACCTCTGACCCCCGGAAGGGACCCCACCATGGACTTCGCCTTTGACGCCCGCACCGAGGAGCTGCGCGAGAGCCTGCTCGACTTCATGGACAACCACGTCCACCCCAACGAGCAGGTCTTCGCCGACCAGCTCGCCGGCCTCGACGACCGCTGGGCCTGGTCGACCGCGCCGGTGCTGCAGGAGCTGCGCGCCGAGGCGCGCAGCCGGGGGCTCTGGAACCTGTTCCTGCCGGTGGGCCACTACGGCGACCTGGGCGCCGGGCTGACCAACCTGCAGTACGCACCGCTCGCCGAGATCACCGGCCGCGCGGGCCACCTGGCCCCGGCCGCCCTCAACTGCGCCGCGCCCGACACCGGCAACATGGAGGTGCTGGCGATGTTCGGCACCCCCGAGCAGCAGGAGCGCTGGCTGCGCCCGCTGATGGAGGCGCAGATCCGCTCGGCCTTCGCGATGACCGAGCCCGACGTGGCCTCCTCCGACGCCACCAACATCGAGACCTCGATCGTGCGCGACGGCGACGAGTACGTCATCAACGGCCGCAAGTGGTGGATCACCGGCGCGATGAACCCGCAGGCCGAGATCTTCATCGTGATGGGCAAGACCGACCCGAGCGCCTCGCGGCACCGCCAGCAGAGCCAGGTGCTGGTGCCCCGCGACACCCCCGGCCTCACGGTGGTGCGCCCGATGCACGTGATGGGCTACGACGACCACGAGCACGGCGGGCACGCCGAGCTGCGCTTCGAGGACGTGCGGGTGCCGGTCTCGCACCTGATCGGTGAGGAGGGCGGTGGCTTCGGCGTCGCCCAGGCCCGCCTCGGCCCCGGCCGCATCCACCACTGCATGCGCGCCATCGGCGTGGCCGAGAAGGCCATCGAGCTGATGTGCACCCGCGCCGACTCGCGGGTCGCCTTCGGCCGCGCCATCTCCGAGCAGGGCGTGGTGCGCGACTGGATCGCCGAGTCGCGGGTACGCCTCGAGCAGCTGCGGCTGCTGGTGCTCAAGACCGCCTGGATGATGGACAACGTCGGCGCCCGGGGCGCGCACACCGAGATCCAGGCCATCAAGATCGCCACCCCCAAGACGGTGCAGTGGATCCTCGACAAGGCCATCCAGGTGCACGGCGCCGGTGGTCTGTCGCAGGACTTCCCGCTGGCCAACGCCTACGCCTCGATCCGCACCCTGCGCTTCGCCGACGGCCCCGACGAGGTGCACAAGAACTCGCTGGCCAAGGCCGAGATCCGCAAGCAGACCCAGCACACCGCCGCCACCTCGTGAGCGAGCAGCGGCACGACCTCGAGCGACGCGTCGCCACGCTGCTCGAGGAGCACGACCCCGCCACCACCGGGCGCGCCGAGTTCCTGCGCGCCCGGTGGGACGCCGGCCTGGCCTGGGTGCACTTCCCCGAGGGCCTGGGCGGCCTCGGGCTGCCCCGGGACCTGCAGCCCCACGTCGACGACCTGCTGGCCGCGGCCGGCGCGCCCGACAACGCCCCCGAGCGCAACGGCATCGGCCTGGGCATGGCCGCCCCGACGATCCTGGCCCACGGCACCCCCGAGCAGCACCGGCGCTTCCTGCGCCCGCTGTGGCTGGGCGAGGAGATCTGGTGCCAGCTCTTCTCCGAGCCCGGCGCCGGCTCCGACCTCGCCGCCGTGGCCACCCGCGCCGTGCCCGACGAGGCCACCGGCGAGTGGGTCGTCAACGGGCAGAAGGTGTGGACCTCCTCGGCGCACCTGGCCGACTTCGCGATCCTGGTCGCGCGCACCGACCCCGACGTGCCCAAGCACGGCGGGTTGAGCTACTTCCTGCTCGGCATGCGCGAGCCCGGCGTCGAGGTGCGCCCGCTGCGTCAGCTCACCGGCGAGGCCGAGTTCAACGAGGTCTTCCTCACCGACGTGCGGGTGCCCGGCACCCAGCTCCTCGGCGCCGTCGGCGAGGGCTGGCGCATCGCCAACACCACGCTCAACAGCGAGCGGGTCTCGATCGGCGGCCAGGCCGTCCCGCGCGAGGCCGGGATGGTCGGCAAGGTCGCCGCGACCTGGCGCGCGCACCCCGAGCGTCGTACGCACGGCGCCCACCAGCGCCTGCTCGACCTGTGGGTGCAGGCCGAGGCCGCCCGGATCACCGGCAGCCGGGTGCGCCAGCAGCTGGCCGTCGGGGCCCCCGGCCCCGAGGGCTCGGCCACCAAGCTGGTCTTCGCCCGGCTCGCCCAGCAGCTCTCGGCGCTCGAGGTCGAGCTGCTCGGCGAGGAGGGCCTGCGCTACGACGACTGGACCCTGACCCGGCCCGAGAAGGTCGACTTCACCGGCCGCGACGCGGGCTACCGCTACCTGCGCGCCAAGGGCAACTCGATCGAGGGCGGCACGTCCGAGATCCTGCGCAACATCATCGCCGAGCGCGTCCTCGGCCTGCCCGGCGAACCGCGCGTCGACAAGGACGTGGCGTGGAAGGACCTGCCCCGATGACCGCCCCCACGCTGCCTCCCGCCCCCGAGCTCGACCTGCTCGCCACCGACGTCGAGACCGACCTGCGCCGCTCGGTGCGAGCGGTGCTCGCCAAGACCTGCCCCACCGAGGCGCTCACCGCGCTGGCCGACGGCACCGACGACGTGACCGCGCCCGCCTGGACCGCGCTCGCGCGCGACCTCGGGCTGGTCGCGCTGCTGGTGCCCGAGGAGCACGGCGGCGCCGGCGCCGGACCGCGGGAGGCGGCCGTGGTCGCCGAGGAGTGCGGGCGTGCCTGCGCGCCGGTCCCGTTCCTGACCAGCGCCGTGCTGGCCACCGCCCTGCTCGTCAGGCTCGGCGCCACCGAGCCGCTGGCCCGGCTGGCCGAGGGCGGCACCGCCGCGCTGGTCGTGCCGGCCGCCACCCGCTCGGCGACCGGCTGGTCGCGCGGGGCCGTGCCCCGCAGCGCCGACGGCCGCCTGGTCGGCGACGTGCGCGGCGTGGTGGGGCTGCCCGCCGAGCTGCTGCTGGTCCCCGTGGACGGTCCCGACGGGCCCGCCCTGCACCTGGTCGACCCGGGCGCCGAGGGCGTCACCCTGACCGCGGTCACCTCGCTCGACGCCACCCGCCCGCTCACCGACGTCCGCCTCGACGTCCCCCTCGAGGGGGCGGGCACGCCCCTGGCCACCGGTGACACCGTCACCGCCGCGCTCGACCACGCCCTGGCCACGGCGGCCGGGCTGCTGGCCGCCGAGCAGGCCGGCATCGCCGCCTGGTGCCTCGAGCAGACCGTCGCGCACCTCTCCGAGCGCCGCCAGTTCGGCCGCGTCGTCGGCGGCTTCCAGGCGCTCAAGCACCGCCTGGCCGACCTGTACGCCGAGGTCGGGCAGGCCTCCGCGGTCGCCGCGCACGCCGCCGCCGCGCTGGGCGCCGCGACCGACGTACCGGTGTCGGTGGCCGTGGCGCAGGCCTTCTGCTCCGAGGTCGCGGTGCACGCGGCCGAGGAGGCCGTGCAGCTGCACGGCGGGCTCGGCATGACCTGGGAGAGCCCCGTGCACCTGCGGCTCAAGCGGGCCAAGGCCGACCACGTGCTGCTCGGCAGCCCCGACTCCCACCGCGACGCGCTCGCGCGTCTCATCGACCTCCCGTCCCCCACCCCCAAGGCAGGATGACCCCATGGACCTCTCCCTCAACGACGAGCAGCAGGCCTTCCGGGCCCTGGCCCGCGACTTCCTCGACCGCGAGGCGGTGCCGCACCGCGTCGAGTGGGACCGCGCCGAGTCCGTCGACCTCGCGATCGTGCCGAAGATGGCCGAGATCGGGTTCTTCGGCCTGACCATCCCCGAGGAGTACGGCGGCCTCGGCGGCGACTACGTGACGTACTCGCTGGCCATGGAGGAGCTCGGCCGCGCCGACTCGGCGCTGCGCGGGATCGTCTCGGTCTCCAGCGGCCTGGTCGGCAAGTCCATCCTGTTCCACGGCAGCGAGGAGCAGAAGCAGGAGTGGCTGCCGCAGCTGGCGAGCGCCACCAAGCTCGGCTGCTTCGGCCTCACCGAGCCCGACGTGGGCTCCGACGCCGGCAACCTGACCACGCGCGCCCGCCGCGACGGCGACGACTACGTCCTCGACGGCCAGAAGCTCTACATCACCAACGGCACCTGGGCCGACGTCGCGCTGGTCTTCGCCCGCACCGGCGGCGACGGCCCGCGCGGCATCTCGGCGTTCCTGGTGCCCACCGACGCCCCCGGCTTCGAGGCCCGCGAGATCAAGGGCAAGCTCGGGCTGCGCGGCCAGGCCACGGCCGAGCTGTTCCTCGACGGGGTGCGGGTGCCGGCCTCGGCGATGCTCGGCGAGGAGGGCACCGGCTTCAAGATCGCGATGAGCACCCTCGACAAGGGCCGGCTCGCGGTGGCCTCGGGCTGCGTCGGCATCGTCCAGGGCTGCCTCGAGACGGCGGTCGAGTACGCCACCTCGCGCACCCAGTTCGGCCGTCCGCTCGCCGGCTTCCAGCTGGTGCAGGACATGATCGCCGACATCTCGCTCGACGCCGACGCGGCGCGCCTGCTGGCCTGGCGCTGCGCCGACCTCATCGACCGCGGCGAGCCCTACGGGGTGGCGGCCTCGAAGGCCAAGCTCTTCGCCTCCGAGGCCGCGGTGCGCGCGGCCAACAACGCCCTGCAGGTGCACGGCGGGGCCGGGTACGTCGACGAGTACCCGCCGGCCAAGTACCTGCGCGACGCGCGCGTGATGACGCTGTACGAAGGCACCAGCCAGATCCAGAAGCTGCTCATCGGTCGCGACGAGACCGGCATCAGCGCCTTCGTCTGACCCCCAGCACCGCCCCCACCCGACCGCACCACCAGGAGGACCCACCCGTGCCGATCGACCCGCAGCTCGCCACCCTGCTCACCTTCCTCGAGCAGGCCGGCACCCCGCCGATGCACGAGGGCTCCGCCGACGAGGCCCGCGCCGGGTTCCGCACCCTGGCCGTCGACCTGCGCGACCCGTCGGTGCTGCCCGACATGGCCTCGGTCGAGGAGGTCCGCCTGCCCGGCGGGGCCGGAGCCCGTCCCGGCCGGGTCTACCGCCCCCACAGCGACCTCGAGCAGCTGCCCACGGTCGCGTTCTTCCACGGCGGCGGCTTCGTGATCGGCGACCTCGACACCCACGACCTGACCTGCCGCCTGATCGCCTCGCGCTGCGAGGCCGTCGTGGTCTCGGTCGACTACCGCCTCGCCCCCGAGCACCCGTTCCCGGCGGGCCTGGAGGACGTGCTCGCGGCCGCGCACTGGGTCCACGACCACCTCGCCGACCTCGGGGGCTCCGCGGCGATGGGCGTCGCGGGCGACTCCGCCGGCGGCAACCTCGCCGCGGTCACCGCGCAGGTGCTGCGCGACGAGGGCCGCGCGCTGGCCGGACAGCTGCTCATCTACCCCGTCACCGACTCGGCCGGCTCCTACCCCTCGCACTCCGAGAACGCCGAGGGCTACTTCCTCGACACGGCCACGATGGCCTGGTTCGGCGCCCAGTACGTCGGCGACGCCGCCGACCTCGACCCCTCCGACCCGCGACTCTCGCCCCTGCACGGGCGCCTGGACGGGCTGGCCCCGGCCGTGGTGGTCACCGCCGAGCTCGACCCGCTGCGCGACGACGGCAACGCCTACGCGCGTGCCCTGGAGGCCGCCGGCGTGCCGGTGCAGCACGAGGTCTTCCACGGCCTCATCCACGGCTTCGTCGACATGGGCCGCCACTCCGAGGCCGCCGACCGCGCCGTCGAGGAGACCCTGGCGCTCTTCCGCCCCCTCCTGCACCCCTGACCCACCGCTGGTCGAGCAGCGAGGGCCGAAGGCTCGACCGACGACGCGCAGGCCGAGGGCGGGCGGGTCAGCGGTCGCGGGCCATCAGGGCCAGCTCGAGCAGCAGCTTGTCGCGGGGGCTCGACAGGGACCGCCCGGTCAGCTCCTCGATCTGCTTGAGGCGGTAGATCACGGTGTTGCGGTGGCAGTAGAGCTCCTCGGCGGCGTGCGTGGGCGAGCCGTCGTGGCGCAGCAGCGCGGCGAGGGTGTCGAGGAGGGTGCGTGACTGCGCCTCGGGCTGGGCCAGCAGCGGACCCAGCGTCTCGCGCAGCAGCAGCGGGGCCACCTGGGGCGAACCGGCCAGCAGCACCTCGGGCAGCCGCTGCGAGACCGCCACGGCGCCGGTCGTGCCACGCGGCATCGTCTCGGCGGCCCGGCTCGCGAGCTGGTACGCCGCAGCGAAGCCGGCGATGCCGTCAGGGGCCACGCACACCCCGACCCGGGCCCGCACCTGGGTCCCCACGACCTCCACGAGCTGCTCCTCGACCAGCGCGGCCGACGCGCCGGTCGCGGCCCC